>CAZMXB010000021.1:0-22029 GCA_964569855.1 uncultured Rhodoferax sp.
CGCCTACGCCTACGCCTACGCCTACGCCTACGCCTACGCCTACGCCTACGCCTACACCTACGCCTACGCCCACGCCAAGCGCGGCTGCTTTGGCAGGTAAGGCTTTTTACGCCAGTGCGTGCGCCGGTTGTCACGGGTCCAATCCGGCGCAAAACCGCAACATGATCCTTGCGGGCGCGAATTCCCCAGCCACGATCCTGGGCGCGATCGCTGGCAATGTTGGAGGAATGGGAGGTCTTTCTGCCAGCGTAACGTCAGTGCAGGCTGCCAACCTTGCTGCCTATCTGGCAACGCCCGGCATTTAGGCTGACAAGCATGCAATTTGGCTGACGGACGCAAGTCTTCAGCTTGGGCGATACGGGCGCAACAGGCAAGTGGCACCGTGGTGGCGTCTGGCGGTGTGGGCTAGCGCACAGTCAGGGGGCTGCAAAACGGAAATGATGTCACGCCCGATACAAGTGTCAATTGAGACCACCCCTACAAGGACCAAAACCATGCAGAAACTTAAAGACCTGATGAGCCGCGACGTGAAAGTGATCAGTCCCGACATGAGCATTCAGGATGCCGCAAAACAGATGCGAGAGGGTGACTTCGGGATGCTTCCCGTAGGTGAACACGACCGCATGATAGGGACCATCACGGACCGTGACATTGCCATGCGTGCCGTGGCCGACGGCAAAGACAGCAGCACCAAGGTTCGCGATGTCATGTCCGAAGGCATTGCCTGGGTTTTCGAAGACGAAACGGTCGAAGACGCCGCCAAGATGATGAGCCTGCGCCAGGTGCGGCGATTGCCGGTAGTAGACCGCAACAAACGCCTCGTTGGTATCGTTGCGCTGGGTGACTTTGCGGTTGAAAGCTCAGAAATCCGACCGGCCGCTGAAGCACTGTCTGAAATTTCAAAGCCTTCGTAGTGTGCCTGCGGCTTTCCGGTATTCACGTCTTGTCAAGAAGTGAATCTACCCGGTGGGCGCCATAGTAATTAACGCACAGCCTCCAACACCGAGGTTCGCCCCTGGATGGCATTTGCTACAACCGCATCGAACAATCGCCCACCAAAGTGGTTTCACCTCTTGGGCCCGATGGCGTGTGTGCAGGGGTGTGCACAAAGCGCAATTCACGGTCGGGCGGTACCGTCAGGATCACAAAATGGTTTGCAAGAAAAATTAAACTGTAGAGCGCATGGAGTTTGCGCAATTAGCTACGAATTTGATAGCGACTTGCACCCCGAAAAGCAGATTTCCATCACTTGCCTACTACTGTGGTTACCTTTTTAGGGGTGCTGGCGCAAACACCTTTGACAGCTGGGCTCTTGATCGCGCTTGTTTTCTCGCAGGTGTCGGTCGTTGCGGCGTTGCCGTCGGCGCAGTCGGTATTCACATAGCAACAGCCAGGCGCTTTGCAGGTGGCAGCGGCATCGAATATGGGGGTGCTGCCAGCGGGAGTCGTCGCACCACTGGCGGGCGGTACTTCAATGTCGGGGGTTTCGCACCGGTGGCTGGTCGCATTGCACACCGGAATCAGGCTTTTTGGTGTGCGAGGTGCCGCAGTGGCTGCGCACACGGCATCCGCTGTACTGCTGCCGTAGGGGCAATAGTTGGGTGGATAGGTCGTCTTACATACATAGGTATAGGTTCCTGCATTCGCACCACTCAGGTTTTTATCCCCCTTAACGCAGCTCGCGCTGATGGTTGGGTCGGTGGGTTGGGTGCATTGGCTATCGGTAAAACACTCGGAGTTGGTAGCCGCATCCGACGGGATGGTGGGTGCCTTGGCCGCAGCGGTGCAGGTTTTCTTTACAACGGGCAAGGTAAACGTTGCCAACGCCCAATCCTCACCCCAAATGTCCGCTCCAAAAAGTTCCACCACCACCCCGGCTCGGGGTACCAACCCCACGTCCAGCGCGGCGCAAACCTCGCCCGACACTGTGCCGGCTGCTGAGGTGCTGGCGGTTCCGGTCAGGGTGGCTTCGGCAAAACCTTCTAGCGAAACCGAGCCGCCCAGTAAACCGAATGCCGTTACGTTGGTCTGCAATTCCAGCCATGGGCGCGCGGTGACGTTGCCTTCAAACGTGGCGGTAGGGCCGTAGTGGGTAAAGGTGTTGTTGCGCTGGTTGATGGGATACCATTTATTCACATCGTTGTAACCCAAGCCCACGGTGATTTCGTCTGTCCACTTAAAGCCCGCCAACGCGGTCAGATTGGCTCTGCCACTTACCGAGAAGCCGGCATTGATCTCTGGTGTCACACTCAACACGATGGGACCTACGGGCACCACGATAGGGGTAGGCAATTGCCAGATGCGCTTGGAAGTGGCATACGCGGCATTGACATCGATCACCAGCGTGGTGTCCAGCTCTGCATCCACACCGCCGCCTACGCTGACTTCGACTCTATCGACATCAAGCGCCGCGACATCCCATTCCAGCGAGGCATCTACCCAGGCTTGCAACAAGAAATGGCACTTGGTCAAATCAAACTTCATATTGCCGGCCACCTGAACGCCACTGCTGTTGAAGGCGCCAAACGGTGTGTCAAACACATTGCCCGAGCAATCCGAAATGCCAAATGGTGGTGTAGACAGGCGGGGCGACAGACCACTGGCATTGGGCGTTGTTTTGAGGCTCGGGTCGGCCAAGGGAATGCGCGTGCGAATACGTCCACGCGGGAACACGTCTTTGCCATTGGCCTTGGAAAGCAGCATGGTCACCACTTGCCCTTTTTGGGTTAGCGAATCGATGCGATGCAGCAGGGGGCTGCGGTCTTTTCGGCTACGGTGCAGGTAGGCACCTACCTCCAGGCGCGGGTCCAGTTCGGTACCGGCTTTCAGTTCCGCACGGAAGATGTTGGAAGTGGTGTCAAATTCCGTGCGTACAAAGGACATTGCCTGCTCATCATCCATGCGAACCGCGTTGTGGCGCGTCTCCACGCAGTTTTGGCCGGGGTCTTCGGGACTGCAAATGGATGCAACGCCCACTTCATCAAACTCGGTCGTCATTGGTTCGTACGGTGTTGCACAGCCGGTGTTCGACAACCAATCCGCTGCTGGCCCCAAGTCTTTCAAAGCATCCTTGCCCATTTCGGGTGCGTAGAAATACAAATGCTTGTCGTCGTTGGAAACTGCAAGATAGGTATTGGTTTTTTCGTAAAACCGGAAGTTAAATTGGGCTGTCCGCTGGGTTTTTGGGTCTTGTGAGCGCAAGAATTTAGGCACTTTGTCCTGCGCCCACCGGAACAGGCACTCTTGCTGCGCCAGTGCCAAATGGCTGTTGACGGCGGCGGTAAGAACGGGTGTTGTGGCAGCGGTTTGCGCTTGCCCAACGCTAGGCAACGCGGAAAATGCGGCAAGCACGCTGCCCGCTAAAGCCTTGCGTAAATGGCACCCTTTTTGCATAGCAACTCCTTTGTGTGAACATTCGATTCATAGGATGCCAATGCTAGTCCGGGCAATGCTTTCGCTCCATCGCATGGGAATGCGACCCAAAGGCAAAGTAGTCTGAAATCCAGTAGCCAATTCGGCTGTAGGGAACGGCCGACATGCAGCATCAGCTACTGATTCGATAGCATGAGTTGCACCGCGGTACCACTGGGGGGTGTCAGCCAGTGCAGTTGGGCACCGAGCTGGGCGGCGCGGCTTTGCAGGTGCCCCAGCCCCCGGCCCGGGCGCACAGTGCTGGGGTCAAAACCAACGCCATTGTCGGCAATGGTAATCACCGCTGCGCCATTGCGGTGTGCCAGCGAGAGTGTGACCACGTTGGCGTGGCTGTGCTTTAGGGCGTTGCCCAAGATCTCTTGAACAATGCGCAGCAGATGCAATGCTCCGGAGGGATCGAGCATGGGTAAATCGGGCAAATCATCGGCCACTTTCCACTCCAAACGCATACCCACGCTTTCAAAGCGGGGAGCCATGCGAAAACGAAGGGAGCCCAGTAGCGACAAAGGATCACGCTCTTGCTCATCCAGCGAATCCACGGCTACGCGCAACTCGTCCAAGCAGTCTTGCAACGTGCTGGCGAGCAAATCGCGTGGCAAATCGGGGTTGCGCACCTGGCGCAGGGCGGTGGCCAAGTGCATGCCCAAGCCATCATGCAAGTCGCCCATGACGCGGGCACGCTCCTGGGCGCGGGCTTGCCCGTGTTCGGCATCGCGCAGTTGGTCAAAGCTGTGTTGAATTTGCTTGCGCTGCTGCTCCACTTGGGCTTGCAGGGATGCCGCCAACCCTTGGCTGCTTTGCAATGCCTCGCCATAACGTCGACCCAATGTGGTGGTGATGGCAATGAACAAGGGCAAAGCAGCGTACTGGCGCATAAATACTTCGCCCAAATTGCGGGTATCGGTGCCAATGCTGAAGTCGTTCAACAGCAGCAACAAATAGGTGGTGGCACCCGTTGCGACGGCAACCAAATTGGCGGTACGCAGCGCCCACGCCAGGCGCAGCAAACGCCACACACTCCACAGCGTCAAGCCAATGCCAATAAGGGATAGGAGCGCGAACCCGCTATTGGCACTGGCGTAGTCTGGCGCGAGCAAAAAGTGGCTTGTTGCAAGCAGCGCGTATGTCAATGCAAAGTTTTGGAGCCAACGCGGCCCGCGGTAGCCTGACAAGTGGGTTTCGGTAAAACGCATGGAAAAAATGGCAAACAAGGCAACAAACCAGGCTGACCCGCTGACACAAAGTTTGGCAAATAACAAATCGGGAATGATGGGGTTGGTCACCCAATAATTCAGGTTGCGCATGGCCCACACCACCGCCGAAGCACCAAACCACAAGTAGGCCGACTGGGTGCGATCCCGAAAACCCATTAAAAGCACAAAAACGGCCATAGACAGGTTGATGACAATGGTGGCAGCATTGCCCTCGACCTGCCAAAAGCGGCGCTGGCGCCACGCGTCAAAGACCGCATCGTGTTCACCTATCCACACCGGAGCCAAACCACTGCGATAGCCAGGGTAGCCTACCAGTAGTAAATACATCTCATTGGATTCCTGCAACAAAGCGGGCGGGATTTTCATCAATTGTGGGGTGTAGAAATGTCGTGACACCTGCCCCACCATGCGCCCCACGCCGTCCACCTGCCGCCCATTGAGCCACAGTTCGGCATTCATACCGGCTGCGGGAACATACACCGTTGGGCGTTGCCACGCCCGGGCACTTTGCGGCACTTCCAATCGGTACCACACATAGCCGCTAAAGCCTTTGCGATTGCCATCCCAGTTGTCTGGCAATGGCGTTGGCGCCCAATCACTGGCCACGGGCAGATGATCAGGGTAACTGTTGCCCGCTACTTGGGACTGCGCTTGGGTGAAAAAAAATGCGCTGTCGCTCGGAGTGCCCTCAACCTGCAATTCCCTGACCAGCGGGCGCTGAGAGTAAGACACTAGCGTCCACACAAATATGACGCAAAAGACACCAGCGAAACCGAAAAGGCGGCGTGTGGAAGTGTTCTTAGGCTGCACTGATTGCATTGCATGCACCTACCGCACTACCTAATTGGTGCTTGCCCTTGTTCTGTTACGCGGCGGTTGTACTCGTAGAGCGCTTCGGCACGTGAGTTGACAGAAAGTTTTTCGTAAATTTTGCGCACATGGGTTCGCACCGTGTTGGTAGTGATTTGCAAAGCCTGGGCTACTTCGGCGTAGCTAAAACCCTTGCCAACGCCGGTAAGAACGTCGCGCTCACGTTCAGTCAACACGGGAGGGTGTGGGGTGCTCAAAGGCATTGCGGCTGCGCTCGGGTGCCCATCGGCCTCATGGCGCGTGCGGCGAATCAAGGTGCGGGCAATGCGGGGCGATAAAGGAGAACCGCCGCTGCGCAGGCACAAGAGATGCTCACGAATGGAATCCAGGCTGCCGTCTTTGAGCAAGTAGCCACCGGCTCCTGCGTCAATGGCGGAGAGGACGTTTTTTTCGTCTCCAAAGATGGACAAGACCAGCACCTCGCGCCCAGGTGTGCGGCTGGCTTCACGAATCACGTCCAAACCGTTGCCATCGGGCAAACCTAAATCGGTCAAAACAATGTCGGCGGGATTGCCACTGCGCAGCCATTGCAAGGCCTCCCGCACAGTGCCGCAGGCGTATACGATTTGCAGGTGCTGCTCTCCGGCAGCGGAGAGCATATCCACCAACCACTGTCGGGTGGGAATATCGTCTTCAACCAAAAGAACTTGTTCCATACCAGTCAGAGTTTAGGGTGTATGGCGCGCGAAAGGGGTCGCATTCCCATGCGATGGTGAAATGCAGGAGCGCGGGTAAGCTGCCCCAAATGCGATTTGGAGGCTGTTTTGAAGTATTACATCTATGTTGCAGCCCTGATCGGTGGCTGTTTAAGCGCAAGTGCAGCAACGGTTAGCCCGATTGCACCCATCAGCAGCACCACCTTCTTCGATTGGGCTGAGCGTGTGGCGCCCGCGCTGTTTCCGCCGGGCCCGCGCAATGCGCAACTCGGCAGCACGGGGTCTGGCTTTGTCTACCGCTTTTATCCCAGCACCAATGCCTACTTGGGCGTGGGAGATCAGGATGGAGTGGTTTACGCACTGGGTACAGCGACGGGTAACCAGGTGCTGACCTTGGGCAAGTTAGCGGACTGGACATGCAGCGTCGTCGGCACTTGCGCCATGCTGGAACCCGATGCCAATGGCAATTTGGCCATGGTCAATGGCGGTGCCACTGATTTCAGCTTGCGGGCAGGCAACACCTTGCAGTTTCAAAACCTCACGCCCTTGGACAGCATCATCGAAGTCAACTCCGCGAACATCACATCCGAACAACTATGTAACGCAACGAGCCTACCCGCCGGTTTGGCCCACACCGTTGCCATGCCGTACCCGCTGCCAGGCTCCCACTACACGAGCAATGAAATATCGGGTCCGTATCGCACCTACCCGGCTGGAATTTTTCCTATGTCAGTCGGTTCGGGCGAGTGCGGCTACGTTGAAAAAAAAGTCCCCTGTGTTGCCCCCAATGAGCGCCTGGTTCCTGGCGGCATAGTGGCAAATCCGGATGGCAGCACCGACTATTTGTGTAACCCAGCCCCCTTCTTGATGAGCCCGACCGACTCCAATAAGGCCGCCAATGACCCTCCCATTCCTAACCCCGCTTGCATCAAGGGCAAGACCATGGACAGCGTTTGGGCCGACCCAGCCACTCAGGGCGTGTTCATCCGGCTTTCATGGAAAGACATCAATCCATCTTATGGTGTTTATGACTGGTCGGTTTTAGACCGTGAATTTGTCGCTGCCTTGCGTAACAGCAAAACCGTGATGCTGGGTATTGAAGTGGGAGGCAATTCCATCCCTGACTGGGTGTTTACCACGGGCGACCCGACGTTGGGTGCCGCGGCCAAGGTGGTGTTGAGAGACTGGGGAACCGCCGCTGACAGCATTCCCAACGCCAATTGTGGTTTTGATTGGGTCGTCGGCTCTCCAGCAGATGCAGCATTTAAGAGCCTATTTAACAAGGCTATTGCAGATATGGGGGCCCACATTCGTGCCGACCAGCGCCGCTTCAGCCTGCTGGCGGGGATCAAAGTCACGGGACTTGGGCAGGCAACGCTGGAAAATCGCTTGCCCAAGCGTTGCAATATCGCCGTGAGGAGCAACGCCTTGGGCGATACCGGCTCGCAAGGCCATATCGTCGCGATGAGCACCACCAGTTTGGCCAACCCGGTGTTTGACTCCAAGTACAGCAGCACAACAGACGTTGCCTTTGGACGCATAAAAGACGTAAGCCAGTGCGTGTGCAACCCACAAGTTTTGCAGTTTTACGGATACACACCCCGCGCGGTGCGCAGCTTCTACTCTGAAGTAGAAGCGACCATCGCCCACAACTTTGGGTACAAACAGCAGGTGTTTATGAATATTTCGGACGGTTTCCCGCAAGTGGGTGAGACGGGTCGCTTTTTGGGTGACCATCTGGCACCACCCATAACCAGCGCAAGCGGGTCTGCGCAGGGTGGTGCGATGTACACCTTTGGCACAGTGCGTTCCAGCCCTGCGCGGGTGCCAGCCGACATTCCGGCGGCGAACGACATCACCGAAGCCATCGTGGCCGATGCGCGTGCAAACCCCGCCTTTAGCGTCGAAAACGCCGGCCTGGATGTGCTGGGGTTTTCCCTTGCCCCGAATACAGGCGTGCGCTGTAGCCAGCAGCGTGGTATTGAGACCACGGGTACTCTGGCGGGTAGCGCCAGCTTCCCAATCCCTTCTGGCACAGCTGTCGATTCAAAATCTGCACGCTGCCCCAATGTACTCGCTACGACTGAGGGCGTCACCTATAACAAGCCGGGTGGCTTCCAAATCGTTTTTGGTCTGGAGACGGCGGCTCAAATCGACGCTTCACTGTGGAACATGACCCTTAACACCAACGCCTTGTTTTACGAGTTCTATGAAAGCAATGCGTGGAATAGCGCAAAACAGTCTGCCGCAAACCCGGGCCGCGTGTTAGACACCCATCCCCCAGTGCAGGCTGAAACTAGTACGGCCAACCATGCACAGGCCACAGCCAAGAGTGCAGCGCAATGGAATGCCTTGCTGCTGGAGCGCGCCAAACGTTTCGCGGACATCGCGGCACAAGGCAGCCCGTATTACGCCAATCCATTCCCTGAAAGCTACGCCATGACGATCAGCTCTGCGGCCGGAAGTCAACGCTATTTCTTCAATAGCCGCGCCTGCCTTGGCTATACCAAATCGGGTACGCCCGTTCGGATTAACAGCTTGGCGGTTGTGGATTGATGGAATGATTCGCATTTTTTCATGCCAAGCGATAGGAACAACTCTCTTAAGTCGCTCAACGGATCGAGTTCCATGTATGTTGGCCACACCTTGGACTTTCTGGTGCCCATGCAAAGCGCGTACGGCACAAAGTGGTGGGAAAACGACCCAGGCTGAAGCGGTGGCCGCTCTGGGGCCTGCACCTGGAATCCGGTGTGGCAGGGGTACGCAGTCGGGTTCTACCGGGTCAGGGTTGCACCTGCCGGTGTCGACAGAAAAGGAGAGGATCCGCCCGTCGTATGTGGGTTGCGGAGCAGACCGGTTTTGATACCTATGGTGTTGGCAGCTGCCAAAACCATAAGCATGCGCCTATTTGCCCGCCAATGGCCCCCAAAGTGCCTGCAGGCGTGCATCCCGACCGCAGCCATTGCGGTAGTACTTGTAGCGCAGCGGGTTGTTCTTGTAATAGTCCTGGTGGTAGTCTTCCGCCGGGTAGAACGTACCGGCAGCGACGATTTCGGTCACGATCGGTTCCCTGAATGGCTTGGACTTTTCCAACGCAGCTTTGGAGGCTTGGGCAATCTGGAACTGCTCGGCATCCACGGCAAAGATGGCGCTGCGGTACGGGGAGCCCTTGTCACAAAACTGTTGGTCCTTGACGGTGGGGTCAATGGTGTGCCAGAAGTACTCCACCAGGCGCGAGTAGGTGACCTTGGAGGGGTCGTAAATGACTTCAACCACCTCGGCATGGCCTGTTGATTTGCTCGACACCTGTTCATAGGTCGGGTTGGCGGTACGGCCTCCGGTATAGCCGGAGGTGGTCGACAAAACGCCTGGAATTTTGTCAAAGTCCGATTCGACACACCAGAAACAGCCGCCCGCGAAAATTGCGCGGCCCTGGGTGGCCGGCGCTGACACCGGGGCTTTGGCACTGGGTACTGCCGACTGCGCAAGGACAAGACCGGAACTGCCCAGTGTGAAGCCCATGAGGCAAAGGCCCGCCAAGGCCGAACGCAGGCGCAAAGCGGGTGACGTGCATCGTGTCGCGCTCATGCGGCCACCACAAATTTCAGTGCAACGCCGTTGTTGCAGTAGCGCAAACCGGTGGGTGCCGGGCCGTCGTCAAACACATGCCCATGGTGCCCGCCGCAGCGTGCGCAATGGTACTCGGTGCGTTTGGAAAACAGCGTGTTGTCCACTTTGGTGCCGAACACGCCAGGTAGGGTTGTGAAAAAACTGGGCCAGCCCGTGCCGCTGTCATACTTCATCTTCGAGGTGAACAGCGGCAAATCGCAGCCCGCGCAATGGTAGGCACCGGCGCGCTTCTCGGCGTTGAGCGGGCTGGTGCCGGCGCGCTCCGTGCCCTCCTTGCGCAACACGTCGTACTGCGTGGGCGTCAGGCGCTCTTTCCACTGTGTGTCGGTAAGGCGCAGTGGGGCAATGCCGGGCGGGGGGGGCGTCGCTGCCGCGGACGGGGTGGGAGTGGCAGCCCGCACCGCTAGTGGCAACAGGCTTCCAAGGCCTAGCGCGGTAAGTAGTTTTCGGCGGATCATGGTGGTTTCCTGATTTCTGTGAGTGGTCTGAATGGGTTGGTCGGTTGGGTTCGCGAAATCTTTCACTGCCCTGCTTGACGGCCTGTGCCGCCAGAGCGATGCGGTTGTCGCCGGTATCGCATTAAAGTGCGGACTCAAAGCCCCAATGAATTTGCAGGACATCCCACCCCAAACACAACAGAACTTTGGAAAAAATCATGCCGAACTTTGCTGCCAATTTGACCCTGCTGTTCACCGAATTGCCCTTTTTGGAGCGGTTTGCGGCCGCCGCCAAGGCTGACTTCAAGGCGGTGGAGTTTTTGTTTCCGTACGCCTTTGCCGTCGAAGACATTCGACAGGAACTCGAAACCCACGGGCTCAAACTGGTGCTGCACAATTTGCCCCCAGGCGACTGGGACGCCGGTGAGCGCGGCATTGCCTGTTTGCCAGACCGCGTGCAGGAGTTCCGCGCCGGTGTTGCCACTGCCATACGTTATGCCCGGGGCTTGGGGGTGGGACAGCTCCATTGCCTCGCGGGCAAGGCGCCAGCGGGGGTAGCCAGCGATGTGCTCCGCCAAACCTTTGTGAGCAACCTGCGTTATGCGGCGGCAGAGCTCGGTGCCGCAGGCCTGAGGTTGCTAATCGAACCCATCAATACCTACGACATTCCCGGCTATTACCTGAACCGTACGCAACAGGGACTGGATATTCTGGACGCGGTCGGTGCGGACAACGCCTTTCTGCAATACGACATCTACCACGCGCAGCGCATGGAAGGTGAACTGGGCGCCACGCTAAAAAACAACCTGGCGCGCATAGGCCATATTCAGCTTGCCGACAACCCCGGCCGCCATGAGCCGGGCACGGGCGAGATCAACTATGCCTGGTTGTTCAAACATCTCGATGCCATCGGCTACACCGGTTGGATCGGTTGTGAGTACAAACCCGCCACTTCCACCCTGGCTGGCTTGGGATGGCGCGAGCAACTCACTGCCTAAGTTCGAAATCCACGCTGGGCTCGTCATCGGCAGCCTGGCGGCGCACGCGCCGTCCGCGAGCCCGAGCTATGCCGGAATGGAGTAATCTTTTTCGTCGAACAGTTTCAGGCAGGCATCGGCAACCACGGGGTCATAGGCCGTTGACCGTCCCCGTCTGATTTCGGCGAGTGCTGCTTCAAGTCCCAATGCTGCGCGGTAGGGTCGATGCGAGGACATCGCTTCGACAACATCCGCCACGGCCATGATGCGCGCCTCCAGCAGGATTGCGTCACCTTGAAGCCCCTGCGGGTAACCGCTACCGTCCACCCTTTCGTGGTGCTGGAGCGCTACCAGGGCGACGGGCCATGGAAACTTGACATGCTTGAGCACGTCGTAGCCCGCTTGGGCATGTTCGCGGACCAACAGCATCTGTATCGCGCTGAGCTGCCCCGGCAGAGACAGGATCTCCGATGGAACGGTGATCTTGCCGATGTCGTGCAAATGGCCTGCGACTCTCAAGCCTTCCACCACGCGTTCTTCACAGCCCATTTCGACTCCGATCGCGGCCGCGATAGCGCCAACGCGCCGCTCGTGACCGGCCGTGTAGGGGTCACGCATTTCGCTCAAGGTCATGACCACATCAACCGTGCTCATGAATGCAGATTGCAGCTCGGCGATGTAGCGCTTGATGTCTTCATTGGCGGCCAGCAGCTCCGCGGCACGCTTGCCCTTTTCCCGGGCTTCAAAAGCGAGCTCCTGGTTGGCAACCAGCAACTCCGCTGCGCGTTGACCCTTTTGTTGCGCTTCAAAGGCCAGCTCCTGGTTGGCGACCAGCAGTTCGGCTGCGCGCTGGCTCTTCTGCTGGGCCTCAATAGCCAGCTCGCGATGGGCCGCAAGCCGTTCACCTTCCGCCAGTTTGGTATCAGTGATATCGGTTAGTGCAAAGCGCAGGCTTCCGGTGCCGCTTTGCGGCATGGTTGAGGCATCCAGCCGCACCCAAAACACGCTTCCATCTGCTTTGAGCATCCGCAACTCACAGAATCCGGGTTCATGGATGTCCAGGGTCCCTTGTTGCATCAGGTAGTAGATATCCTGGTCGTCCGGAAAAATGAAGCGTGTGATGGGCTGCTGAATCAGTTGCACTCGCGGGACGCCAATCAGAGCCGCCGTGGCGAGATTCGCTTGCAAGATCAGTCCAGTTTCGCCGACCGTGCAATAGCCAATCGGTGCCATATCGTAGAAATCGAAAAAGTGCGCTTGAGACGCGTCCTGCTCGGCCTGAGAGTGGCGCAACTCCTCGTTCTGCATTTCCAGCTCAATCTTTTGCGAACGTAAAACGTGCACCAAACGCTGGGTCGACTGCAGCGTGGCGGACTCGATCAGATCAAAGGCATCAGCGTCAGGTGTTGGATCGACCATGGGCGTTGTCACGTTATTTTTGGCTGCTCAAAGAATATTACCCTGCACGGCGTCTTTGGCACTGAAATTTCTTCACCCCATGATGTCTGTCAAAGAAGCTGCGGTGTTTCCATTTGTTGCACGAATCCAGGCCGCTGGGCACTGGCAACCCACGTCGATTCAGTCCGTGGCGCGGGCATCAGAGCGGGCCAGCGTGTACAGGAGCCCGAAACCCACAGTGGACCCCATGTCTTGCCGCACCAGGGGGCTGGCGCCATTGGCTGCTCCACCCACCGAGGTCAGGCGGGCAAAACCGAAAACGCGCAGGTTGGGCGTCAGGCTCTGACTGAGGTTAAGCGACAAGCGTGACATGATCAACCCGCTTTGCGCCTTGTAGGCCGGTCGCGTGGCGTTGGCATAGGCTGGTGCAACGCCGTAAAACGTGTCGGTGAGCCGCTCGTCCCCCAAAACCAGGCCGATACTGGTGGAGTACCGGATGCCGCTGCCGGTGCTGCGCTCAAAGATAAGCTCAGGTTCCAGTGAAACGCCTTTGTCCTGCAGGTTATCGGTCAGATCAAACACGCCACGCAAGGCCAACTCGGCGCGCCAGCGTCCGTTGCCCGGTCCGCTGCCCAGGTTCCATTTGACCCGTGGGCCGAACTCGATGAGCGTGCCGAGATCGGGCATTCCCTTGCGGGCTTCGATGTCATTGGAGTTAGATCCAAACGCACCGCTCACGCCCACATCGACTTCCACCGAGTCGGTCTTGATGGCGCGCAGGCCGACACTGCCGCGGTCGGCGCGAAAGTACTGGCCTCTGTAAATGAAGAAAGGCAGAACCAGCGCGCGATTCACTTGCTGCGACGAGCCCGGGTATGCCTGCTGTATCAGGCCAGTACCAAAGACACCGACTTCCCACAACGGCAGCTGGGTGCCACCTTGCGCTTCCCAGGTGTCCGCACTGCCTGCCTTCTTTTCAGCGGGTTGTGCAAAGGAAGCACATGCCAAAGTGGCCAACGCGAATGCCAAAACCAGCGTTTTGTTGAGCAGGAGAAGATTTGTTTGTTGCATGGTGGTGGTCAGAAAGAGAAATTGTTTGGGTTAAAGGAGCGGCTTCAGGGAGTAATACGTCCAAGAACCTGCGCACCCTCTGCCGTGGGTTTGACGACCACTCCCTCACCGGAGGACGGAACCACATCGGTGAGCGCTGTAATGTTGACCTGGTGGGTCACCACTACAAGCACACCGGGGCCGCGCCAGGTCGACAACATTTGCTGGGCTGCGCGGGTTCTATCGGCCGACAGGGCCGAATCGTTAAAGAAGGAGTTGAAGACCGGTTGGTCAATGCGCCTGCCGGGAAAAGCCAAATCTGCCGTCTCGCGTGTACGGCACCATTGCGAAGACCAGACCTCATCAACTGCAATGCTCCGGTTCCTGAATTCGGCCCCAATGCGTCGCGCCTGGGCTTTGCCTTCGCCGCTGAGATTGCGTTGCGTGCCGCAATCGTCGAGCGTGTGGCCAGGAGGATCACCGCCGCCGGGTGCCAGCGCATGCCGAAACAGCACCACTGTGCCATCCGAGATGCTGGCCCAGCCGTCTGCGGCCATGACAGCTCCCTGCGCCCCGGCCAAGAACAGCAGCAGTGTTAGGCATAACCTGCGCAAAGCGGCTTTCAAACGCGTGAAAGTCATATCGCCAATTGCAGCCAGATCTCATTGCGGCGCAAAAACCATGGCGTGGTGGGCCCGTCATAGCGAGAAAAAACCGGGTCGCCAGTCCATGCGATGTTCGCGGCACGCAACCCCGTCTGCAGTTTGGACAGGTGTTCGCGGTAGTTCGACTCCGACCAAAAACCCGTGTAGCGTATCACCGCCACGCGCTGGGGCGGAACTTCCCGCAGCATCACACGGGCGTCGAGTGGCTCCGGTGCATTGGCCACCGTGATGCCTTTGGGCAACACGAACTGCACGACAAAGCCGCCTGCAGCGGCCGTTTGCGTGACGGGTGCCGTCATCTCCAGCTTGACGGGGGCCGCTGTCTGCGTGACCGGCGCGGTCATGGCAAAGGTCCGCTCGCCCCTGTTTTTGCCAAAAATGTAGCCCGCCAGGATCGGAAATGCGCGGCTGCCTGCATCGGCCGCTTTGGCGTTGACCAGAACCTCCGCCACCGTGTAGGCGGCGTAGTCGCGCAACTCAATCCCGTCCAGCGTACGCAAGGTGGTGTAGGACGGCTCTTCGATCGCGTGGCTAACGCCGGGGAGCATGCCCAGCGCCAAGGTGGCAACAACTCCGGATGCGCGGCCGCCCCAAGAAGCCATGCGGTGTGTCAGGAGAATCGGAGCCACGTTCGGGTTGTTAGTCATGGTCAAAGCGTCCGGTCAGTTTGTTGAGAATTTTTTGCAATCGACGGCGGACCGCACAGCCACCGTGGTGGTTGTGCGGCGTAGCCCGCTTTATTTGGGCATGATGACGGCGTCGATCACGTGAATGACACCATTGTCTGCAACGATGTCAGTCTTGACCACGTTGGCGCCGTTCACCTGAACGCCTCCCATGGTGGTGACGGTAATGTCCGAGCCCTGCACGGTTTTGACCTTGCCGGCCTTGACGTCAGCGGCCATGACCTTGCCAGCAACCACGTGGTAGGTCAACACGGCGGTCAGTTTGGCTTTGTCTTTGAGCAGTGCATCCAGGTCGGCCTTCGGGATTTTGGCGAAGGCTTCGTCTGTGGGAGCAAACACGGTGAAGGGCCCCTTGCCTTTGAGGGTGTCGACCAGACCCGCTGCGCCAAGGGCCGTTGCCAACGTTTTGAAGCTGCCAGCAGCAACTGCAGTGTCAACGATGTCTTTGGCTTGAGCCGACAGAACCAAGCCGAGGGAAAGTACAGAGGCGATGAGTATCTTTTTCACGAAAATCTCCAGACAGTGATTACGTTACAAGTCGCCAAAAATGTGGCGATGGATGAATGTACTACCAATAAGTATCATTTAATACTTTATGGTCTTTATTGATACCGACTAGTTTTTCAATGATCAGGGCACACGTCATGCAACCCTACGAAGGCCACAGGCATTGATTCGCCCAGCCTGCAGGTTGATGCGGCCTTGTCTATGCTGTCGACTCGTATCGGTGATCAACCCAACCAAAGGAGTTCCCATGCCGTGTTCCGCGTCTACGCGCCGCCAGGTTGTTCTGTCAGTAGCCGCGCTTGCGGTGTTGTTGTCACCGGGCGGGGCCTTTGCGCAAGTCACGGTGGGCAAGCCGGCTCCGCTGTTCAGCCTGATGGCTGCGGATGGCAAAACGGTAGCTTTGGAGCTTTTGCGGGGTAAAACGGTGGTGTTGGAGTGGACCAATCACGACTGTCCCTTTGTGCGCAAACACTACGATGCTGGAAATATGCAGGCACAGCAAAAAGAGGCCGCCGCTGCCGGCGTGGTCTGGCTGCAGGTCATTTCATCCGCTCCCGGCAAACAAGGGCATGTGGACGGGGCCACGGCCCAGGCCCTGAATACCAGGCGCCAAGCCACGCCCGCGGCCGCCCTGCTGGACCCCACTGGCAAGGTGGGCCAGCAGTACGGAGCCAAAACGACGCCCCATATGTATGTCATCAACGCCCAGGGAACCTTGGTCTACCAGGGCGGCATCGACAGCATCCCAAGCGCGCGCACCGACGATATTGCCAAAGCCGAGCAGCATGTTCGTGTTGCCTTGGCAGAGTTAGGCATGGGCACGGCGGTGACCAAGCCCACGTCCAAACCCTACGGGTGTTCGGTGAAGTACGCTGACAGTTAATGCATGCTGTGTAGAAGTCGGTTCCCGTTGACAGTGCGATACTTTCGAGAGGAAATATATCGCCCGACCAAAATGAATTTTTTTGAATTACCCGTGGTTCCAGATGTGGCGGCCGACCTTGCCCGCATGCCGGTCTACCGGGCCAACCGGTTCCCCGCCAGCGATGGACCGTTGCCTTGGCTGGACCGTTCTGACGCTGCTGAGTTGATTGCGCACCACCTGCAGGAAGGCAGCATCACCGAAGACGAGGCGCGGCTGTGCTGCCAATGGCTGCGCGACGGCTACATCATCTGCCAGGGCTTCTATGACGAAGCCCTGCTGGACCGCACCTGGGCTGCCTATGAGCAGGCGATTGCCGACGGCAGCGTGATACCTCCGTGTGAACCAATGTTTGAGGGTGACAATTTGCCGGGGCGCGTCTCAAACCCCCACTTTTTGGTGCCGGCGGTTGACCGCATGCTGTTTGAGCCGCGCATGGGGCGTTTGGTCAGTCTGCTGTTGGGCGTCAAGGCGGCACCGTTCCAGACCATCATGGGCCACAAGAGCAGCCAACAACTGGCCCACTCCGACTCCATCCACATGACCACCTTTCCACAAGGTTATCTGGCGGCGAACTGGATCGCATTTGAAGACATTCATCCCGACTCCGGCCCTTTGGTGTATTACCCGGGCAGCCACCGTTTGCCGTATGTGCTGTCAGACGAGCTGGGGATCCCGGTGGAGATGGGGTATGACGGCTACCATCGTATTTACGAGCCTGCCATTCAGAAATTGATTGCCGAACACGCCTTGCAACCCAAGATTTTCTTGCCGAAAAAGGGCGATGTGTTGCTGTGGCATGCCAACCTGCTGCACGGTGGCAGTGCGTTGAACGGGTCGGCGCATCCCAGTCGCAAAGCCCTGGTTTGCCATTTCTTTGCACAGGGCTGCACCTGCTACCACGATCTGACCGGCACCCTGAGCCATAGCCAGTACGGGCGTGACCTCTACACCTTCACACCAGACGGGTCGCGTGGTTCACAACGTGCCCGCGTCACGCTGGCGGGCAGGACCGCAAACTTGCTGCACAGGGCGCATGGCGTCTGGCGCGAGCATGGCACCGGCGTGCTGGCCAGCAAGACCTTGAAGTACCTGAAGCAGCGCCTTGGATGACACACTGCACCGGGCAGGGTTCCCCCGGCACAAGGCCAAGGGTGCGTGGCGGCCCTGTCATTGCACTGCAGCCGTTTGCTATTAATAGGATAGCGAACTATGTACATTCTACGAGGGCTGGATGGTGATTTCATCACTAGCCGTTCACCTCGCTTCGCGTGCGTTTTGTCCCGGTGACCCCGACAATGTCTTCCAGTGTCTGAGCAAATCCCGTAGCGCTTGCGGCTTGTGGGTCGGTGTCAGGTCACCCGCCTGGTTCAAGCTATTCACGCCGTGACAGGAGGCACAGGTGCGCATTTCGCCGGGTTGCATGGTGATCCAGTTGCGCTCCCGCACAACGGCCTGGCCCGCAGGATCGGTGTTCTGCCAAGTCAGGGCCCGGCGCGCCGGCACAAAGGCAGCTGTCGAGCCATCGGCTGCAATGGCCACGCTGCCGGGTGGCCCGCCCGGGTTGGCAGGGTTGTGGGCACGCTGCGCCTCGATCGGTTGCGCCAGAACACGCCGTCCGGCCCGGTCGCCATAGGCGCGAACCATGTCACCCTGGAGCACCTGAAAGTGGGCGATGTCGTAGATACGGCCGCCGGAGAACGTACGCGCCAATGTCCGCTTGCCACCCGGCACCTGCAAATTAAAAGGTTGCTGCAGGTCCGCCTGGTCACGGCTGGTTTGGTCACGGGTCACGATCAACGCCAGGTTGTGCTCCATCAACCAGTTGCGCAGGGCACTCTCGCTGACATTTTCTTCCGCGAACACCGCACGCTCGGGTGCTTCCAGTGCTGGCGGGGCCTGGATCGGCCGTGCGCGGGGGCGCACTTCCACGGCCTCCAGTTCCCACAGCTCACCGCTGTAGCTGCGCTGCATGGTTCCGCTCCACCAATGGACTGACTTGCTTATGCCGCTCGTCAATTGGCGACCGGCCTTGTACAGACCGGTGGCGGCGTCTTTCTCCAGCAGATTCAAACGCAAGTCGTTCAGGCGTGTGCCCAATCCAGGCGCGCGCTCGGAACTGGTGTGGCTGGCCACCAGACCGCCGTTGGACAGCGGCAGGGGGTTGCGAAACCGCCCCCCGCGTAGCAGGTCCCCGGCATCACCCGGGGTAACCTCCGTGACCACCATCTGCTCGCCGTTGAGGGCCGGTGATCCGGTCAGGCGGACCAGGCGGTCGGTGGTGAACGACTCCGACTCGCGTGCGCTGGTGGCGAAAAAGATGCCCGGAATGAGCGGGTCCTCGCGCAAATGGAAAAGGCCGCCTTCGCGCCGAATGGGTATGGTATTGGCGTGCAGGTGGTCCACCGTGCGGTTGGACAGATTGGCGTCATCCACAAAGCTGGGTGTCAGAAAACCAAAGGCCAATTCATGTTGCCCCACGTGGTTGACGGTTTCCTCGCCAGTTCCGTCCTGGTTGATTTGCCAGGCGGTAAAGAAATTGCTGCTGAAAGCGTTGACGCGACCATAGGGACTGTCACTGCCAGCGCCGGACTCCGGAAACCACTCCGTGCGGCTGTCGAGCTTGCTGGCCCCGATGAACTCGCCCGCATAGTTGAAGGACCCAAAAGGAATGGCGACGCCGTTGTTTTGGGCATTGCGATCGCGCTCGGCCAGACGGTCCTGTTGCAGATGATCCCAGCGGGTGAAGATAACGCGGCCGAAGCTGTCCACCAGGGGGTTGAAGGCTCCGCTGGGGGTGTGGCTCATCAGGGTGAGGTTTCCAGTTGCGGGCTCCAGTGCCCACAACCCGCTGGTGGTGGGCATTGCCTCGTATTCGTCAAGCGCAGGGTACAGGTGGGCCTGTCCGTTGTGTGGCCGGTCGGACGTGAACAGCACACGATCGTCGCTGCCATAAATGGGCGACAGATTGTTGTAGTGTTCCGGCTGGTTTGAGACGCGGGTGATGGTTGCCTTTTCGCCGTTGCCAAAACCGCGAACCTCGTACAGCTGCCAGAAGCTTTGCAACGTTTGCCCAGCTTGGGCGGGTGCCCCGACCACCATGCTGAACACCGCTTTGTCACCACTCCAATGCACGCTGGGTTCACGTACGGCAATTGCATTGGCTCCCTGCCAGCCGTCGCTGCCAAACCCGGCCTCGTGCGTCAGGTTGCGCAGACTTCCGTCCACGTTGCGCAGCATCAAATCCCCCCCTCGCGGCGACAGGTCGACTCCTGAACGGTGGTTGGCAAAGGCGGACAGGCGGGTTCCGTCGTCGGTTTCCGGCGGGACCTGGGTCACAAAGAGAATGGGGTAGGGCGTTGCGACCGGTGCGTCGTCGGCGTGGGTGCAGCCGAACAATACGAGGCTGAGAACCAGACTGCTCCCAAACAGAAGATGCTTTTTCATTTGCCTATGCTAAACGCGGATCACTGTCTCAGAGTGGCCCGCAATCGCGGATACTTCCGGTCTGGTCTCCAGTGCGGTTCCCGCACCGTGCCGCGCTCAGGCATTCACTCAGAAATGGATCCGAAAATGTATCTTCTAACAAACCTGCGCACCCGGGTTGCACCGCTAGTTCTGGTGGCCTCGGCGTTGGCGGTCTTGGGTGCCTGCGGCGGTGGATCAGGTAGCACCAGTGCCACGTCGCCGACGCCGACCGTGCCCACGCCGACGCCAACTGCCGGACCTGCATGGCTCGGTTTCGGGGGTGATGCCCAACATGCGGCGCTGTCCAAAGTGGCAACCCAGCCACTGAGCCGCATCGTGTGGCAAACACCGGTGGATGTGGCGCCCCAATACAGCTCCAGAGGCTACCTGTTGTACCACTATGGGTCACCAGTCATTACCCCCAGCAACACCGTGATTCTTCCGGTCAAACGTGAAAGCAAGGACCTGTACCGGATAGAGGCACGGGCCGGGGCAACTGGTGCCTTGTTGTGGACGGTCGACACTGACTACACCATGCCCACACACCGCTGGACTCCCAGCTACAACGTGACTCTGACTGCTGGCAATCGCATCTACGCACCGGGGGCTGGTGGCAAAGTCTTCTTCCGCGACAATGCCGACTCGGCGTCGGCCAGCACCCAAAGCCTGGTGTTTTATGGAGACGGCGTTTATGCCGGTGCCAAGGGGGCGCTGGATGCATCCGTCACCATCAACACCCCGATCACGGCGGACCTGCAAGGCAACATTTACTTCGGCTTCATCGCACTGCCGGGCAACGTGGCGGGCCTGACCAGCGGCATCGCCCGCATTGGCGCAGACGGCAAAGGCAGTTGGGTCAGCGCCAGCACAAGTGCCTCGGCGACCATGGTTGCCAAGACCGCTACCAACAGTGCACCGGCACTTTCCGTGGACCAAAGAATCCTGTATGTCGTGGTCAACGGCGACCCAGGCAACAGCGGGCGCCCAACCGGATACCTGTTGGCGCTCGACAGCACTACGCTGGCGACCAAGGGCAAAGTCTTGCTGATGGACCCCAACGAGGCCGCACCGGCCATGGTGAGCGACGACAGCACTGCGTCGCCCACGGTAGGCCCGGATGGTGATGTGTACATTGGCGTGCTGGAGAGCACCAGCGGATCACACAATGCCCGTGGCTGGTTGTTGCACTTCGACGCCACTCTGGCGCAAAACAAGACGCCGGGCTCCTTTGGCTGGGATGACACCGCGTCCATCGTGCCAAGTGCCATGGTGGCGGGCTACACCGGCGCCTCAACGTATCTGATCACGACCAAGTACAACAACTATGGTCGGGTTGGAAGTGGCGACTCCATGAACCGGGTCGCAGTGCTGGACCCCAATGCTGTTCAGGCCGATTTCATTTCCGGTAATCCGGTGATGAGGGAAGTGCTGACGATTCTCGGTCCGACCCCGGACCCGGCGTTTCCGGGCGGATTTATCGAGTGGTGCATCAACACGGCGGCGGTGGATCCGTTCACGCGGTCTATCCTGATCAACAGTGAAGATGGATATATGTACCGATGGAGTCTGACCACCAATACGCTGAGTGAACGCATCCGGTTGACCAGCGGATTGGGGGAGTCCTATACCCCCACAGCCGTGGGTCCGGATGGACAGGTTTATGCGATCAACAACGGCATCTTGTTCGCCCTGGGTAAGTGAGAGGCGAGGCTGGCGGCACGACCGCGGTGGTTTGCGCCAGGTTTCCCCCTTGACGCCTCGTCAAATTTGGGTTTGATCGTGAATTTGTGGGCCAGCGTACAGAAGGTTGGAGCTGCCAGAGGTATCGTGCGTCAGTTCTCAACCAACCTACAAAAGGAATTCATGAAAATCACGTTATTGCTGGCCACCTTGTTGGCTACTTTGGGTCTGGCCGCATGCAACCCGGCGAGTTCACCCCCACCCCCATCTCCCGTAGTCGTGGTGCCAGGTCCTGCCGGTGCAACGGGAGCCACAGGAGCGACCGGATCCTCCGGAAGCACCGTACCCGGCCCTGCGGGTGCAACCGGAGCTACGGGTGCCACCGGCTACTCGGGCGAGACTGGTGCAACCGGCGCAACCGGTAACTCGGGCGCAAC
>CAZMXB010000021.1:22129-28555 GCA_964569855.1 uncultured Rhodoferax sp.
CCGGCTACTCGGGCGAGACTGGTGCAACCGGCGCAACCGGTAACTCGGGCGCAACAGGTGCCTCGGGCGCAACCGGTGCTACCGGCTACGACGGTGCCAAGGGTGACACGGGCAAGACAGGCAAGACCGGCGACACCATCATTGTTGTCCCAGAGAAGAAGTAAGTCATTTCTTGCCTCTAGCCCTCGCGGCTATTGCGTAAGCAGCTATAAAAAATATAGCGAATGAGAGATGGCCATGCCATCGGGATCTTGATCGCCACTTCACGCGGATTGCGTGATGTGGCGAGCAGTCCTTCAGCCCCTGCCAGTTGCCGCCGAGTGTGCGGCCTACAGTTTGATTTCCATGCCCAGACTGTATTGCGTGCGTCCGGTACGCAGTGTGTTGGTGGCGTAGCCCTCCGTCGTGAAGGTGCGGGATTCGCCATCCACAGGTACCAGGTTGTTGACCGCAAAGCGGGCCGAGATCTTGGGGGTGAACATCCACTGCGCAAAAAAGTCTACGCTACGGGCGCGCGACTGGTCCAAAAACTGTGACTGGGATTGCTGTGTGGTGTAGCCTGGCGTGAATGCCACGCTACCGCCCATGGTCATCGGCAAACCCGCAACGCGGTAGTCAAAACCAAAGTTGCCAGACCAGGGTTGTTGGCCATCGAGCCGGTTATTGGGTCCGGGCAATGCATCGACCGACGATTGGTACACATTGACCGAACCGCGCAAATTCAGCGGCAACTTCGCATCCACAATTCCGGGCAGCAATTCACCGGCACGCCCTTTGACCTCCAACTCCAGTCCGCGGGTCATGGCCTTGGAGAAGTTGACAGGTCGGGAAACCCAGCGCTGAACACCGGACCACTCCACGTTCTGCAGGCCGGTCACATTGCGAATCAGGTCGTCTACCTGGCGGTAGAAGACTCCGATGCTGATCAGTCCCCCAGCTGGCAGGTATTTTTCCAGTGCTACGTCCAAACCGGTGGCAAGTTCGGGCAGCAGGGTGGGATTGCCCATGCGGTCCGGTGACAACTCTGTATTGGTTTTGCTGGTGTCGGAGAACAGACTGTTGACAAATGGGCGGCCCATCAGTGCAGACAGGTCAGGCGCCTTGTAACTGCGCGTCACGCTGGCACGCACCAGGTCGCGCCCGGCGGCGTCGAACTTGTAATTCAGGTGCACCATGGGTGTCACCACATTGCTGGTGTTGCTGATGGGGTTGGCCTGGCCCTGGCTTTTGCTGGCAATCTGTTCGGCGCGTAGCCCCAGGTAGGTGGACCACTGCTTGTTGATTTCCCACTCATCCTGCACAAACAAAGCCTGGCGTGTGATCTGCGCCGAAAACGGCTGGCCTTCAAATTCTGCGACCAGGGGCACGCCTTTTTCCGTGATTTCGCGTTTTTCGTCACGTTGGCGCCACTCCAGATCCCAACCCACGGTGAGACTATGCTGATCGTTCAGCAGCCGGTTGTAATTGCCGGACTGGGTTGCGCTGAGGTCAGCGTTGTCACCAACGGTGCGCCGAAAAGGCTGGGCCAACCGCACCGACTGCCCATCAAACGTGCCTTTGGATGAGGACACTCCGGCTTTGAGTTCGATGCGGTCAGCCGTGCTGAAGTGGTTGACCCACTGCAGGTTGCTGCGCACGTTTTGCCAACCGCCTTTAAAGTCAGCATCGTCTTCCAGGCTGGGCATGCCAACCAGAACCTGGTTGCGGTAGCTGGCCTCATTGATCCAGTTGCCTTTTTGAATAAAGCTCTGCCACGTCAGCGATTCATCGTCGCTGATTTTCCAGTTCAGACGTGGGCCGATGTTGATACCCTGGCCATAAGAAAGGCTCTCTCCCCGCTGGATGGACTGCGAAGGCCGCCCATCGATTCCGGGCGCATCGCGCGACACCACCGAGTCATTGCGGCTACGCCATTGAAACAGCGAAATCGGCAGGGACAGAGAAAATCCGTTCCATTTCTCACCTATCGTAAAACTGCCCGACACGGTGGGCTTGTCCACGCTGTAACCCAGCATGGCGCGCAGGTCACGCTGCGAAACCTTGGGGGCGTCCTTCAGGATGATATTGATGGCGCCAGCAACCGCCTGGGCACTCTGGTTGGCGGTCGGTCCCTTGGTCACTTCGATCCGTTCAACCTGGGCCGGGTCCAATTGGTCCAGTGCGAAACCGGGTGGGGCTGGGTCGCCGTTGAGGAGGATCAGCGTGTATCCGGATCCCAAACCCCGCATACGGGGTGCATTGCCCTGCATGGTGATGCCCGGCAGTCGTTTCAAAACGTCGGCCACGTTGTTGTCGCCGTATTTGTCCAGCTCTTCGCGCCCGTACACCTGTTTGGCGACCTGGGCGCGGCGGCGCAAGTCGTTGTCGGTGGCTTGTTTGCCCATCACCTCGACCCGTTCCAGTTTGCCGCCCGGTTGGCGGGTAGCGGGTTCAGATCCGCCCACCGATGGCACATCCTGTGCCCAGACCGGCACTATCGAGCCTGTCCCGAACCCGACCAGGGCGCCCATACAGACCAAAGCGCCACGACTTCGTTTCTTCACTACCAACTCCCAAAAAAATCTACGCGCCACAACGCCTCGAAGCGGTCGCGCCAAAGGCTGGGATTGTCAACGAACTGCTGGCCATTTGGCCGCACCCGTTGGAGAGACCAGACATTTGCCAAGGTTTGCCTGGGGTCAGCGGTGATGCGATACTGCGCGCCGTCCGGCGCAAATTGCGTTATAGATCAGGGAGATTGCATGGAGGTCGATCAATCGCAAAGTGTAGCCATTGGGCGAGGTCGACCACGACCGGGCTGGCGGTGGTGCCTGCATACAGGTGCGTTTCTGTTGGGAATGTGCGCGATCGTGGCCAGCGCCGCAAGTGGTGCGCCAGCCGGTGGCCCCCACCCC
Organism: uncultured Rhodoferax sp.; assembly: GCA_964569855.1. GTDB lineage: Bacteria > Pseudomonadota > Gammaproteobacteria > Burkholderiales > Burkholderiaceae_C > Allorhodoferax. Next base: position 25,024 of record CAZMXB010000021.1, read on the forward strand.
TGCAGGGTGGACGGCCTGCCCAACGAGTTGTTGTGCGGTGTCGTCCAGCGCCCGCTGGATCCGGCCCGACCTGATGGGACGCGCATTGGTGTGCACTACCTGCTGGTGCCCGCCATGGCGCGTAACAAACAGCCCGACGCGGTTTTGATGCTGGCCGGCGGGCCCGGTCAGAGCGCAATCGATCTGGCTCCCATGGTTCTGCCGCTGATGGCCCGATTGAACAACCGCCGCGACCTGGTGTTCATCGACCAGCGCGGCACCGGACGTTCGGCGCCCTTGCACTGTACCGACGAGTCACGCCTGCCAGTGGAGCAGGCTGTGGACCCGGTGCAGCAAATCGAGCGGGTGCGCCTTTGCAAAGACGAACTGGCAAAGCTGCCCTATGGCGATATGCGGTTCTTCACAACGACGATTGCCATGCAAGACATGGATGCTGTGCGTGAACAATTGGGAATACCCCAATGGAATCTCGTCGGCGGCTCCTATGGCACGCGCGCGGCGCTGGAATATCTGCGCCAGTTTCCCCTGAAGGTGCGCCGCACGGTATTGGATGGTGTGGCTCCGCCGGATATGGCCTTGCCGGCGAGTTTTTCGGCTGACGGCCAGGCGGCGTTGGATGCGTTGCTGCAATCCTGTGAGGCCGACACACCGGGCCCACGCGCCTGCGCCACGCAATTTCCCAAATTGCGCCAAGAATGGTTGGCCTTGCTGGGCGCATTGCCACGCAAGATCACCGTCAACCATCCGGTCACTGGCAAGGCAGAGACGTTTGTTCTGACGCGTGAGGCATTGTTGCGGCTGGTTCGCGCGCCTTTGTACATGCCCGCTCTGACGGCCGCCTTGCCGACGGCGATTCACGCTGCCGGGCAGGGTGACTTTGCTGGAATCATTGGCTTGTCTGGTGGCATGGGCAACCGCAAGTCGCAGCGTCTGGCCATGGGCATGCATTTTTCGGTCGTGTGTGCGGAAGACGTACCGCGCATGGCCAATGCCGGTTTGCAGCCCGGCGCAGATTTTGGCCGGGTCGACGCCCAGTTGTACGAGACGGTCTGCAAATTCTGGCCACGCGGCGAGGTGGCTGATGCGTTTTACGTTGTGCCGCCCGCTCAGTCGCCGGTTTTGTTGCTCAGCGGCGGGGCAGATCCCGCCACGCCACCACGCCACGGTGCCCGGGTCAGCAAGGCTCTGGGTGAGAAGTCTCAACATATTGTGGTGCCGCAGGCCGGCCATGGTGTGATGGGTATTGGCTGCATGCGCGACGTGTTGTACCGGTTTATAGCTGCAACAGACGATGCCAGCGCTTTGCCCCAGGACGCGACCTGCGCCACCAGAGTGCCCCGACCCGGGGTTTTTCTGCCGGTTCAGACCGACGCTCCGACGGGAGGCCAGCCATGATCAGCATTGAAAACGTCAGCAAGCAGTTTGTTATTGCCGGTGCTGCCAAGCCCTTTCGGCGTGCCGTCAACAAGACCGTCCAGGCCGTGAGTGGTGTGAACGTCCAGGCCCCCAATGGCCGCATCACGGGCCTCTTGGGCCCCAATGGCGCTGGCAAGACCACGACCCTGCGCATGTTGGGGGCACTGTTTCAACCAGACCAGGGGCACATCACGGTGGATGGCATTGCCGTGGCCGAACAACCGCGTTTGGCTCTGGCCCGCATGGGCATTCTGGGTGATGCCCATGGCCTGTATCCACGTTTGACAGCGCGCGAAAACGTGGTGTATTTCGGGCGCTTGCAAGGCATGGACACGGACACCGCCCACGCCAGGGCGAAAGAACTGGCCCGGCTGCTTGATATGGGCAACATTCTGGACCGGCGTACTGATGGCTTTAGCCAGGGGGAGCGCATGAAAACCGCTCTGGCCCGTGCCTTGGTGCATGACCCGGCCAACATCGTTTTGGATGAGCCGACCAACGGCCTGGATGTGCTGGCCACACGCGCCTTGCGCGAGGCTTTGCGTCACTTGCGTTCTCCGCAGGGTGGCAGCAAATGCATTGTCTTTTCGACCCACATCATGTCGGAGGTTCAGCAGCTCTGCGAATATGTGGTGGTCATGGCCCAGGGCCGCAATGTTGCCGAAGGCACTGTGGACGAGTTGCTGGCCCAAACTGGCCAAACCCATTTTGAAGACGCATTTGTGCAGCTGGCGTTTGGTGCACAACCGACTGGAGCCCCCGTATGAATCTGCAATTTGTGAGAAGCATGGGTGTGGTGCTGGTCAAAGAGGTGGTGGATGCGCTGCGCGACCGCCGCACGCTGCTGCGCTTGATGGTCCCAGCCGTGTTGATGGGGCCCTTGTTGCTGCTGGCGATGTCGGCCCTGATTTCGTCACTGGAAGAGCGCGCCGAGAAACGCGAGGTGATGGTCGCGGGGATTGAACACGCACCCACCTTGCGCAACTACCTTGAACGCCAGACTTACACCGTCAAGGCGGCGCCACCAGACTATGAAGTGCGCTTGCGCGCTTCTACGTTGCTGGAGCCGGTGTTGGTCGTGGGGCCGAAGTTTGAACAAGAACTGGCGCACGGGGAGCGACCCAGCATCGAGCTGGTCAGCGACAGCAGCAACCAGCGCGCCAGCTCCGGCATGCCTGGCCTGCAGCGCCTGTTGACCGGTTTCAACCGCGAGCGGGCAACTTTGCATCTGGCCCTGCGGGGTGTATCAACCGAGTTGCTGCAATCGGTGTCCATTGAAGAGCGCGACTTGGCCAGCACGCAGGCGCGAGCTACGCGCATTACCGCCATTATTCCGATGTTCATCATCATGGCTGTGCTGTACGGCGCGCTGACCGCTTCTCTTGACAGTACCGCTGGGGAGCGGGAACGCGGTTCACTTGAACCCCTGTTGATGAACCCGGTGCCCCACCTTGCGTTGGTGCTTGGCAAATGGTTCGCGGTGGCACTGTTGGGCATGGCTGTGGCGCTGATTGCCAGCCTGAGTTTTATACCGGCCCAGTGGTTTCTGAGGAGTGACAGCCTGCAGGCCATGTTCCAGTTTGGCATGGTGGAAGTCGTTACATTCTTAGTGCTGCAGTTACCGCTGGCCGCCGGCCTGGGCGCAGTGTTGATGGCCTTGGCCATCCGCTCCAAGACCTACAAAGAAGCGCAAGCCGGCAGTGGACTGGTGATTACCTTGGTCGGGCTGGCACCGATGGTGAGCATTCTGAACCCGAGCGGCGAAGCGCCGTGGTACCTGTGGGTGCCCGGTCTGTCGCAGAACACCTTGATGCTGCTGGTCCTCAAGGGTGAGGAGTTAAGTTTTGCCAAGGTCTTCCCCGGGGTGCTTGTGGGTCTTTTGCTGATGGCGGTGTGTTTGGTGTACGTCGCCCGCTCGATGCGAATGGCGGTGGCTCGTTGAGATGCCGCGAACTCTCAGGTTTTACCAAAGAAAAAAGCCGCTAAGTGGTGATCCTTAGCGGCTTTTATACAGGGGTATGGTGGGCTGGCGTCAATTGAAAGATGCCTTGCAACCCGCATGGATGCTAGGTATCTGTATTTTCGGTTTTGTTTTGTTCCCCCGTCTGTTCCCCCC
>CAZMXB010000021.1:28565-31010 GCA_964569855.1 uncultured Rhodoferax sp.
TGTAACCCGCATGAATGCTAGGTTTTATGAATTTTTAAGTTTGATTGAACCCCCGTTTGTACCCCCGCTTTGACTTTGCTACCCCGGTTGTAGTCACCCGTTCCTATGTCCTTTCCCAATTTGAATCTAAGTGGCCACGTCGTATAGCGAACTGTTGCCACGCGTCGTTACACTGAGTGAATAGGCGGCCTGCAAAACGGCATATTTGACAAACTTGGGCGAGGGTGCAATGAAAAGAGTTTTTTTCGGAATGGTCTTCGCCCTCATCTGCACTGTTTCCGTTGCCATGGAATCCAAGTTTGTCGATGGCGCATTTCATCTGTCCGGTGAAATTCGTCCTGGTGACTACGACAGGTTGATAGCCTACTTCAAAAGTAAGCCCATTGACTTTGTTGACGTCCAGTTGATCAATCTCGACTCGCCGGGTGGAAGCGTTAGCGAGGCGATGAAATTGGCACAATTCATTCGAGACACTTCCAGAACTACTGCGGTTGCAGAGAACGGGCAGTGCATGAGCGCGTGTTTCTTTCTCTTTGTCGCTGGCGGTGCGCGCCTTCTCGATACCGGCAAATTGGGTATTCACCGGCCTTATTACAACCCGGCTGAATTCAAGAACTTGAGTCCATCAAAGGCTCGTGAAGTGTATGAAAAGCTGGATGACCGAGTAAGACAATTCCTATCTGCAATGCGTGTTCCAGAGGACGTAGTAAGGGAAATGTTTGCGACCCCGTCGACCAGCATAAAGTTGATGTCTTATGCCGAGTTCAATAGTCGAATCGGAGCCAAACAACCATGGTTTGACGAACTCGGCAAGTCGGCCTGTCCGCGTGAGCAAGAGTTCCGATGCATGGCCACCAAATCTCGATTGGATCGGCTTAAGATGATGTCTACCTATCTTGGGCCAACCATCGCTAACAGGGAGTCGGAATGGGTGTACGACACCAACAAAACTCTAACGGCCCGCCTAAATGAATTCACCTCATCGAAGTCCAACCAACCGGTCACACCAAGCCGAAACTCGAGCCAGACTCCAAGACTAGATAGCGAACATCCCGGGTGGGTTGAGTTGGTGCGTTCACCAGAATATAACGATTGGATAAAGTCGCAGCCGCAAAATGTTAAGCAACTAGAAAACAGTAGCAACGAGGACGATGCAATTCGCTTGATTGTTTTGTACAAGGGCCGGGCTGCCCGCGCTCCGGTCTTCTTTCTGAGTTGCAATTTGCAGTGGGCATCAGGATACGCTGCGCCCTTCTCGATGGATTTCAGCGTTGATCCAAACAAAAGTACAGTCAATGGATCGCGAGCCGACATAGATACAAACGAAATACGTTACGAAAAAATAGTGGACAGTGGTAACACTGTAACAATCTCCATAAGTCGTAGATCGGGTGCAATATCGTTTGGCTCGACAAAGGTCGGTGTGGCCAACGGTACGTGCAGCAGGTCTCAAAATACCAAGTTTTAGGCACACTGCAACAAAAACCGACCATGGACTCAGTGAATGGGTTTAGCGCAATGACAAAACCCGCACCGGCCCAAATTTCGCCATTGCCCCGGCGAGTGACTGATTGACCAGAGCATCATGAAGTGAACGCAATTGCGGAAACAGAGTCCACCGCTCTTTTTTCGATTTCCCCGCTGCCGGAAAAAATACCAATTGACGCGTCGGCAAACAAGCCAAGGGTCGGAGCAATGCTCTAACAAGTAGGCGACTGCTCCCGCTGGTACCCGCTATCACGCAAATCTGGCCAAAAAAATCAGTTGCAGATTTTCTGGTTACCAATCATTTGACAAGTAACCGTTCGACCATCGCTGTAGGTTGTGATGGTCTGATTGCCAATCTGCTGAGTGGTTGCGGTCGTGCCATTACTGAAGTTGGTGGTTCGTTGATTGCCGATCTGTTGAGACGAGGCTGACTCTCCATTGCTGAAGTTGGTAATGCTTTGGTTACCAATCCTTTGCGTTGTAGCTGACTCTCCATTACTGTAGGTCGTGAGGTCTTGATTGCCGATCCTTTGTGTTGTAGAACTATTGCCATAGGCATCGGTGCAGACACGCTGATTGCCAATGTTCTGGCAGTTGGTTTGAGCGCGCGCCGCAGTAGCGATCAAAGCTGCGGATATTCCAGCCAGAAACAATATTCTTTTCATGGTTCATTTCCCCAATTGCCTCCTTTACTGAAAACCAGTAGGAAGTGGGTCAACTTGTATTCCCCGCCAGTGCATCTGTCAATAGCATGAACCGGCAAAACGGCTATTAAATGGTTGATCGGCAGGCGATGGCAACGGCAAGGCGTCCGGCACTTTTGCCCTACCTGCAACTATTCACCAGCTCCCGCGCCGCCCGAACCTCGGCATTGACCATCTTGGACAGCTCTCGCAGTTGCGCCCGGTGACCGCCCTTCCATGCATTCCGACTGACCCGCGCCTTGCCATCAGGGGA
>CAZMXB010000022.1:0-30964 GCA_964569855.1 uncultured Rhodoferax sp.
AATCGGCCAGGATTACGTGCGCACTGCACGTGCCAAAGGGGTCACGGAAAATGCCATTCTGTTCAAGCATGTGCTGCGCAACGCAATGATCCCTATTTTGACCAATGTAGCCACCGGCTTGCCGGGCGTGTTCATTGGATCTTTCCTGATCGAAGTATTCTTTTCCATTCCGGGGCTGGGTCGTGAGATTCTGGTAGCCGTGAACCGCAGTGACTACCCTGTCATCCAGGCCGCCACCGTGTATCTGGCCGCACTGACGATGGTGATCAACCTGATCACCGATGTGCTGTACAAGTTTGTTGATCCAAGGGTGACGCTGAAATGAGTGCTGAAATTTTGCAATCACTGCCCCAGTCGCCCGGCGTGTGGAAGCAGGCCTGGCTGCGCCTTAAGAACGACCGCGTGGGCATGGTGTCGCTGTACGTGACCCTGTTCTTCATCGCGCTGGTGCTGGCGGCCCAATTGGGGCTGGTGGCCGGAAACTGGCAAAAGGAGGTGGGTGTGCCATTTGCTGCCCCCACGCTGGTGGGCAAAATCGCAGACAGCACCCAGAACGCCATCGTGGAAACCGTTGTCGGCCCGAACGTGGATATCAGCGATGTGGACCCGCTGGCCGAACGTTACAAGGAGTGGGACGAGCGCTCGGCGCAGTTCAAGACCGAGGTCACGGTCAAGGCCGACACCTTGCCCTTTGGCGCCGACCAGCAGGGCCGTGACGTTTTTGCCAAAGTGATCAAGGGCGCGCAGGTGTCCATCACGGTGGGGCTTACGGCTGCCCTGTTTGCCACCTTGATCGGCACCATACTTGGCGCGATTGGTGGCTATTTCGGCGGCCGCGCGGGCGATTTTCTGGAGTGGGTCTACAACGTCTTCACCGCCATTCCCTACATCTTGCTGGTGTTTGCATTGGCGGCGGTGCTCAAATCGGGGCCGCTGGCCAGCACGTTGGGCAGTGGCGTATGGACGGTTGTCATCATCCTGAGTCTGGTCGGCTGGACCGGCATTTACCGCCTGGTGCGCGCCGAGTACATGAAGCATCGCTCGCGTGAATATGTAATGGCGGCCGAGGCGATTGGTGCCTCGCATGCCTCGCGCATGTTCACCCACATCCTGCCCAATATCAGCCATGTGGTGCTGGTGCAATTGAGCTTGCACGTGGTGGGATTCATCAAGGCCGAGGTGATTCTTTCCTACCTGGGACTGGGTGTGCCGATCGACATGGTCAGCTGGGGCACCATGCTGGCCGAAGCACAAACCGAACTGGTTCAGGGCAAATGGTGGCAACTGGCGACCGCAACCCTGTTCATGGCGACCTTTGTCACCGCATTCGCCCTGCTGACCGATGCCCTGCGCGATGCGCTCGACCCCAAGCTTCGTTAAACACCATGAATAATTTGATTAGCGTTCAGGACCTGCGGGTTGCGTTTCGCATGGGCAAGACCCGCACGGTTGAAGCCGTGATGGGTGTGAGTTTTGATGTTCCGGTCAACAGTACCGTCGCCTTGGTGGGTGAATCGGGCAGCGGAAAGAGCGTGAGCGCCATGAGCATCGTGCGCCTGCTGCCGGAAAATGCCATCCTCGGTGCGCAGAGCAAAATTCTGTACAACGGCAAAGACCTGTTGCAAGCGCCCATCGAAGATTTGCGCGCCTTGCGCGGCAGGGATATTTCGGTGGTGTTCCAGGAACCCATGAGTTCGCTCAACCCGGTCTTCACCGTAGGCGACCAGATTGCAGAAGTGCTGCGTATCCACCTCAAACTGAACCGCAAACAGTCCCTGGACCGCGCGCTGGACTTGATGACCGAGGTGGGCATTCCCAACCCGAAGGAGCGGTTGAACGCCTTCCCGCACCAGCTCTCTGGCGGCCAGCAGCAGCGCGTGATGATTGCCATTGCCATCGCCTGCGAGCCCAAACTGCTGATCGCCGACGAACCAACCACCGCTCTGGATGTGACGGTGCAGCGCCAGATTGTCGAACTGCTGGCCCGACTGCAACAGCGGCAGAAAATGAGCATGCTGTTCATCAGCCACGATCTGGGCCTGGTGGGCGAAATATCGGACCGGGTGGTGGTGATGCGCAATGGCGTGGTGCGTGAGGCGGGTGACGCCGCCGCCATCTTCACCGCGCCGCAGGACGCCTACACCCAGGCCCTGCTGGCGTGCCGCCCGCGTCTGGACGCACGGCCGCGCCGTCTGGCTGTGATTGACGACATCATGAACCAGCGCCCTGCCATCACCGAAGAGCGCGTCAGCAAGCCGGCCGACGGCCCCGCGTTGATTGATGTCACGGGTTTGCAAAAGGACTATCCCCTGAAGACCGGCCTGTTCAAGCGCAGCGTGTTCAGTGCTGTCAAGAGCGCGAACTTTTCCCTGCACAAGGGGCGCACGCTGGGTGTGGTGGGCGAGTCCGGCTCGGGCAAGACCACAGTGGGCATGATGCTGACCCGCCTGACGCCAGCGACGGCTGGCAGCATCATGTTTGAAGGCATTGACCTCGCCAAGCTCAATGCCGCCCAAATGCAGGCTTACCGCAGCCGCATCCAGATCATTTTTCAAAACCCGTATGCCAGCCTGAACCCCCGCTTCACCATCGGCCAGATCCTGATGGAACCCATGCGCATCCACAGCATTGGCAAAGACGATGGCGAGCGCGCCCAGCGCGCGGTGGCCCTGATCGAAAAGGTGGGACTGCCGGCAGACGCCTTTGGCAAGTACCCGCACGAGTTCTCCGGCGGTCAGCGCCAGCGCATTGCGATTGCGCGTTGCCTGACCATGAAGCCCGAGATCATTGTCTGCGACGAGAGCGTCAGCGCACTGGACGTGAGCGTGCAAGCCACGGTGCTCAACCTGCTGCTCGATTTGCAGGAAGAGTTTGGCCTGACCTATGTCTTTATCAGCCACGACCTGGCCGTGGTCAAGTACATGGCCGACGACATTCTGGTGATGAACCAGGGTGAAATCGTGGAGCGCGGCAGTTCGGATGACATCTACAACCGCCCCCAGCACGCCTACACCAAGCAACTGCTGGGAGCCATTCCGCGTGGCCTGGAAGGGCATGTGGCGCGGGCTTAGGTTGATGAAGAACATGTGCAGCCCTCATGGAACATGCCAAAGCAGCTACTAAAATCATAGCAATTCCTGAGACCGGGCACGCGCGCATTGAACAACTGACGGGGCTGCGTTTTATTGCTGCATTCGCAGTTTTGTTGACCCATTTCCGTGGGCTGTCGGTACAAGTACCACTTGAGCCTCTGTGGCATCTGGGTGGCTATGGCGTACAACTATTTTTCATATTGAGTGGATTTTTGCTCACCCTGCGCTACGGTCATGGCGCATTTTCCTGGCGCAGCTACGCCGTTGCCCGTCTGGCGCGTGTTGTTCCCGTGTACTGGTTTGTGTTGGGAATAACAGCGCTGGCTTATTGGATGACCGACAGCGCAGTTTCCTTGGGCCCCAAGCCCGCTAGCGCCGATCAAGCCGTTCAGGGTTTTCTTCTTAATGCGCTAGCACTTCAGGCATGGGTGTCGAGTGACCATGTCCAACAGTTCTGGAACGCGCCCGGCTGGAGCATATCGGCCGAGTTTTTCTTTTATGCCTGCTTTCCACTTTTTTTACGATGGCGCTTTCTGGATGGATCTGTCCGATCATTTTTGTTCGCCGGAATTGGATATTGCCTACTTACAGCTTTGAAAATGGCAATTACAGCTGATGCGGTAGCCTATTCAGATCGATTTCCCTTGCTGAATTTTGGAGCGTTTGCAACCGGAATCCTGGCCTGCCGCTGGATGCAACGGCAATACGGGCAGCCTGTTCTCAGGGGCCGGCTAATGGTGACCTTCATTCTGCTTGCGTTATTTTTGTCAACGAACTGGCTGATGAGAGACTACCTGTTTCCGGGGTGGGTTGAAACAATTAGTCCCTGTGTGGTGTATCTGTTATTCGCCAGCCTGATCGTCAATTTGGCTCAAGACCGGGGTCTTGCTGGACGTACTCTGTCCCATCCGATCTTTGTGCTTTTAGGCAATGCCAGTTACGCGCTGTATCTCATTCACTGGTTAGCGCTTGGCGTGGCAACGCTGCGCTACGGTCAAGCAGGGAAGGCGACCCTCGAAATGGTTTTTTTGATGCTGGCCAGCCTGGTCCTCTTGTCGATCGGCGTCTACAAGCTGTTTGAAGCGCCGGCGCAGCGATACGTTGTGCGGGTTTTCCAACCAAAATAGTAATCGCAGCCAAGATGTCGGAGAGAGCGATCGGTGTATCGCTGTTGGTCTTTTCTGTGCGGTGTCTGCCTTTGCCCAGACCGCTGCCCCAGCGGCAAAGCCGGGCGCGCCTGCCGTAATGGCCGCCACTGCAGTTACAGTATCTTCCGTGGCCACGCCTGCTGCCAAGCCAGCAGCAACCGCAGCCACCAAATCCACCCCCATCGCGGTACCAGCAGTCGGCGGCGGAGATGGAAAAGTGTGGGTGAACACCAAGTCAAAGGCCTACCATTGCGAAGGCACCAAGTACCACGGCAAGACAAAGGTTGGTGAATACATGGCTGAAGCCGACGCCAAAGCCAAGGGATTCCACGGTGACCACGGCAAGGCCTGCAACAACTAAGCCTTGCGCCCCAAAACAAAGGGCGCTTTGGCGCCCTTTCGTATTTCGAAAGTTTCTGTTGCGACCGGGGCATGCCGTCAACATGTGCGCTCCGGCTTCGGGCTCGCAGCTGTTCCAATGCCCGTATCCCCAAACGTCAAGTGGGTGTGCTGCAGCCAACACAACTTTCACTCGCTTTGCAATGACAATTGTGCAATGTCGAACACAATCAAAGCTCATCTTTCCATGCTCGATCTGGTCACCGTGCGTGAAGGTGGCACGGTGGCAGAAGCATTGGCGCTTGCGCTGCGAACCGCACAGCATGCAGAAAAACTGGGCTTCAAGCGCTATTGGCTTGCCGAACACCACAACATGCTCAGTGTTGCCAGCTCTGCGACGGCAGTTCTGGTCGGCTATATCGCGGCAGGAACCACGCGTATCCGGGTGGGCTCCGGGGGTGTCATGCTTCCCAACCACGCACCTTTGGTCGTTGCCGAGGCGTTTGGTACGCTGGCAGAGCTGTATCCCAATCGCATTGATTTGGGACTGGGGCGTGCGCCAGGAACTGACCCCATGACGATGCGTGCACTGCGGCGCAACCGGGTCGAGAGTGCCCAGGATTTCCCACTTGAGGTCTCTGAACTACAGGAATTGCTTGGCGACGTTCGTGCAGGGCAGCGATTGGTGGCGAATCCGGGTGCCGGAACCCATGTGCCCATCTGGCTGCTGGGTTCGAGCCTGTTTTCCGCGCAATTGGCTGCCGAGCGCGGACTACCTTACGCCTTTGCTTCCCACTTTGCGCCGCAATTGCTGTTACAAGCCATCAGCCTGTACCGGAACTTGTTTCGACCGTCCAAAGAACTGGCCAAACCTTATGTCGCGATTGGCGTGCCACTGGTCGCCGCAGCCACGGATGACGAAGCCCAATTCCTGGCCAGCAGCATTTACCAGCGTGTGCTTGGCATTCTGACGGGAGACCGCAAGAAACTGCAACCGCCAAAGCGGGATTTCGTGCATGCGCTTGGAGAAGCCGAACGCAACGCAATTGCAGACTTTCTCGGGATGGCGGTGATTGGTGGCCCCCAGACGGTTGCGCAATCATTCGCCAAATTGCAGGAAATGACCGGCGCGGACGAGTTCATCCTGGTTTGCGATGTATTTGATGCGGACATGCGACTGCGAGCGCTCGATATTGCACAGCAGTCCTGGACTTGAACGTTTGCCATGTCAGCAGTTTCTTTCCGGCGGCACGGTGTTTTGTCTTGCTGACCAGTGATTGACGCGCCACAATGGTCCGTTATGCGCCTCACACAAGCCCCCAACCTGCCTATCGCTACCCTTTGGGCCGATGCGCTGAAAGCTCAAGGGATCGAGGCCACAGTCCAGCGCCAATTTTTGGGTAGTGCGGCAGGCGAACTGCCACCTGACCAGTGTCGACCGGAGGTCTGGATTCACCGTCCTGAGCAGGAGGCCATTGCAAGAGATGTCCTGCACGACCTGCGACACATGCCACAGCATCGTTGGACCTGTTCCTGTGGCGAGTTGGTCGAAGGAGGCTTCCAAGCATGCTGGAATTGCGGCGTATTGATGCCGCCAAAGTGATGTCGATTTGCGCAACCCTGCCGTCCATCAACATTGGTAATTGCGGCTGCCATTTGTCGCCCGAATAAATAGCGATCGTGCTCCGCGACGCAGATGCCCGACTTGTCGCAAGACTCGTGGCAAGGGCCCACCCATGCTATCAAAGGTTCATAATTGCCTTAGCACCACAGAGGAGTGTCGGCATGGCAAAACTGAATGTAAACGATAAAGTTTTTGACTACGAGGCGGATACAGATACCCCGCTCCTCTGGGTTATTCGCGAACAGCTCGGCCTTACAGGCACCAAGTATGGTTGCGGCATTGCACAGTGCGGCTCTTGTACAGTACACATCGACGGAGCGCCGGGACGCTCGTGTGTGACGCCCGCTGCTGCGATAAAAGCCACACAAAAAATCACCACTATCGAAGGCCTTTCAAAAGACGGCAAGCACCCGATACAAAAGGCGTGGGTCGCACTTGACGTACCGCAGTGTGGCTTTTGCCAGTCCGGCATGATTATGGCTGCAGCCGCTTTGGTAAAGGCCAAGCCAAATCCGACGGATCAAGACATTGACGAGGCAATGACCAATATTTGTCGTTGTGGTACCTACAACCGCGTCCGTGCCGGTATTCACCTGGCTGTGCAAGAGATGGCCGATGCAAAGGCTGCCAAAAAAGCGGTGCCAAAGAAATTGACGAATGCGCTCAGTATCGAGCGCGTTGATGAAGGTGCTGCATGAAGCCCACCAACGTTTCGCGTCGCCGCTTTATTCAGGGCTCCACTGCGGTCGCTGGGTCATTGGTTGTCGGCTTCCACGTGCCGTTTGCAAGTGAAGCCAGCGCGCGCGGCATCACTTCCACCCCACCCGAGGTGAACGCTTGGGTGGTGATTCAGCCCAATGATCAAGTGGTGATTCGGATTGCCCGCTCGGAAATGGGGCAAGGCACCTTGACCGGCTTGGCCCAGCTGGTGGCCGAAGAGCTCGAATGTGATTGGGCAAAGGTCACCACCGAATACCCGACCCCCGGCCAGAGTGTTGCGCGCAATCGGCCGTGGGGCAGTTTCGCGACCGGCGGCAGCCAGGGCATTCGTGGCTCGCAGGATTACGTGCGCAAGGGCGGTGCCGCGGCGCGCCTGATGTTGGTACAGGCTGCTGCGGACGAATGGAGAGTTCCGGTGGGCGAGTGCAAAGTCACCAAGGGCGTTATCACCCACGTTGCTTCATCGCGCACCACGACCTACGGAAAAATGGCGCCTTCTGCGGCAAAAATTGCCGCGCCGGTTGATGTCAAACTCAAAGACCCGAAAGACTGGCAGATTGCCGGCAGGCGGTTGGCCCGGCTCGATACGGTCGACAAAACCACCGGCAAGCTTGTCTACGGCATGGATATCAAAATGCCCGGCTTGTTGAATGCCGCAGTGTTGGATTGCCCGGTGTTTGGCGGCAAGTTGAAAACATTTGACGACGCAGCGGTTTTGAAACGCCCTGGTGTGAAGAAGGTCATGCGCATTGGCGACAGCGCGGTTGCGGTTGTGGCCGATACCTGGTGGCGTGCCAAAACCGCATTGAACGCCCTGAAGGTTGAATGGGACGAAGGACCCAATGCGAAACTGTCGAGCGCGACATTTGCCGAAGTGCTGAAGGCCGGGCTCATCGCAAAAGATGCCGTGGTCGGCAGCACCGTCGGTGATGCACCGTCAGCGATTGCGACTTCTGCGCGAACGGTTGAGGCGGTGTATTCGTACCCGCACCAAAACCACGCGTGTATGGAAACGATGAATGCCACCGTGCGTTGGACCCCCGAGCGCTGTGAGGCTTGGGTGCCTACCCAAAACGGCGAGGCAGCGCACGCGGTTGCCGCCGAGGCAGCCGGCTTGGCGCCGGCAAAGGTTGAGGTGTACAAGATGCACCTGGGTGGTGGTTTTGGACGGCGGGGCGGTAGCGACTATGTGCGCCAGGCCGTGTTGATTGCCAAACAAATGCCCGGCATACCGATCAAGATGATCTGGTCCCGTGAAGAAGACATGGCGCATGGCCAATACCACCCCATCACGCAATGCAAGATGGTGGCTGGGCTTGATGAAAAAGGCGAGATCACCGGGCTGCACATGCGCATATCCGGTCAATCGATCTTGGCCGGACTGCGCCCCGACGCGATTCGGGACGGTAAAGACCCGGTGGTGTTTCAGGGTTTGAACCTGGGCGGGCCAGAATCGGCAATTGGCTATACCTTCCCGAACTTGCTGGTTGACCACGCAATGCGCAACCCGCATGTGCCACCGGGCTTTTGGCGCGGCGTGAACCTGAATCAGAACGCCTTTTACCTGGAGTCGTTCATTGACGAAATCGCCCTGGCCACCCGACAAGACCCGTTGGCGTTGCGTCGAAAGTTGATGGCAAACCATCCCAAACATCTGGCGGTTCTTGATGCGGTTACCAAACGCATCGAATGGGATAAACCTGCTGAGAAGGGGGTGTTCCGGGGATTGGCGCAAACGCATGGCTTTGGCAGCTATGTTGCGGCATGTGCAGAGGTTTCTGTGGGTGAGGACGGTGTCCTGAAAATCCATCGTATCGTCGCTGCGACGGACTGCGGGTACGCGGTCAACCCGCAACAGATCGAAGCCCAGGTTGAAGGATCGTTTGTTTACGGACTTGGCGCAGCGCTGTATCAGGAATGTACGGTAAAAGATGGCCGCATTGTCGAGACCAATTTCCACCAGTACCCCTCGCTCAAGCTCGCTGAAATGCCGAAGGTCGAAACCCTGATTCTTGCTTCGGGTGGATTCTGGGGCGGCGTGGGTGAGCCGACCATCGCCGTCGCGGCCCCGGCGGTGTTAAATGCGATCTTTGCTGCATCCGGCCGGCGCATTCGTGATCTGCCGCTCAAGAACCACAACCTGAAAGCATAGGTATGGCACCCGCAGTGGCCCGACCCGCTTGGCTGGGCTTGGTCGTGGGCGCCCTGTTCTTTTGCAACTTGGCCACTGCCGAACGGGTGGACCTGTCCGGGACCGGAGACGGCATCGCAGTGCCCCTTGGTGGCTTGGTGGGTGATGCCGCACGGGGGCGGTCAATCGTCGCAAGCCGTCAGTTGGGTCTTTGTGTACTGTGCCACCAAATTCCGGGCGAACTGGGAATTCCAGCCGCGTTTCAAGGCAATATTGCGCCTTCGATTGCGGGCGCGGGCAGTCGCTGGAGTCCGGCACAACTGCGGCTGCGCATGGTCGATAGCCGCAAGCTCGATCCCCACAGCATCATGCCCGCGTACCTGCGCACTGACGGACTGGTTCGCGTGGGCTCGGCGTGGCAAGGTCAGCCCCTGCTCGATGCGCAGCAAATTGAGGACGTCGTGGCGTTTCTCGTCACGTTGAAATGAGTTCGCTGTGATAGGGCGGCGCGATCTCTTGACGCAAGCTTGCGCCCTCAGCGCGACCACGGTGCTCTGGTATCCGGACGCGGCACTAGCAGGGAATGATCCACTGGCCACGCTCGCCCGCGCCTACGCGGGCGGCGGCACCATCCGCGAAGGCCGGGTCTCCATCGAGATTGCGACCATCGTAGACAACGGCAACAGCGTGCCAATCGCGGTGTCGGTGCAGAGCCCCATGACAGCTGACGATCGGGTGGTGGGGATTGCGATATTCAACGAGAAGAATCCGCAGCCTGAGGTGGCTGAATTCACGCTGGGTCCGCGCGCGGGACGGGCCAAAATCACGACCCGAATCCGGCTCGCCACGTCGCAGAAATTGCTTGCGGCAGCAAAGATGAGCGATGGTAGTTGCTGGATACAAACTGTCGACGTTGTCGTCACACTCGCGGCGTGTCTGGAAGAATGAAAGGGCGAACCCGACCATATGTCACGCAATATCTTGACGGTTCCCAGCAGTGCTAAAGCAGGTGAAATCATCGAGCTGCGCGCCTTGATTCAGCACCCGATGGAAACAGGCTACCGGCGCTCCAGTGAGGGGGCCATGATGCCGCGCGACTTGATTCGCGCGTTTAGCTGTCACTTCCACGAGGCCGGGAAAAATGACGCCGGGGAACTGGTGTTCGCCGCCAGACTGTTTGCCGCCATCTCGGCAAATCCGTACCTGTCCTTTCACACAACGGCTTTTGCCAGCGGTAATTTTTTGTTCGTCTGGGTGGGTGACAATGGTTTCACACACTCAGAGCGTGTGGGTATCGCGGTCCGATGAATCAGTCATCTCCGAGGATTTTTGCAGTTTTTTTTGGTGTTTGTTCGGCGCTCATGCCAACCGTGTCCAACACACAATCACGGGACGAGCCACGCAAATCGGGGTATGCATATATGGCTCCTGCAACACAGGCGCTGCAGAACGACGACAGCCAGAACCCAGCGATGTTGTGGGCGAAAGACGGTGAGGCGGCCTGGCAGCGCCCGGAGGGCGGCGCGAACGCGGCGTGTGCAAGCTGCCACGGGGACGCCAAGAAAAGCATGCGCGGTGTCGCCACGCGATTCCCCGCCTATTCAGCCTCACTCGGTCGCGTCATCAACTTGCAGCAGCAAGTCAACTTCTGTCGTACAGCCCACCAAAAGGCGCAGTCATTTCCGCTTGAACATCAAACCCTGATCGGACTCGAAAGTTATATTGCTCTGCAATCACGCGGGATGCCGATCCAGCCTGCCGCTGAAACAAAGCTGGCTGAAGCGCGCGAAAACGGTGAGGTGCTGTTCCATCAAAGAATTGGCCAAATCGACCTGAGTTGTCACGACTGCCACAATCTTCTGGCTGGTCGTTCTTTGGCTGGAAATTTGATTCCGCAGGCGCACCCCACCGGCTACCCGCTTTATCGTCTGGAGTGGCAAAGTGTGGGCGGGCTCCAGCGCAGGTTGCGCAACTGTATGGTCGGTGTGCGCGCGGACCCCTATCCCTATGGCAGCAGCGAGATGGTGGCGCTGGAGGCTTACCTGGCCATGCGTGCCAAGGGTATGAAGTTGGAGGCACCCGCTGTACGTCCTTAAGCCAATATTGTCACCATCAACCTGATGCGAGCTCAAGCCCGCAGGCTGTACCAAGTGGGATGACGTTGCCAGACGATTTCGCGCAACATGCCGGCCAATGCGTTCCAAAGGCATGCCTGAAGTTCAGAATCCCTTGACACAAAATGAAAGTAGCCTGCGACCATTACAGTCGCAGGCTTCGGTTTTTTGGCTTCGTGCAGTTATGCAACCATGGCGGGTTCCCGATAGGCTTGGTAAGCGATACGGGCAATCATCACCATTCCAACCAGGGGCAGTGCCAGGGCATAAACCAGACCGATGAATGGAGCGGCTACCAACAAAGCCACATTCCTGACGGCGACCAGGGCAGTGTGTGTTGCCGGTGCCTTGGCAACGGCGCGTCCACCCATCCAGAGCAACATGGCCAGGCCGACGATTGGCAGTGCCACGGCATAAACCAGACCGATGAATGGAGCGGCAGCAAAGAGAGCGACATTGCGCAGAGTGCGTGCAACGGCCACAGCGGCGGCCTCAATGTGCGTGAAATCTACGGCGGGCAGACCCAAAGTGTTGTGGTGGCCGGCGGTGTGGAGTGTGGCAGTCATGGTGTTCTCCTGATAAGTGTGAGGTTCAGATGAGTTCCACAGTGCATAGGGCGTGCCAACTTCGCAGCGAACAAAAAAGTTCAATTGAATCAACAACTTACGGGTGAATTTTGGAGATTTTGGTGGAAATGACGATTCAGTACCCGCCTGGGAAGTACATTTTTTCCAGGCATCGAAAATTGCATCCAATTGAAAATGCTGAGCAAAATCAAAGGGTTGCGGGCTGGCAGGCGCAGATAATTATTTTGTTCTATCCGGCATGGTCCGACGCGGTGGCCGTTCACGGTCGGCCGCAATACCCATCATCCATCGCAGAGAAATCAATTCATCTGCGTCAAGCGTGGTTGCCGATGAGATGTGAAATACGCCTCTAGCCCTCGTGGAATATGCGTAAATAGCTACGAAATATGTAGCAAATTGAATGCAGATCTGCGTCGCTTTGCGCTCATTCCTCGCCCGCGGGCTGCTTGTAGCGCGCATAGGACCACAGGTATTGGCCGGGGCAGCGGCGTATCAGACTTTCTACCGCCGCGTTGATGGCCGCCGCAGCTGCCTCCGGGCTGGCGCCGGGGTCACGCAATTCAGCCGCCTCCACCGGTTCAAAGTGCATCAGGTAACCCTTGCCCGGGGGCAGCCGTTCGCACCAGGTCAACAGTACTTGTGCACCGGTCTGTTGGGCCAGCCGGGACAGGAGTGTCATGGTGTAGGCCGGACGTCCAAAAAAAGGAGCCCACACGCCCTGACCGAGCGGCGGAACCTGGTCCGGCAGGATGCCGGTGTAACCCCCTTCGCGCAGGACCCGTATCAAACTGCGCACCCCCGACATGCTCGTCGGTACGGCCTTCAGGCCCGGGCGGTCACGCGAGCTGGCAACCAGCGGTGCCAGCCACGCCTTGCGCGCGGGGCGGTAGAGCGCGACCAGCGGGCCGCGTGTCGGCCCGTAACGCTCGGCCACGCATTGGGCAATCATTTCCCAGCACCCAATATGCGGGGCCAAAAAAATGGCACCTTTGCCGGCGTCCAAGGCCGCTTCGAAGTGGTGGTCACCGTTCCACTGGATGAGATGGAGCACGCCTTGTGTCTTGGGGCGGTGCCATAACCATGGCAACTCCGCCACCATGGTGCCAATGGCCGCAACGGAGGGCCGGTATTCTGACGGTGTAAACCCGGCGGCCTGGGCCTGCTCTTCAAAACGACGGCGGTAGGATCCCGAGACCAGCCACACCACCCAGCCCAGCAACGCCCCCACGCGCTGCATGAATGGCAGGGGAAGGTGGCCCAGCAGGCGAAACAGACGAATCAGGAACATAGGGGTTAAGCGGCTTCAGACAAGTTGCAGCGGTCAGCTCGTTCAACTGAACAAGTCGCCCAATTGTCGCCGAGCGGGCACGCGGCGCTCGCCAGCACTACATCGCTTTGAACAGGCCGGCGTAACTGCGACTCACCTCAAGCTTTTCCGTAAGACCCCGAACGCTAACCAGTTGGCGACCCCGCTCGTCACGGCTGACGCCGGCAATGGCATTGACGTTGATCAGGGTTGAGCGGTGTATTTGCCAGAACAGCTGCATGTCGAGTTCTTCTACCAGTTCCTTGATGGGTTTGCGAATCAATGCCTCAACGGTGGCGGTCTGCACCCGGGTGTATTTTTCGTCCGAAATAAAGAACAGCACGTCTTCTACCGGGATCATCTGGATGGCCTGGCGTACCGTGGCCTGGATCCACTTCAGCTTGGCCGGTGCATGCGGATTAATCTGTCCGGCCAGGCGTTGCAGTAGCTGCTGCATGTCGGGCGTGTGCGCTGGCAGGGGAGCGGCGGGGTCGTCCGCCTCATCGCCAGCGTGGCTCGCCCGGTCGGCCAGCCGCTTCCGGATGCGGTTGACGGTGACCTGCAGTCGCTCGCGTTCCGCAGGTTTGAGCACATAGTCCACCACGCCCTGTTCGAAAGCCTCCACGGCGTACTGGTCATAGGCAGTGATGAAGACCACTTCACAGCCTGGCCATCCCTGTGCTTCTTCGTAAGTCGGAAGTTGCGAGATCTGTCGGGCCGCGTCGACGCCCGTCAGTACCGGCATGCGGATGTCCAGAAACACGATGTCCGGATGGTGTTGTTCCGTGAGCGCAACCGCTTCCTGCCCGTTCTTGGCCTCAGCCACGATCTCCAACTCGGGCCAGACTTCGCGCAGGCGTGACTTCAGCTGCTCGCGCATCAGGCGTTCGTCATCGGCTATCAGTGCGCGTGGCATATTCAGAGTCCCTTCAAAAGTGAATAACGGCTCGCTCATTCTGGCTGAACTTCTTCTGCTCTCGCCACATACGGCACGGTAATAGTGACCGTGGTGCCGCCGCCATCGGTCTCCTTGATAGCCAGGCTGGCTTTGTTGCCATACAACAGGGCCAGGCGTTCGCGGATATTGGTCAGCCCGATGCCCGTGCCCGCAGTTTCGGCTTTGCCGAAGCCCAGGCCGGTGTCGGCCACCGTTACGGCCAGCTTGCCATGGATAATTTCCGCACTGACGGTCAGGCTACCGCCTTCCGCCTTGGGCTCCAAGCCATGCTTGATGGCGTTTTCGACCAGGCTTTGCAACATCATGGGGGGGAATTCGGCCGACAACAAGCCATCGCTGACCCGAACCTCGGTTTGCAGGCGTTCTTCCATGCGCACCTTCAGTATTTCAAGGTAGGGGCGGATGACCGCCAGTTCGCGACCCAGGTCCCGGGTGCTCTGTGCATTGGCTTCCCGCATGGTCGGCATGCTGGCGCGCAGCAGTGCAATCAGGTTCTTTTGCATGATGCTGGCACGCGGCGGGTCGGTCTCAATCAGGTGGTCAATGCTGGCCAGTGTGTTGAACAGAAAGTGTGGCTCGACCTGTGCCTGCATGGCCGCCATGCGGGCTTCGATCACCTGACGCTTCAGGGATTCGGATTCGGCCACCTCAGTCGCTTCCGCTGCCTTGGCATCGGCCTGGACCTTGCCCTTGTACATCACTTTGACGAGCGCAGAGAGCAGGATGAACCACATCGTCAGTGGCATCAGCGGTTCGCCGATCTTGTGGCGGATGATGCGAGGCTTGGGCACACTGGGCTCCTCGTCGAAGGCGCCCTGGGTTTCCCGGCGTACCTCTTCCAGTGCATCCTTGATCTCCTGCTTGGCCTCCTGGATCGCTTTGCGCACCTCCTTCGAATCCGAGCCCGGCGGCAGTTTGATATGCACCCCTGGCAGATTGACCGATATTCCGCCGCCCGCCGCGTCCTGTTGTGCAACCGGCGTCGACGCATTGGCCGCGGGTAACGATGGCGCGCCCGAGGCGGAGGTCGCTGGCGGGCTGGCCGGGGGTTTGGTGGTGACGTGCACACCGTTCTCGTCAATCGAGATATTGACGCCATCACCCTTGTCGGGCGTGACTTGTCGCTTCTGGCGCATCACGCGTGGGGGACTCGGCGGGCGGGGTGGAGACGATTCGGGCTCAACGACTTCGGTATAGGTCCAGCTCAGGGGCGGCAGATCATGGATGATGGCCATGCCCACGATCAGTGCCAGTGCGAGCAGGAAAAACCGCCCCCATGTGATGCTGACCAGCCAACCTGCGTAAGCGTGAAAAATGGTGACCGATCGCTCGGAAAAGCGGGTCCAGGCGGACTTTGCGGTGTTGGTGGGTGTTGTGTTCTGCATGGTGCGTGCTCCGCTGCGAATGGTATGGGTCCGACTGTACCGAGGCCCTGGGGGGAAGCGCCAGCGCGATGCGATGCGCCGGGCGGGAGAGCAGACAGGCTGCACAGTGGAGTGACAAGCTGCATTGCATTGTGGTACGGCGCCCCGGGTCGGGCGATAGGCCCGGAAAGCGAACTGAACCCAGCGTTTGGATGGCTCGGCAAGCTCTGCACAAGGCAGGTTTATCATCTGAACATGACCAGTGCTACCGATCTGGCGCAAATCCGCTTCGACAACGCCTTGAGTCTGTTCGATGAATTTGTGCGCAACACCATCAAACACCCTGACGCCGCCACCCTGCGGGGCCTGGAAGGCCGATTCGCCGAACGGGTTCAAATACAACCCAGCTATTGGAGTCAGATCAAGGGTCGTTCACGCCAGATTGGTGAGCGCCTGGCGCGCCAGTTCGAGCAGCTGTGCCACAAGCCCAACGGCTGGATGGACCAGGCGCACACCACAGGCTCCAGCGCCGTAAAACCGGGCGCGTTGGCTGAAGCTTCCAGTGATGGCCATGCCCCAAGGGACGACGACGAGCGTTTCATCATTGGCCTGGTACTGACCTATTACCGGCGGCACCCCCAGCGTGCGCGCACCCGCTTGCTGGATTTGCTGGGTGAAGTGTTGACTACCACGGCGAACGAACCGAAACCAATTGCCGCGCCCACCAACAAACCGGTGGTGTCGGCGAAAACAATGCCATCTCCGGGCTCCACCACAACCCCCAAGACCGACGCCCACGCCCTGTGGCTGCGCTCCCAAGCCGGTGTTGCTCCGCTGCGACAAAAGAAATGAAATCTTTATCTTCTGAATAATTTCTATTTGCTCCAGATAATGTTTCATTTATCATTTGATCAAGTTTGCTGCAGCGATGACACCCGAGGTCATCCACTACAGCAAGTCCGATCAACCCCTCACCCGTTACCCATGGTCTTGTTTTCGTTGGAAATTGCTTGTCTCAGCCCGCGCATGGCGCAGCTGATCCCCAAGCCATCGGACCGTGCACTGTCGAGTGGGAATAACCGTCGCGCCCTGCCTGGGGCGTCTGTGGGCTGAGCGTCACCTTCAAAACGTGTGATGCGTTCTCTCCACAGCAGCCCGGGCGCGAAAGCAGTCCGGGCTTTTTTGTGCCTTGTTTTTCTTGACCCCGCAACCTGAAGGAGAGATCCCTATGTCCCATTTCACCCTGTTACCTGCCAATTTCTGTCTGCAAGCCCCCAAGCGATCCCCGCGCTACGTGCGTGGCGATGCCAGACCCCCCAGTTGTACATAGATCAATCGGGCAAGCGCCCCAGAGGCCGCGCCCCACCGAGGAGATACCATCATGGTAGGAAGTTTTTACACACGGACATTGCCGTATTACGCCCCGCGGGGTCCGTCGGTCCGGCGACTTTTGGCTGGCCTCTTGCGCACTGCGAGCCATCGTTTGGCGCAATTGTCGCGCAGCCTTAACGCCGCCGAGCGGGCCCGCGAACGCCCACCCGGCGAAATGGTTTACGAGTTTTATGCAGAAGCAGGGGCGCCCGAAGGTGCCTTGTATGTCGACGGCAAGTTGATCGGCTATGTGCCCGGCGTGACGCGGTTGTAAACGCAACGGTGCGTGGGGCGCAATGTTTTGCCGTAGGGCCGCCCCAAGGGAAAATGCGGCCCCCGGGGGGGAGCGACCCGCAAAGCGGCGGGGCGTGGGGGCGAGTCCTACAATCGCGGGTTTGCACCCCACCCCGGTGCCAACACCCTTCCCACAAGGAACCGCGATGACTGCCACGCCCTCTGTTTTTGCCCAACGCATCGCCAGCGCCCAAAGCACCTTAGCGGGGCTGGGCCTGGCAGCTTGCCTGGTGCCGTCGAGCGACCCGCACCTGTCCGAATACCTGCCCAAGCGCTGGCAAGGGCGCGAATGGTTGTCCGGTTTTACCGGTTCCATGGGCACGCTGGTCGTCACACAGCATCGCGCGGCACTGTTCGCCGACAGCCGCTACTGGACGCAGGCCGAAACCGAGTTGGTCCACACCGGCATCGAACTGGTCAAGATCGACAGCGGCGCCTCTACCCACCATGTGCAGTGGCTGGCGCAGAACACCGGCAACGGCCAGGTGATCGGCGTCGATGGTGCCGTGCTGGGTCTGGCTGCCGCACAGCAGTTGCGTGATGCCATGGCCAAGGTTGGCGCCACCGTGCGCACCGATATTGACTTGTTTGCCCATATCTGGCCAGACCGTGCATCGCTGCCAGACGCCCCCGTCTACGAACACGACTCCGCTTTTGCCAGCGCGCCCCGCGCGGTCAAGCTGGCCCAAGTGCGCGCCGCCATGGCCGTGCATGGCGCCAGTCACCATTTCATTTCAACCGTGGACGACATTGCCTGGCTGTTCAACCTGCGTGGCTCCGACGTGTCCTACAACCCGGTGTTTCTGGCCCATGCCCTGATCGACGCCAACACCGTGACCCTGTTCGTCGCCAGCGGCAAAGTGCCCGCAGCGCTGGCCGTGCGGCTGAAAGACGACGGCGTTACCGTGCAAGACTACCTGCTTGCAGCCTCCGCGTTGGCGTCCTTGCCCGCCGATGCGGTGTTGCTGCTGGACCCGCGCCGCGTGACGCTGGGTCTGCGCGAAAGCGCGCCTGCCGCGGTGAAGGTGGTGGAGGCCATCAATCCCAGCACCTTGTTCAAAAGCCGCAAGAACAGCACCGAGGCCGCCCATGTGCGCGCCGCCATGGAGCAAGACGGTGCCGCAATGTGCGAGTTCTATGCCTGGTTTGAGGCCGCACAAGGCAAGGAACGCATCACCGAGTTGACCATTGACGAGCGCCTGAGCGCGGAGCGCGCCAAGCGCCCGGGGTTTGTCGGCCTGTCCTTCAACACCATTGCCGGCTTCAACGCCAATGGTGCGATGCCCCACTACCGCGCCACGCCCGAGAGCCACGCGGTGATCGAAGGCAATGGTCTGCTGCTGATCGACTCTGGCGGCCAATACCCCGGTGGCACCACCGACATCACCCGCGTCTGGCCCATCGGCACTCCCAGTGCGGCCCAAAAGCGTGACTACACACTGGTGCTCAAGGGCACGATTGGCCTGTCCCGCGCGCGCTTTCCGCTGGGCACGCTGTCTCCCATGCTGGACGCGCTGGCCCGCGCACCGCTGTGGGAACAGTGCATGGAATACGGCCACGGCACCGGCCACGGCGTGGGCTATTTCCTCAACGTGCACGAGGGCCCGCAGAGTATTTCCAAAGCCATTCCCGATGCCAACATGGCGATGCAGACAGGCATGATCACGTCTATCGAGCCCGGTCTGTACCGCGCCGGCCAATGGGGCGTGCGCATCGAGAACTTGGTGCTCAATGTGCCCGCCAAGACCGACGAGCCGTTTGGAGAATTCCTGGAATTCGAAACCCTGACGCTGTGCCCCATTGACACCCGTTGCATCGACAAGAGCATGATGCGCGACGACGAGATTGCCTGGCTCAATACCTACCACGCTACCGTGCGGACACGCCTGCGCCCACTGGTCGGCCCGGCTGCCATGGCGTGGCTGGAAGAACGGACAAGCGCTATCTAATTAGTAACACACTGTGCATATTTTGCGAGGGCTACCGGCTCTTTTTTCTTTCAAGTGTCTGGGCGCAACCCCGAAGAGTCGTCCGATGGAGGTACGAAACTTGCATACCGCCCTACAATAATTTGACCAATCGGTTAGTTTTTTCGCCCATGACTCCAGTTCCCCTACCCGCCGTCGAGGTGTGCAACGCCAGTCTGGTCTACCAGACCGCCGACACGCCGGTCAAGGCCCTGAGCAATATTGACCTGCGCATTGGTGAGGGCGAGTTTGTGTCGCTGATTGGTCCGTCCGGCTGCGGCAAGACCACGCTGCTGCGGGTGATAGCCGACCTGGAGCAGATCAGCGAGGGCACGGTCCTGGTCAATGGTGTCAGTCCGCACGAAGCCCGCCTGGCCCGCGCCTATGGCTACGTTTTCCAGGCACCAGCGCTGTTCCCATGGCGCACCGTTTTGGGCAACGTCATGCTGCCACTGCAGATCCAGGGCGGAGAGAACGCCCAAAACCGCAGCATCGCGCTGGAGCATCTGGAGCGTGTGGGCCTCAAGGGTTTTGAGGGCAAATACCCGTGGCAGCTGTCCGGCGGCATGCAGCAGCGCGTCTCCATTGCCCGCGCCCTGGCCTTTGAGCCGAAGATTTTGATGATGGACGAGCCTTTTGGCGCCCTGGACGAAATCACCCGCGACCGGTTGAACGAACAATTGCAGCAGCTGTGGCAGCGCGAGCGCCGCACGGTGGTGTTTGTGACGCACTCGATAGCCGAGGCGGTTTATTTGTCCACCCGCATCGTGGTCATGTCGCCACGGCCGGGGCGTATTGTCAAAGTGATCGAGTCGCCCTTGCCCGATGAACGCCATCTGGGCCTGCGGGACACCCAGGCTTTTATGGACGTGGCGCACCAGGTGCGCGAGACCCTCGCTGATGGCCACATCGAATAGGGCGCCCAACCCGCCATTGGCCCGCCGGATGTGGGAGTCGGGCCTGCCGGTGGCCGTGCTGCTGGTCAGCTTCGTACTCATCTGGTACGGTGCTGCCTGGGGCATGAACAGCAGTGCGGCCGTCGAGCGCGTACTCGCACCAACCGGCAACCCGTGGACCTGGCAAGACCTGCTGGCCACCACCTGGAACATGGAGCGCCCGGTGCTGCCCGCGCCCCACCAGATCGCGCTGGACTTCTGGTCCAGCCTGGTCGACTGGCCGATTGATTCCCCGCGCAACCTGATGTTCCACGTGGCGGTGACCGGCGAAACCACCTTGGTCGGTTTTGTACTGGGCACGCTGCTGGGCCTGGCGCTGGCGGTGGCCATCGTGCATTCCCGCACACTGGACCGCGCGCTGCTGCCGTGGATTGTGGCGTCGCAAACCGTGCCGGTGCTGGCGATAGCACCCATCGTGCTGGTGATCCTGGGCAGTATGGGCATGGAAGGTCTGGCACCCAAGGCGGTGATTGCGATGTACCTGAGCTTCTTCCCCGTCACCGTGGCCATGGTGCAGGGCCTGCGCTCGCCCCAGGTGATCGAGACCGAGATGATGCACACCTATGCGGCCAGCAACTGGCAAGCGCTGTGGATGCTGCGCCTGCCAGCCGCCCTGCCCTTTTTGTTTCCCGCGCTGCGCGTGGGCATTGCGGCCAGCCTGGTTGGTGCCATGGTGGCCGAGCTGCCCACCGGTGCCACCGCCGGCCTGGGCGCCCGCCTGCTGACTGGCTCGTACTACGGCAACACACTGGCCATCTGGTCGGCGCTGGTGATGTCGGCACTGCTGGGCTTGCTGCTGACCACGCTGGTCGCCGCCACAGAGCACTTGGCGCTGCGGCACAGGAGGCAGCCATGACCAAGCCCACCGCGCCCGCAGCCCGTGCCACGCCCTCGGCGATGTCGGTAAAGACGCCTTCCCATCGCGCCACGGCAGTCGCTGTAGTGGCATCGTTGGTCGCCGCCAGCCTGATGTTTTTGCACCCCACGGCACAAGGCGAGAGCCCTCCAACCGCGGTGTTCTGGTTGATATTGATTGTGTTGGGTGGCGCCGCCCTGTGGACCATCCGCCGCGTCGCCGCCATCCACGGCACCCGCCTGGACGGCGTGCTGACGGCGGCGTTGTTTGGCCTGTGGGTGCTGTACTTCTGGCAAATGCTGGTCGTGGCGTTCGAGGTGCCGCGGGTGCTGCTGCCCGCGCCGACGCTGATTGTTCAATCCATGATCGACAACCCCGGCAAGCTGTGGGGCGACTTCACGCAGACGGTGCTGAAAGCCGTGTGCGTGGGCTGGCTGCTGGGCAGTGGCCTGGGTTTTGCGGTGGCCGTGGCCATAGACCGGATGCCGTTCCTGCAGCGCGGCCTGCTGCCACTGGCCTCGCTCACCAGCACGGTGCCGCTGGTGGCCGTGGCGCCGATTGCGGTGATGTGGTTTGGCTTTGAGTGGCCATCCAAGGCCGCGGTTGTGGTGTTGATGACCTTCTTCCCGATGCTGGTATCCACGCTGGCGGGGCTCAAGTCGTCCGGCAAGCTGGAGCGCGAATTGATGGTCAGCTATGCCGCCAGCTACGGCCGCACCTTGTGGTCGCTGCGCCTGCCGGCTGCCACGCCGTTCATCTTTGGTGCGTTGAAGGTCAACGCCACGCTGGCCCTGATTGGCGCCATCGTCGCCGAATTTTTTGGCTCGCCCACGGTGGGCCTGGGTTTTCGGATATCGACCGAAGCGGCGCGCATGAACATGCCTCTGGTCTGGGGCGCGATTGTGGTTGCAGCGGTCACCGGTTCGCTGGCCTATGCCTTGCTTGTGCAACTGGAGCGGCGTGCCGCATTCTGGCATCCGTCGATTCGGGGGCAATAATGCGCATAACTACTCACCCCCCTGAGCCGCCTGCGGCGTCTTCCCCTACAGGGGACGCCACCGGCGGCCTGGCAAAGCCAGTTCCACGGTGGCACTGGCGTGGGGTCTGTCCTCCATCCGTGAAGGCGGGCCGAGTAGTTTTTGCATTGATGTCCCGTAGTTTTGTTTTTGTCCCAACCCCAAGGAGTGTTCCATGAATCGTTCTTCTCTGGTGAGCAAAGGCCTGATGGCCGCGGTATTGGCGGTGTGCGGCATGACCGCGCAAGCCGCCGACAAGGTGACCATCCAGCTCAAGTGGCTGCCCCAGGCCCAGTTTGCCGGCTACTACGTGGCACAGGCCAAGGGTTATTACAAGGCCGAAGGGCTGGACGTGACCATCAAGCCCGGCGGCCCCGACATTGGCCCTGCGCAGGTGATTGCCGGTAATGGTGCCGATGTGATCGTGGACTGGATGCCCTCGGCGCTGGCCTCGCGCGAGGCCGGTGTGCCGCTGGTCAACATTGCCCAGGTGTTCAACCAGTCCGGCCTGATGCTGACCTGCAAAAAATCCAGCGGTGTCACCACCCCCAAGGACCTCAAGGGCAAGACCCTGGGCGTCTGGTACGGCGGCAATGAATACCCCTTCCTGAACTGGATGGCCAAGCTGGGCAACAAGCCCGACACCGACATCAAGATCCTGAAGCAGGGCTTCAATGTCGATCCGCTGCTGCAGAACCAGGCAGCCTGTATCTCCACGATGATTTACAACGAATACTGGCAGGTGGTGGATGCCGGGGTCAAGGAAAGCGACCTCGTCACCTTCTTTTATGAAAAAGAAGGTGTGGCCACGCTGGAAGACGGCCTGTATGTGATGGAAGCCAAGCTCAAGGACCCGGCCTTTGTGGCCCGCATGGCCAAGTTCCTGAAGGCCAGCTTCAAAGGCTGGAATGACGCGGTCAAAGACCCCGAAGCCGCCGCCAAAGTGGTCGTGGCCGCCGATGCATCGGGTAGTGCAACCCTGAAAGTGCAAAAGCGCCAGATGGAAAACGTGGCCAAGCTGATCACCAACGCCGGTACCGCCAAGATCGGCTTCCTGGAGCCTGCCGCCTATGAACGCACCGTCAAGGTATTGCTGGCGGGCGGCAGCTCGCCCGTGATCAAGAAGGATCCCGGCAAGGCTGCCATGTCGCATGTGGTGTGGGAAGCGGCCTCCAAGTAAACTGCGCGCTCTGAGCGGTTGCATCTGAACTCCAGGGGTCGTATCGACAGCGATGCGACCCCTTTTTTGCCGACAATGACACCATCTCAAGCCAAAACACCCCGCAAGCGCGCCACCGCGGCGAGCGCGCCTGAAGAAGACCCTATCAAGGGACACATCCGCAAGTCGAATGAAAGCCGCATTCTGGGTGCGGCGGAGAAAGTGTTTGCCCGTGCTGGTTTCAGTGGCGCCACGATGGCGGCTATCGCAACGGCCAGCGGTCTGCCCAAAGCCAATCTGCACTATTACTTTGGCAGCAAGGACGTGTTGTACCGTGCGGTGCTGGCACGCACGCTGAGTGACTGGCTGGCACCGGCCCAAGGCATCACGGCCGATGCCGATCCGCGCACCGCGCTGGAACAGTACATCCGCGCCAAAATGGCGTTGTCGGCCCAGCGTCCCGACGGCTCCAAGGTATTTGCCAACGAGATGCTGCATGGCGCACCGGTGGTCAAAGCCATCCTGAAGTCCGAGCTGCGCCCGCTGGTGTTGGCGAAAGCGGCTGTCATCCAGGGCTGGATAGATACCGGGCGTATGGCACCAGTGGACCCCACCCACCTGTTCTTCACCATCTGGGCCGCCACACAAACCTATGCCGATTTTGATGTGCAGGTCTGCGCCGTGCTGGGGTGCAAGGCGCTGGCAGCCAAGGACCATGCGCGCGCGACCGAACATGTGGTGTCCTTGCTGATGCGAGGCTGTGGCCTATAGTGCGTTACCAGCAATGTATGGTCATGGCCGGTGGTGGTTTTCGCTTCGGCATCTACCTGGGCATGTATGCCGCCGCGCGCGACGCGGGCAAAGCGCCCGATCTGGTGTTGGCCAGCTGTGGCGGGGCCATCGCGGCAGCGGTGATCCATGCCATGCCAGACCCGGTGCAGCAAAAGGCGTGGCTGCAATCGCACGAGATGCACCGCTTCTGGAGCGCCATCACGCCAGCACCAGCGGCCACCATCCATCGTACCGTGTGGGGTTTGGCAGCCCGTGCGTTGGACCTTCGCCCGGCGCCCCGTGTTCCCGATCTGTTTGACAACTACCTGTTTGCACTACCGGCCCTGCCGCAGTTGTCGCTGTCGGCGGGCCCGCGTGGCCCGGATGTGGCCCTGGTCGGCAGCAGGTTGTTGTTCGATGCGGCGGAAGTGGGGCACCGGCGCGCCCAGCGCAAGCTGTTTGAGCAAACCGTGTTTTGTGGCCCGCGCGCCGCGCGACTGCTGCATGGTGCAACTGCGCCATTGGGAAGTGTGGAATGGGCCGGCACCGCCGTGGCACCCCATGTGGTAACCGACACCACCATGCCGCTGGATGTGGCGGCACGCATCTCGGTCTCTGACATGTACTACTTCGCCTGTCACCGGCAGGGCGACGCCCACTACATGGGCGGTGTGGTGGATCTGTTCCCGATCGAACTGGCCCATCGCCTGGCGGACAGCGTGGTGATGGAATTCAAGGCCCCGTTTGACCAGTTGATGTCGGTGCCGGCCTGGCGTGCCGTGCTGGGAACCGACGCCAACCAGCGCCTGCGGGACGTGCACACCCAGCACGCCGACGTATGGATTGACACTTCTGACATCGAGCGAGCCCTGGCCAAACCCTTTCTGCGCAAGATCGTGGGCTGGCGCGAGAACCGGGTTCGCCTGGAAACGGCGCCCGACTACCCCGCCTTTGTGCGACACATGGACGAACACTGGAACTTTGGGTTTGCCCGTGCCCGCGAGGCGTTTGCGCGCGACAACCCCAGCGCGCAGCATGGCATGCGGCTGGTGAACCGATACAACCGTGGCGACAAGGGGTGAATGGTCAAATTGGCCTCCAGCCCTCGTGAAATAAGAGTAAACCGCTCCTGAAATAAGAGCAAACGCCCTTATCGGCCAGGTCCGCGTTCACGCTCCTTGAGGTGCGAAAGATACCGTTCAACCTCTGCCAGCACTGCATCGCGGGCAGGCGAGGGGGTTTCGGTCACGATGTCGCTGAGCGCCAATGACAGTTCCATCAAGTGGGCGCGCAGGGAATTCAATGCACCGATCAAATGCGTAATGTCTTCGCCAGGCAGTGGGGGTGGTACATCGCTCACGGCAGTTTCTCCAAGCCTGTGCCGTCACAGCGCGCATGCAAAAAATTCCAAAGGTACATTTTGATCAAGTGGCAGCAAAATGCAAGCGCACCCGGCTATTGCACGCCGCATGCCTGCACGGATCGCCTTCTGCGCCCAACCGGCGATCAGCGTGCGGACCCTGCCTGAATGTTGATCCAGGCCTTGACCTTTGTCATCGGAAGGCGCCCACTGAGGGGTCATACTTGAGAGTGAAAGCAGGAAGCCCACCGTGATCGCCCCAGACCGCCAGGCCCGCATCCGCCAGCTCTTTGATGACTACATTGAAATGTATGTCGGCCGGGACGACCGTTTGACCGAGCGGTTCAGTGACAACTTTAGTGGTTATGCCGGCAGCAGCGAAGTCCTGGTAAAGGACCGTGAGGCATGGATCAAGGTCACCCGGCAGGACTTCGCACAGATCCCCCAACGGGTGCGCATCGAGATGGTAGACCTTGCAATGCAAGACCTGTGTGCCGATGTGGTGCTGGTCACCGCGTTCTTCCACATTCACCTCCCGATGGCCGATGAAGTGTTGTCCCGGGAAGTTGCGCGGCTGGTATTGGTGTTCCGGCTTGAACAGGAAGACTGGAAGATTGTGCACAGCGGCATTTCCATACCGTACGTCGTGGCCTATGACGGTGAGGTCTATCCGCTCAAGAGCCTGAAAGAACAAAACGCCAAGCTCGAGGCCCTGGTTCAGGAGCGCACCCGGCAGCTTCTTGACAGCCAGGCCCTGTACCGATTGCTTACAGAAGACACCCAGGATGTGCTGTGGAAGGCCGATCGCAACCTGCGAATCACCTACATCAGTCCCTCTGACGAACGATTGCGGGGCTACAGTGCCCAGGAGGTGCTGGGTCACCACGCATTTGAGATGTTCACACCAGAAGGTGCCGCACTGGTCCAGAAACTGCTGGAAGCAAAACCTGCGGTAGCGCCTGACGGAACGCTCGTGGGTTTTGTGACGTTTGAAGTGCAACACCGCTGCAAGGATGGCCGTCTGCTGTGGGCCGAAGTGTTGTCACGACCGGAGCGCGACGCGCAGGGCAATCTCATCGGTTTCCATGGTATTTCGCGCGAGACCACCCAGCGCCACCAAATGGAGGACCAGATCCGGCAGCTGGCTTTCTACGATGCGCTGACCCAGTTGCCCAATCGGCGTTTGCTGTTTGACCGGTTGAAGCAGGCCCAGGCGTCCAGCCAGCGCAGTGGTCTGTACGGGGCCGTCCTGTTTCTGGACTTGGACAACTTCAAGGCGCTGAATGACACGCATGGGCATGCCGCCGGCGACCTGTTACTGATCGAAGTTGCCAATCGCTTGCGAGCCTGTGTGCGCGCCATGGACACCGTTGCGCGTACCGGGGGTGATGAGTTTGTGGTGATGTGCGGCGAGTTTGACCGGGAACAGGCCGCTTCGCGCGTAGAGGCTGGCGCCGTGGCCGAGAAAATCCGGGCCAGCCTGGCCCTGCCCTATAGCGTCGAGGTGCGCCGCGCTGACGGTTCGGTAACCACGGTGGAGCACCTTTGCACGGCCAGTATCGGCATCGCCCTGTTCCTGGGTGAAACGCTGAGCCAGGATGAAGTCTGCAAGTTTGCCGACGCGGCGATGTACCAGGCAAAGGACGCGGGACGCAACCAGGTCAGGTTTCACACCGCGCCAGAGTGACCCTCAGCGACGGGCCGAGGCGCGTCGAACCACGCTTGCAACTGTTTGCACACGGCGTGGCTGTCCAAAAGCCCCAGGTGGGAAGTCTCGGGAAAAACCTTTTGGTTCTGTACCGGCAGGGCCAGCGTGTGTTCGGTGTCGCTGTGGCGGCCCAGAGCGCTGTCCACCGGCACCAGGCCGTCGCCCAGCCATTTGTCCGGCATGGCCCCGTGGGTTTTGGCCAGCATCGCCGCAATCGCATAACACTGCACGTGGGCCGGCAGCGGCAAGGGCTGGCGCGGGTCGGCACCCGGTGCGAAGCGGTCGCGCCCGGCCCAGTCTTCGTCAACCAGATTGCCAAATCGCAGGTCGGTGGTGCCGGCGCTGCGGATTTTTCCAAGGCGAGACAGCGCGCGCGAATAGGGGCTGACGGACAGCGCCACATCCACCAGGTTGCCAGCACGTTCGACCATGGAGCCGTGGTGGGGCGTACCCACAAAAAACAGCTTGCCAACACGGTTCATCCATTGGTGGCCCGCCTGTTCGCCGTAGTAGAACGCGCTGCGGGCCAGCAAACCGCCCATGCTGTAGCCTACGATGCAGATGTCACTGACCGGGACTGGCCAGGCGTTCACCAACTGCTCCAGTTGTTCGGCCAGTGCGCGCCCATTGGCCGAGATATGCAACCCGGAGTTGTAGCGCAGCACCATGGGTGTGTAGCCGCTGCTGGCTGCCAGAGCCGCGCCGTGGTTGTGCCCGTTGCGGGTCCATTGCATTTCGTTCATGCAGTGGCCATGCAGCAGCACCAGGATCTTTCCATTGGTTTGCGGCCAGGCGGCGGCCAGTGCCTGCGGCGTCAGCGGCAGTGACCTGCCATCCTTGCGCCAGCCCATCTGGATGGTCAGCGGGTTGTTGTGCGCCGCCATGTGGTCGCCCAAAACGCCGTTCACGATCGCCAGAATGGTCGCCCGCTCGGCACTGGATTCCATGGCGTCGAGCTCGGGCTTCAACTGCCCCAGCGCGGCATCCAGGCCGCCACCCACCAGGTTGGTGGCACCACGAATCAGGCGGTAGACCCAGGCGCTGGTGTGTCGCAGGCCGGTATCCACGGTCCGGTGCAACCGGAACGTCGGTTTACCCACGCGTTTTGCCGTGGGCGCTGGAAGCCGCAGAATGGTGTGGTGCATCGCCTCCACCAGATTCGTGACGCCCAGCGTGGCCTGGATGGCAAGGTGGCTGTAGCCACGCAGGTCTGACGGGTGCACATAGACGGACTTCATGGCCTGGGCTCCTTTCAAGACAGGCTGCGAATGTGGGTGGCAACGATTTGAAGCTGCACACTGTCCATGCGGACAATGAATTTGCGGCTGACCGTGTTGATCAATTTGACCGCGCCCGATAGGCCCAGGCGGGCGGACTGTTCGGTCAGAAAACCCACCTCGGCCAACTTCAGCGGCCGCAGGAAGTAGTAATCCATTCCCGCTTCCACCAATTCACCCACCAGATCGGCCAAAGCGCCCGGGTGGCCCGCGTGGTCCGGCTTGGCATCGATGGCCTGGAGCACTTTGTCGGTCTTGCTGCGCAGATCAGCCGAGTGGT
Source organism: uncultured Rhodoferax sp. (assembly GCA_964569855.1). GTDB lineage: Bacteria > Pseudomonadota > Gammaproteobacteria > Burkholderiales > Burkholderiaceae_C > Allorhodoferax. The sequence goes on from CAZMXB010000022.1 coordinate 28,399, forward strand.
GAAAACGCAGGGAAGGCTCAGCCGCTGCCCCGCCTGCCTTGGCACTGGTCCGGGCGGCGGGATGCGGCGCGGCTTTTGCGGCGGGTTTGGTGATGGATGGTTTGGCTGCGGTCGATGTCTTTTTGGCGGCGGTGCTCATGGTTCGAACCTCTTGCAGGTGAAGGCGTGTTCAACAAAACGTTGAATGCCTTTATTGTGTACGTTCGTACACAATATGTCCATACTCCAGAAGTGCATTAGAGCGGGAAACCCAATCGGCACCATCGCGGTTCTTTGTAATCGTCTCCGGGTTGTCAATGGAATTCAGCTATATACAAACGTACACCGTTTCCTGAACCTGCGTTAGCCTGTCACAAACACCCGCGCCTTGCGGGGCGTCAGCACCACCATATCACCTTCCAGCAAGCCCAGCGCCTTGTACTCCTGCGCGCCCATTTGGGCCTCGATGATGTCGCCGCTGCCCGCCGCGCCGCTGTCCTGTGGCAGCAACTCCAGGCGGGCGATGGGGCCCACCACAATGGCCCGTACCAGTTTGGCCACAATGCCGCTGTGGCTGGTGCCCGCCACGTACGGTTGCACGTCCAGGTCGTGCGGTCGGACATAGGCAAAGGCTTTGGCGTCCTGCGCCTCGCTGTGTTCGGGGCTGGCCAGGCGCACGCCGTGTTGTGCTTCACCAATGTGCATTTCACCTTCATGCGCACGACCGTGGAACAAATTCACATCGCCCAGGAAGCCATACACAAAGGGGCTGGCCGGGTGGTCCCACACTTCTTGCGGTGAACCGATTTGTTCGACCTTGCCACTGTTCATCAGCACCACACGATCAGCCACTTCCAGCGCCTCTTCCTGGTCGTGCGTCACAAAAATGCTGGTCACATGCAGGTCGTCGTGCAGGCGGCGCAGCCAGCGGCGCAGTTCCTTGCGCACCTTGGCATCCAGCGCGCCAAAGGGCTCGTCCAACAACAGCACCTTGGGTTCCACGGCGAGTGCGCGCGCCAGTGCAATGCGTTGGCGTTGGCCGCCCGAGAGTTGGGCCGGGTAACGATCCGCCAGCCAGTCCAGTTGAACCAGACCCAGCAGTTCATGTACTTTCTGCTTGATGATGGTTTCCGATGGGCGCGAAGCGCGCGGTTTCATGCGCAGGCCAAATGCCACGTTGTCGAACACGCTCATGTGGCGAAACAGAGCGTAGTGCTGAAAGACAAAGCCGACGTTGCGCTCGCGCACATGCACGTCGGTGGTGTCTTCGCCGCTAAAAAGAATATTGCCCTGGTCAGCCGTCTCCAACCCGGCGATGATGCGCAAGAGTGTGGTTTTGCCGCAGCCGGAGGGGCCCAGTAGTGCGACCAGTTCACCGGACTCGATGTCCAGGCTGACATCGTTCAGCGCCTGGAAGCTGCCGAAGGCTTTGTTGACGTTTCGGATGGCAATGCTCATGGTGTTCTATCTCGGAATGGATGGTGCTTGGACCAATGGTTTTTCAGGCGGGAGGTGGGCTGCGGCTTTTTCCTGGCGCTCAAATTGCCATTCGACAAACGACTTGATCACCAGCGTGACCAGTGCCAGCAGTGCCAGCAGCGAAGCAATCGCAAAGGCTGCGACGGACTGGTACTCGTTGTACAAAATTTCCACATGCAGCGGCATGGTATTGGTCTGGCCACGGATATGACCCGACACCACTGACACCGCGCCAAACTCACCCATGGCCCGTGCGTTGCACAAAATCACCCCGTAGATCAACCCCCACTTGATGTTGGGCAGGGTCACATGCCAGAAGGTTTGCCAGCCGGTGGCACCCAGCACCTGGGCCGCCTGCTCCTCCTCGGTGCCCTGCGCCTGCATCAGCGGAATCAGTTCGCGGGCGATGAAGGGAAAGGTCACAAAAATAGTGGCCAGCACGATGCCGGGCACGGCGAACACGATCTTGATGTCATGCGCCTGCAACCACGGGCCAAACCAGCCCTGGGCACCAAACATCAGCACATAGATCAAACCGGCCACCACAGGCGACACGGAAAACGGCAGGTCCACCAGCGTGGTCAAAAACGCCTTGCCGCGAAATTCGTACTTGGCAATGGCCCAGGCTGCGGCCACGCCAAACACCAGATTCAGCGGTACCGCAATGGCGGCGGTGAGCAGCGTCAAGCGGATAGCGCTCCAGGCGTCGGGTTCCTTGAAGGCCTCCAGGTCGGCGTCCAGCCCCTTGCGCAGCCCTTCGGCAAACACGGCCGCCAGAGGCAGGATCAAGAACAGAAAGATGAAGCCCAGTGCGAAAGCGATCAGCGTCCATTTGACCCATGCGGGCTCTGTGGTGCCGGAACTGGCCCGCCGGATAGGCCGGGCCCCCACGCTCCCCGCGGCGCGTGGTTCGCTGCCCCCCACGGGGGCTTTCGCGCCTTCGGGCGGCCGTGCGCCGCTCCGGTTGCTGCTATTCATGACTGGGCTCCTGAGCGGCGGCGCTGCCAGGCTTGCAGCGCATTGATGATCAACAGCAGCGCAAACGAAATCACCAGCAACACCACGGCCACTGCGGTGGCACCGGCGTAGTCATACTGCTCCAGCTTGC
>CAZMXB010000023.1:0-953 GCA_964569855.1 uncultured Rhodoferax sp.
ATTGATGCTCAGCACCCGGTTCATCTGGCTCACATCCAGGCTGATGCCGCCTTGCACAGCCAGCAAATGGCCTTCCAGCGAAGTGCCCACGCCAAAGGGAATAACGGGCACCTGGTGCCGGGCGGCCAGCTTCACGACACATGCCACTTCCTCCGTACTCTGGGCAAAGACGACCGCGCCGGGCGGCGGCACGTCGAATGAGGATTCGTCACGCCCGTGCTGTTCGCGCACCACCAGGGCCGTGGAGCAGCGCGCGCCAAACTGCGCTTGCAAGGCTTCGATCAGTGCGGCGGGCACCGGGCGCTGGTTGACTTCGGGTAACAGATGCTGGGGGGCGGTGGGAGCGTTCATGGAGTTCTCCTTGGGGGGAAGCGAACCGCGGGGCAGAGTCGCGCGGAGGATCAGTTTACGATGGGAGACTTTTTCTGTCCTTGCATGGAGCTGACTCATGGGCCAACGCCTCACACAAATCGCCACCCGCACCGGGGACAACGGCACCACCGGCCTGGGTGACAACACCCGGGTGTCCAAGAACAGCCTGCGCGTGCACGCCATGGGTGATGTGGATGAACTGAACTCCCACATCGGCCTGCTCTTGTGTGAAGACATGCCTGCCGCCGTGCGCCAGTTGCTGGTGGAGATTCAACACCAACTTTTTAACCTGGGCGGTGAGTTGTCCATTCCGGGTTATGAATTGCTCAAGCCCGAGGCCGTGCTGGCGCTGGACGACGCGCTGGCCGTGCATAACGAACACCTTCCGCGCTTGCAGGAATTTATCTTGCCGGCAGGCACCCGCGCTGCCGCGCAAGCCCATGTGTGCCGCACCGTGGCACGCCGCGCCGAACGGGCCGTGGTGGCACTGGGCGCGCAGGACGCACTCAAAGACACGCCGCGCCAGTATCTGAACCGCCTGTCGGATTTGATGTTTGTGCTGTCGCGTGTGCTCAACCGCT
>CAZMXB010000023.1:963-30256 GCA_964569855.1 uncultured Rhodoferax sp.
ACTGCGCGGCTACCGCACCGGTGGCACGGTGGGGGACGATGTTTACTGGAAAAGTGAACGCATGGCGCGGGGCAGCAAAGACCCCGAAACGGGCACCGCAGACTGACGGTCTGGAATTTGTTCGCCACACCACAGCCCGCAGAATTGTGAACATAATGGAGTGGTTGGTGCTGAACCTCAGGGCTTGTCAAGCGCCTGCGTCAACCGGCGTCCACATAATCTCTTCTTCACCAGCAAAAAAGGCAGTACACATGAAAAAAGTGCGGATTGCAGTTCTCTTGGCCGCGCTGCTGCTGCCAATTTCATCGGCTTTGGCCGCCGATTCCATTGATCTCGCCACCGGACGGGTGACCATCGGCTCCCTGGTGATAGGGACGACCGAGTACCGCAACATCGTCTTGATACCGGGAACCCTGGTGAGTTTCAGCAATGCTGCGGCCACCTCCACCGATGATGTATTCGACTTTGCCACCGGCCAATTGACTATCCGCTCACTCACGGTCAATGGCGTCACCTATTCCAATGTGGTGATCACTGTGGCCAGCCTGGTCAGTGTGGGCAGCAGTGGGCCGGTGGGCACCGTTTCTACCAACCCGGTGGTGCCCAATGACCCCCTGTTCGGGGACCAGTGGCACCTGAAAAACACCGGCCAGGCCGGTAAAGATGCGGTCCCCGGCGCCTCCGGCGAAGACCTGAATGTGTCGGTGGCCTGGAATACCGCGACAGGCAAAGGCATTCAAATCGCCATCATCGATGACGGACTCGATGTCCACCACGAAGATCTGGCGATCGTAGCCGGCAAGAGTTGGGATTACCGCGTCAATGCTTACGGAGACCCCGGCGGCAGTGACATCAGCCACGGAACCAGTTGTGGTGGCCTGGCCGCAGCCATCGGCAACAACGGCATCGGCGTGACGGGGGTGGCGTTCAACGCCCGGCTGGTGGGGTACAACCTGCTGTCGGCGACAACCGGCGAGTACGGTGCCGATTCGGTCAGCAAAGACTTGGGATCCAACCACATTTACAGCAACAGTTATGGTTCGACGGACGGGTTGGGCGTGCTGCAACCATCTGACGAAGCCTGGCGCCAGGCGATCGAAACCGGCATCAGTACCGGCCGTGGTGGCAAGGGCGCCATTTATACCTGGGCTGCCGGTAACGGTGCGCCAACAGACCGTTCGGACTACGATGGCCAAGCCAATTACCACGGGGTATTTGCGGTGGCTTCCATGAACAATAAGGGTCAGAAATCCTCGTATTCCGATCCCGGTTCCAATGTTCTTGTGAGCGCCTTTGGCGGAGAGTTCTGTTCCTCCCACACCACCGTCACGGTGGATGTGATGGGAGCTGCCGGCTCCAACAATGGCACGAGCAAACCCGATGACTACCCAGGGCAACCAAACTACACCCGATGCTTCAACGGCACCTCCGCCGCCACGCCGGAGATATCCGGTGTGATCGCGTTGATGCTGGAAACCAATCCGGCTTTGACCTGGCGTGACGTACGTTTGGTGCTGGCCAAAACCGCCCGCAAGAACGACCCGACTGACTCCGATTGGGCGAGCAATGGCGCCAACATGCCGATCAACCACAAATACGGATATGGCACCGCGGATGCGACTGCTGCCGTGAATGCTGCCAAGACCTGGGTCAATATTGCTGCGCAAAAAACGGCTAGCGGCTCGGCTGCACCCGCACTGGCCATACCCGATGCCGGTGCTGCAGTCACCAGCGAAATATCACTGACCAATAGTGGCATCTCCAAATTGGAGTTTGTCGAATTGAATGTCACCAGCGACCATGCCAATGTGGGCGACCTGGAAATCACGCTGACCAGTCCATCGTTGACGGTCAGCACGGTCGCCGTTCCACATGAATGCAGAGCCACGGCCGGTGGGGATCCGGTGAAATGCGGGTCGACGCTGTCGGGTGGTTTCCGTTTTGGCATAACACGCCTGATGGGTGAGGTCGCCGATGGCAAATGGGTCCTGAACGTGCACGACAGCAAGTCCGGCAGCACGGGTTCGCTGGTGTCGTGGAGTATCAGGGCCATGGGTTATTGAACTGGAGAAAACGCATGAACAACACTACCACTCCATCAAAACGCACAACGTCCATGACCCACTCTGTGTCACTCTTCTGGAAACAACTGGGCGCACTGGCGCTTGCCGCAGGTCTGGCGCCCAGTGCGTTTGCTGGTTCGCTCTATTACTACAACGGTGAAAGCCAGCAACGAATCACGCCCGAGCCCACACAAATCGCCGAATTTGACCCGTATGGAGCGACTTCGGCGACCCGCTCCGCCAGCCCAACCAAAGCCTGGAAGTTCGTCACGCTGCGAGCGGCTGGCTCCGGGGTGGCGGCTCCCGCCGCGGGTGGGGCCAACACCTCTGCGGTGTTTCGCGAAGGCGATTCTCCCGCTGGCCGTTTGATGGCATTGCCGGGGGGTGTCATCGTCCAGTTCAAGCCGGACTGGACCAATGGGCAAGTCAGCGCCTGGCTGGCCAGCAAGGCGCTGACGGCCAAGCAGCGGTTGGCGATTCGGGGCAACTGGTACGTGATTCATTCGTCTGCAGGCCAGCCAGCGCTCGATCTGGCCAATGCCATTCACGAGTCCGGTGAGGTGGTTTCCGCATCGCCGAACTGGTGGAAAGAAACCGTCACCCGATAAGGCGATGGTCGTTCGCAACCGGGTCTGATGGAGCCCATCACGGGGCGCCTGTAAGCCCGCGTCAGGTTTCAAAACTTACAATAAGCCATTTTCGAATCAGGGTTATTGGAATGGCTTATTGGACTTCAGTCCGCCTATTGGGCGGGTTCGTTTTTGTTTGCCTGGTGTCATCGGCTTGGGGCCAATCAGGCAAATCTCAAACGGCAACCGACGTTGACTGGGCGGTACGCATTTCGGAGATCGAGGCCAGCCCGAAGCTGTTGGAGGACGCCCACAAAACCGGCGCCAAAGTGGCGAGTTTTTGCGCCAATTGCCATGGTTCAGGAGGCAACAGCACCAACCCCGATACACCGAATCTTGCCGGTCAGAACACCTCTTACTTGCTCGAACAGCTCAAGCAGTTTGCCGATGGGCGCCGCAAGAACCCGTTCATGGAAGGCATGATCAAGGCGCTCAATCCGGAAGAGCGGGCCGGTGTGGTGCTCTACTACGCCCACCAGAGCGTGACCTACAAGCCACCGGTCAACGCTGCGTTGGCCACCAAGGGTCAGGAGTACTACAGCAAAATCTGTTTCCGCTGCCATGGTGATCAAGGGCGTGGCGACGACAAGATTGCCCGGATTGCCGGCCAGCAACCCGGCTACCTGGCGTTGACCATCAAGCGTTATCGCGACGGGTCCGGGGTTCGCACCGATCCACTGATGGCAGCCAATACCAAGTCCATGACCGACGCAGATATCGCTGCCGTTGTGGCCTATGTTGCGTCGATGAAATAGGTTTTGGAATGAAGGGTCGCGGACCCGTGGGAAACACTGGCGCCGCCCATTGTCTCCGGCTGCGCAGCGATACGTGTTGCCCCACTAAAGTACCGTGGCCTGCCGTACCGCACGGGCCCAGGCGTCCATACGGCTCGCAGCAATATCTCGGTGCAGCGTCGGTTCAAACACCCGTTCGGCGCGCCATAACGTGCTCAACTCCTGCGTGCTGGAGTACAGCCCGGTGCCCAGCCCGGCCAGGTAGGCAGCGCCCAAAGCCGTGGTTTCAATGACTGCGGGACGCACCACGGGAATACCCAGCAGATCAGCCTGGATCTGCATCAGCAGGTCATTGGCACACGCGCCGCCGTCCACCCGCAGTTCACGCACCGGTTTGCCACCATGCGCCACGACGTCCCGGCTCATCGCGTCCAGCAGTGCCGCACTCTGAAACGCAATGCTGTCCAATGCCGCGCGGGCGATATGGGCCAGTGTGGTGCCACGGGTGATGCCGGTGATGGTGCCGCGAGCGTCCGGGTTCCAATAGGGGGCGCCCAGTCCGGTGAAGGCGGGGACCATCATCACGCCACCGGAGTCCGGCACACTTTGCGCCAGCACTTGCACGTCCCCGCTGGACTGGATGGCTTGCAGGCCGTCGCGCAACCACTGCACCACTGCACCACCGACAAACACGCTGCCCTCCATCGCAAATTCTGGCGTTGTGCTGACCTGGGCCGCACTGGTGGTGAGCAAGCCGTTGTGCGAGGTTTGAAATCGCTGGCCGGTGTGCATCAGCATGAAGCAACCCGTGCCATAGGTGTTCTTGGCCATGCCGGCATCAAAGCAACCCTGGCCGAACAGGGCGCTTTGCTGGTCTCCGGCGATTCCGCCAATACGAATGGGGGCACCCAACAGGTCGGATGTAACGCTGCCAAAGTCGGCGCACGAAGGGTGCACCTGCGGCAACACACTGGCAGGAATGTCCAGCCACTGCAGCAGTTCTTCATCCCACTGGTTGGAATGCACGTTGAACAACATGGTGCGCGACGCGTTGCTGACATCGGTGGCGTGCGCCGCCTGCGCGCGGGTGCTGTTGTGGCAACCGCCCGTCAGCTGCCACAACAACCAGCTGTCCACCGTGCCAAATGCCAGCTCACCGGCCAGGGCCTGGGTCCGTGCACCCGGCACGTGGTTCAAGATCCACTGCAACTTGGTGCCGGAGAAATAGGCATCCACCAACAAGCCGGTCTTGGCCTGGATGGTGTCTGCCTTGCCATCGGCGCGCAACTGCGCACACACCGGTTCGGCGCGCCGGTCCTGCCAGACGATGGCATGGTGCAGGGGTACACCGGTCTTGCGGTTCCACACCACGGTGGTTTCGCGCTGGTTGGTGATGCCGATGGCATGGACATCGCGGGCACCGATGCCGGCTTGGGCCAGTGCGTCGCGTGCGGTGCCCAACTGGGTGCGCCAGATGACCATCGGGTCGTGCTCCACCCAGCCGGGTTGCGGATACATCTGCGGCAGTTCCTGCTGGGCCATGGCCACAATCTGGCCCCGGGCGTCAAACACGATGCTGCGTGAGCTGGAGGTGCACTGGGGGAGGGCGAGCAGATAGGTCATGGGCCTTGGCTCCTGAAAAGGGAACAATAATGACAGGATAGCGAAAACTCCCCCGATGACAGACCCGTCCACCCCCTTGCCCACGCGCCGCCGTGAACTGCTGGAGCGCCTGCGCCAGCCGCACACCTATGACCTGGCGATCATCGGTGGTGGAGCGACTGGTTTGGGCGTCGCTTTGGATGCGGCCCTGCGAGGCCTCAGCGTGGTTCTGCTGGAGTCGCATGACTTTGCCAAGGGCACCTCATCCCGCGCCACCAAGCTGGTGCACGGCGGAGTGCGGTATTTGGCGCAAGGCAATATTGGCCTGGTCAGCGAGGCGCTCCATGAGCGCAGCAACCTGCTGCACAATGCACCGCACCTGGCCCAGCCATTGCCATTTGTCATGCCTTCGTACCAATGGTGGGAAGCGCCGTTTTATGGCACAGGTCTTAAAGCCTATGACCTGCTGGCGGGCAAGGCCGGTTTGGGCCCCACCGAGTTCTTGAGCGCTGCGCAGACCCGCGCCTTGCTGCCCACTGTCAACCCCCAACACCTGTGCGGCGGGGTGAAGTATTGGGATGGCCAGTTTGACGACGCCCGGCTGGCGCTGGCACTGGCGCGCTCGGCTGCCGTCCACGGCGCACTGCTCATCAACTACTGCGAGGCCCAAGGTCTGGTGCACGATGCCGGTCGGGTCGCTGGCGTGCGCTGCCGGGATACCGAGACGGGCCACACCCTGGAGTTGCGCGCGCGGTGTGTCGTCAATGCCACCGGTGTCTGGGTTGATACGCTGCGACAGCAGGACAGCCAGGCCTGCGGGCGAACCAGTGAGCCCATGGTGGCGCCCAGCCAGGGCGTGCACCTGGTGGTGGACCGGGAGTTCTTTCCGGGTGACCACGCATTGCTGGTACCCAAAACAGCCGATGGAAGGGTGTTATTCGCCGTGCCTTGGTTGGGCAAGGTGATTCTGGGTACCACGGACACCCCGCGTGATGATTTGCCACGCGAGCCTAAACCCTTTGCCGATGAAATTGCCTTCATTCTCACCGAGTCGGCGCGCTACCTGCAACGCGCACCCCAACGCAGTGATGTGCGCAGCCTGTGGGTGGGTCTGCGCCCGCTGGTCAAAACGGGGCAGGATGAAGACTCGGACACCAAATCCATCAGCCGCGAGCACACGGTGGCCATCAGCAAGTCTGGCCTGGTGACGGTCACCGGTGGCAAATGGACCACCTACCGGGCCATGGCCGACGATGTGTTGGACAAGTGCCAGGCTGCGAAGCTGCTACCCCGACTGGAGCCATCGCACACCGACCACCATCGCCTGGTGGGCGCCCCCCCTGCCGGGGCGTCCACTACCGCGTTGTGGTTGCCACCGGGCCTGCACGGGTATGGGAACGAGGCAACCCTGGTGCATCAGCTTCCCGGCAATGACACCTTGCTGGCCCCCCATCTTACAGAGGCCATGGTGCGGTTTGCCGCGCGTTACGAATATGCCCGCACGGTGGAGGATGTTTTGGCGCGGCGCAGCCGCCTGCTGTTTCTTGATGCCCGAGCGGCGGCGGCGGCGGCAGAGCCCGTGGCGGCCGTGTTGTCGGATGAATTGGGACAGCGGATCGCGACCGACGACTTTATGGCACTGGCCCGCCAGTACCACGAACTGCCCTGAAGCGGTCGGAATTTATACGGTGTTATTGGTCAGCCCGTAGCGCTGTACCAATTCGGCGCGTTGGCGCGGGTCCAGGTTGATGCGTGAGGCATCACGGCCCACCACCGCCAGGAGGCGCTCGTCCATCACATAACGCCACAGTGGTGGAATATAGGCCACGGTGAACATACCAAAGTAGCCACTGGGGAGTCGGGGCAAATTGTCAAAATGCCGCAGCGACTGGTAACGCCGTAGCGGGTGCGCGTGGTGGTCGGAGTGGCGCTGCAGGTGGAACAGCGCCCAGTTCGAAAAGATGTGGTTGCTGTTCCACGAGTGGTGGGGTTTGCAGGTCTCGTATTTGCCGGGCGCGCGTTCCTGGCGCAGCAGGCCGTAGTGTTCGATGTAGTTGGCCGAGGTCAGCTGGAAGTTGGCCCAGAACGAAGCCACCAGCAAAAAGGGCAGGATCTGAACGCCGAGCCAGATTGACAGCGCGGTCCACAACAACAGCGTGATCAGCGCAGGCTGCAAAATCTCGTTGTGCAGTGACCACACCGGTTGTCCGGCCAGGCGCAACCGGGTCGACTCCAGCACCCAGGCCCGTTTGAATGCCCCTGGCATTTCGCGTTGCACGAAGTGGTAAATGGACTCACCCATGCGCGACGATGCCGGGTCTGCCGGGGTGGCCACGTCGCGGTGGTGTCCGCGGTTGTGTTCGATGAAAAAATGCCCATAAGCCGTCGGGGCCAGCACGATCTTGGCCAGCCAACGTTCCAGACGGGTGTTTTTGTGGCCCAGCTCATGACCCAGGTTGATGCAAAAACCACCCACCGAACCGGTGATCAACACCATGGCGACCACACCATGCAGCGGCAAATCGTAATGCACCACAAACCAGGCGCTGAACACAAAAGCAGCCCACAAAATGGGTACCAGCATAAAGGTGATCCACCGGTAATAGGGGTCGGCGTCCAATGCCGGGACGGCGCTCTCCGGCGGGTTGCTCAAGTCCTCTCCCAGCAGCCAGTCCAGCAGGGGTGCAAAAACGTAGAAAAAGACAACCGGAAACCACAGCGCACGCACATCACCCGTGGTCACCATCAACAAAGGCCCGAAACCCACCAGACTTGGCACCAGCAGCGACAAAATCCATGCATACCGCTTGCGGTCGCGGTAGGGCGGCTGTTGCGGGTTGACGGTTTGCGCGGCGTTGGACATCGGGCTCCTGCAGGGACGGCGGGTCGTGCTGATTGCCTCTAATGGCGGCGTGGACCGACCAGGGGCAATGCCCGGCCTTCCGCCGTCGCTGGTGGTGTGATGCCCAGCAGGGCCGCCAGCGTAGGTGCAATGTCAACCACTTCAACGCGCCTGTCAACCCGGCCCTTCCCTATCCATGGGGGACCATAGAACAAGAGGGGCACATGGTTGTCGTAATCGTAAGGCGAGCCGTGTACCGCCCCGATGGCGCGCACGCCAAACATCCAGTGGGGTTTGAGTGTGTACTGCACATCACCTGATACGTCCGGGTGCCAGGATTTCTCCATTGCTGCAAACAGGGGCTCAACGGCGCGCGCGCCGCTGAGCATTTCAGTACGGGTGTAGGCCGCCGCAAAACCGGGTTCTGCCAGCAGCAGGTCGCGTGCGGCGCTTGCCACGGCATTGGCATCCAGTCCCTTTTGCGCCAGCAGCCGTTGATCGAGCAGCAAACTGGCGCCCGAATACGACATGACCCATTTGCCCGGGCCGAATACAGGCTCCAGCCCCTTATTGATGTTGGCCAGGGTTTGGGCCCCGTCGATCAGTCCGGTGGTCAAACCCTGTTGCGCGCTCACTTGCACTGCCGGCATGAAACCATGGTCCGCTGTCAGCACCGCCACATACTGGTTCTTGCCCACCCGGGAGTCGAGATCATGGAAAAAGCCTTCCAGCAACCGGTCGAGTTGCAAGAGGTGGTCATGGGACAGGCGTGACTCGGCGCTGTAAGCGTGGTTCACGTAGTCATGGCCAGACAGGCTGATAGACAGGATGTCCGGCGCAGCGTCTTGCCCCAGTTGCTCACCCTCCAGCGCGGCGCGCGCAAAGTCCAGCGACAGCGCATCGCCAAATGGCCCCCGCAACAGGCTACCGTAGAAGTTGGGTCCTGGCGCATCGTCTGTGGGCATGCCGAACCGGCTGGGCAGTCCGCCACCGGCCGGGCCAAACCAGGGCTGGTTGTCGGCCAACGAGCGGCTATAGGCGGCCTCCGGCAATAAGGCCTTCCATTCCTGTTTGAAGTAGCGATCCGCAGGGCGGCGGGCATTAAACGCATTGACCCAGGCCGGGTGCTCCGGCATGTAGTAGGTGCTGGAGGCAAACTGCCCGGTGGACGACATGTACATATAGGCCGTGCCGGTTTTGCCCGCGGGAAGGATGGCGCCCCGGTCCTTGCCGGAGACCGCGATGACCTTGGATAAAGGGCTGGCGCGACGCAGCACGTCACCCACTGTTTCCACCTTCAGGTTTTTGGGGCTGGTGCCGTCCAGCGGGTTGGTGCGGTGGCCGATGTAGGTGGCGCTGGTGTCGCCGGTGCAATACTCGGGTTGGCCCGACCTCTGGTCGCGCCATTCGTTGCCAATGATGCCGCTGCGGTGCGGGTAGGCGCCCGTCAACAGGGTGGCATGGCCGGTACCGGTCACCGTGAAGGAGTGTCCATACCGCGCGTCTGAAAACCAGCTGCCACGTTCCAGAAAGCGGTTGAATCCATCGGGCGCCAACTGGTCGCGGTATTGCAGCACCTGGCGCTGGGGTAACCCGTCAATTGCAATCAGCACAACCAATTTGGGCCGGTTCGGCGGTGCCGGCGCGGCGGCGGATGTGCCACCGGACATTGTGGATAGGATCAGGCTGCAGTACAACGCCGTCCACAGGCGGCCATGTAATTTGGAAGTGCTCATTCGTTGGCGGTCTTCATCAGCCATTGGCAGACTGCGCTATCGGCGTCTTCCAGTCCGTGGATGACAGTGAAATGGTTGGTGCCTGGGAGCTCTTGCAACAAGGACTGGTTGCCAGCAGCTTGCCAGGCTTCGTGGTACGTCCGGGATTGACGGGCAAACTCGGTGCTTTCCAGGCCACCCCATGTGATCCACAGTGGTGTCCGGCACGGCCGTACCAAAAAGGCGGGCGAATTGCGCCGGACACTGCCATCGTCCAACTGGATCATAGGCTGCAGGTAGCTGTAGCGCAGGGGCTCCAGGTCGTACAGGCCACTGAACGCGATGGCCCCGACAAACGGGTCCCGGGGCAAGCCATAGTCACGTTGCCATTCGGTGTGCAGGGCCATGGCAGTGAGGTGGCCTCCGGCCGAATGCCCGCCAATGCTGACCCGCTTTGGGTCGCCGCCATGCTGGCCAATGTTGCGCAGCACCCAGGCCAGGGCCGATCGGGTCTGGCGTGTAATTTCATCGATGGTGACAAAAGGACAGAGGGCGTAATTGATGACCACCGTGGTGAAACCCAAAGCGTTCAGGCCCAGGGCCACACCGCTGAAGTCCTTGCTGGAAAAGGCGCGCCAATAGCCGCCATGGATAAATACAAACACCGGCGCGTTGGGCCCGTCGGCCGGAAAGATGTCGAGTGTTTCTTCCAGTGTCGGGCCATAAGGTACGTCCAGCACACTGCCCAAGCTGCCGCGCGCGCGGCTGGCCTGCGCTGCAAAGTGCTGCATGGGCTGGTCGGTGGGCGCCAATGCCAGGCTGGGGTTGTACTGCGCATCAATGTGCGCCTGGGTCTCAAAGTTGCGGTACAGGGTGCGCATGGGAGCCTTGTGTCTACTTCTACTGGTGGTGGGGGAGTTTATCGCCACCCCTGACCCCGGCGTGAACGCGTTGTTACGATCCTGCCGCACCGAGGCGTGCGAAATGCTTCAAAATCCCGTTTCGACAGTCATCGGAGTAAAAAAATATGATGAACAGGACCGTCAAAAAGTCTTCAGCACGCGCCGCCGGTATCTTGGCGGTGTTGGCGCTGTGTGTATCGCTGAATGTACAAAGCGCCAGTAGTTTTGATCCCGGCAACAGCCGCCTGTTGATGCCGTCGCTCTCCGTTACCGGTTTGGCTTACAAGGACGTAGCTGTCATCCTCAACTCCTTCACCTTGCTCGGCGTGGACAATGGTGCGCCAGGCGCAGACAGCTTCGATCCCGCCACTAGTCTGCTCACACTGGGGGCACTCGAGTTTCAGGGAAACACCTACACCAACGTGCGGTTGCGGTTGATTTCGGTCACGTTGCTGGCGGCCACGCCGGTAACCCAAGCGCCGGACACCACCACGGCCGGCACTCTGCCAGCCGCCAGCACCTGTAGCCTGCCGCAGTTCCAGACCGATGTGATGGTGCTCGTCAACCAGGCGCGCGCCAGCAGCCGCATGTGTGGTAATACGGCGTTCCCGGCCGCCGCACCACTGGCCTGGAATAACAAGCTGTTCAATGCTGCGGCGGGCCATTCAACCGATATGGCCAGCAACAACTACTTCTCGCACACCAGTCTGGATGGGCGTACCTTTGGCCAGCGCATCACCAACGCGGGGTACCAGTGGTCCAGGTTGGGCGAAAACATCGCCGCCGGTCAGAGCAGCGTGCAGTCCGTGATGGCGGTCTGGATGGCCAGCGCGCCACATTGCAGCAACATCATGAACAGCAACATTACCGAATTGGGCGTGGCTTGCGTGGTCAATGACAGTTCGACCTACCGCTTTTACTGGACCATGGATTTGGGCAAACCCTAGGCGCCATCAGCGACGGTCAGCAGTCGTGCCCGCACACTCTTGCCCTTGACCTTGCCAGCATTGAGTTTGGCGCACGCCTGTGTGGCCACATCACGCGTCACCGCCACAAAAGTGCAAAACTCGGTGACCTGTATCTTGCCGATCTGCTCACGGGTGTAAGCCGGGCCTCCCTCGGCACTGGTCAGCGCGCCGAGCACATCGCCGGGGCGAATCTTCTCCTTGCGGCCACCCAGAATCTGCAGCGTCACCATGGGTGGCAATAACGGGCCCTTGCCGGTCGGTGTGAGTTCATCCAATGTGTGCCATACCGAGGGTTTGTTCTGGTATTGCTCGATCTTGCCGACAAAACCCATCTCGTTCATGCTGGCCAGACTGAGCGCCAGGCCTGACGCGCCGGCCCGACCGGTGCGGCCCACGCGGTGCACGTGTACCTCAGCGTCGGGGGTGATGTCGACGTTGATCACGGCTTCCAATTGGTTGATGTCCAGCCCGCGGGAAGCCACGTCGGTGGCCACCAGCACCGAGCAACTGCGGTTGGCAAACTGCGCCAGCACCTGGTCGCGCTCGCGCTGCTCCAGCTCGCCATACAGCGCCAGTGCATAAAAGCCCTCGGCCTGCAGCAGCGTCACCAATTCCTTGCACTGCTGTTTGGTGTTGCAGAACGCCAGCGTACTCACCGGGCGGAAGTGGCGCAGCAATTGACCAACCACGTGCAGACGGGTTTGCCGGGTCACTTCGTAAAAACGCTGTTCGATCAGGCTCTCGGTCTTGGGCGCGGCCACTTCCACACGCTGGGGGTCGCGCATGAACTGTTTGGCCAGTTTTTCAATGCCTTCCGGGTAGGTGGCCGAAAACAGCAGGGTTTGCCGGTTCGCCGGGCACTGTTTGGCGACCTTGGCGATATCGTCGAAAAACCCCATGTCCAGCATGCGGTCGGCCTCGTCGAGGACCAGGGTGTTGAGGCCTTCGAGCGTCAGGTAGCCGCGCTCCAGGTGATCCATGATGCGACCGGGCGTGCCCACCACGACGTGCGCGCCGTTCTCCAATGAAGCGCGCTGGCCGCGCAGCGCAATGCCGCCACATAGGGTGACGACCTTGATGTTTTCTTCGGCCCGCGCCAGGCGGCGGATTTCAACGGTGACCTGGTCGGCCAGCTCACGTGTGGGGCACAGCACCATGGCCTGCACGGCAAACCAGCGCGGGTTGAGCTTGGCCAACAGCGCCAGCGCGAAGGCTGCCGTCTTGCCACTGCCGGTCTGGGCCTGGGCAATCAGGTCCTGGCCGGCCAGGGCGATGGGCAGGCTTGCAGCCTGGATGGGCGTCATGTCGTTATAGCCTAGCTGCTGCAAATTGGCCAAGGCGGAGGGGCTCAGCGCCAGGTTGGCAAAGCTGAAAGGGGTGGATGTATCAGGCGCGGTGTTCTTGAGGGTCATGCCCGATTATCGGTTTTCATGACCCGCGCGACCCAGGCGCCTAGCGAACCGTTACAGTGTTCACTCCTTTTGACACCCTCCACCATGACCACCTTGCACATCGCCTCCCAGTTTGATTCCGGAGCCATCGAAGTTGTCAGCCTGACCGGCGATGGCACTGTTGCGCTCAACATCCGTCCTGACAACGCCAGCAGCTTTGCGCAGTGGTTTCACTTTTGCCTGCACGGTGCAGCTGGCCGTTCCATCACGCTGCGATTCCTCAATGCGGGCGCCTGTGCCTACCCCGATGGCTGGCTGGGTTATCGGGTCGTGGCCAGCCATGACCGCCAGAACTGGTTTCGTATCGATACCGAGTTTGATGGCGCGGTGATGACGGCACGCACCACGCCCAAGGGCAACGCCATGTACTTCGCGTACTTCGAGCCCTACTCATACGAGCGGCATCTGGACTTGCTGGCCCGAGCAGCCCGGTCGCCCCGGGTGACGCTGGAGCGCCTGGGCAGCACCCTGGACGGGCGCGACATGAGCCTGTTGCGCATCACCGGTGACAGCAGCCCAGCGCCTACGGTGCAAAAGAAAAAAGTCTGGCTGATTGCGCGCCAGCATCCGGGTGAGACCATGGCCGAGTGGTTCATCGAAGGGTTCCTGGAGCGTCTGCTCGACACCGACGATTCCGCCAGCAGAGTGTTGCTGGAGCGTTGCGAATTTTTTGTCGTACCGAATATGAACCCCGACGGCGCGGTACGTGGCAACTTGCGCACCAACGCGGCGGGCGCCAATCTGAACCGGGAGTGGGCCGAGCCCAGCATGGAGCGCTCGCCCGAAGTGTTTCTGGTGCGCCAAAAAATGCTGGCTGTGGGGGTGGACATCAACCTCGATGTGCACGGCGACGAGGGGCTGCCCTACAACTTTGTTGTGGGCTCCGAAGGCAACCCGGGTTACACGCCACGGATTGCGGCACAGGAGTCCGCATTCAAATCGGCGTGGATTGCGGCCTGCCCGGATTTTCAGGACCAGTTCAACTATGGAACGTCGGCGCCCGGCACAGCCAACCCGACACTGGCGACGAATTGGGTAGCGCAGAACTTCGCTTGCCTGGCGTTCACCATCGAGATGCCCTTCAAGGACAATGCCCAGCACCCCGACATGGTCGCGGGCTGGAGCGGGTCGCGTTCCAAACGGCTGGGGGCCAGCGTGCTGCAGCCGCTGCTGGTGGTGTCGTAGCGAAGATTGCTATTAAATAAATAGCTGGTTGCGTATATTCCACGAGAGCTGGAGGCACTATTTGCTTGAGGATCTGGCGAAGAATCCGTGCTGTACGCGGTCGTTTCCGCAGGTTGGTCTCGTGCACCGCTGGCTCAGCATTGCCATAATGGACCAATCCCCGCACACAAGGCTTGCCCATGTTTTCCCCCTTACCGACCGATGCAGTCACCCATGGCATTCAACTGGCCGTGGCCCCGGTCTTCTTGTTGACAGCGGTGTCAGGAATGATTGGTGCGGTGGCGGGCCGACTCGCACGCATCATAGACCGGGCGCGTTTGGTAGAGGATCGGGCGCAGACCTCGGTGGATCAGGAACTTCTGGAGCGTGCGCGAACCGAGCTCTCGGAACTGCGTAACCGCGGGCGACTGGCCAATGGGTGCATTGCGCTGTTGACCTTGTGTGCTTTTTTGATTGGCCTGACCATCATCGTGCTGTTCTTGGGCGAAACCACTGCGTTTGAAGCCAGCCGCCTGGCGGTGGGGGGTTTTTTAGGCGGCGTGGCCAGCTTCTTGCTGGCGCTGCTGTGTTTCATGGCAGAGACCATCATTGCCACTCGGCTGCTGAATTTTCAGGTGCCGCAGCGCAGTTGAGTGTGGTGTGCCGATGGTCAGAGGCGCATCGGGCCGGCGCGGCCGAGCAGACCGTGCCACAAACCACGCGCCATCATGCGCAAGTGCTCCCGACGTGGGGTGGTGACCAGTGAGTAGAAACCAACCTTGAGCAGCAGGTGCCAGGCCATGGCCAACTTCCAGTTCAACGGAACCCAGTTTTCACGGTTCAACAGGATGGCGTTGCGTACCTGGTAATAGTGGCGCAGTGGCGAATGCACTGGAAAACTGCGACCCAGAAAGAAATAAGGCGCCTCACCCAGGCTGTGGGTCATTGACGCATTGCACACACCGAAGGATTGCAGTCCGAAGCTGCGGGCACGCATGCACCACTCGGTGTCGACATAGTCGATGAACAGGTCTTCCCGCATCGGCCCCACCTTGTCCAGAACCGCCATCGGAATCAGGCTTCCCGACGCAATCAGGCAGTCCACGTGCACGATGGGCTGACCCGGATCCCATGCGAGCCGCTTGAAGCGCAGCCAGCTGATGCGGACAAACGGGGAGGGGGCGTTCTGACGCGCGTCCAGGTAGCGCGGCCCCACCGCGGCCACGTCTGCACTCACGTGGATGGCGGCCAGCAGCGTGTCTACCATGTCATCGGACGGCACACTGTCCTGATCCATCAGTAAGACGTGCGTCGCCCGATGTTCGCGCGCCCACTGAATTCCAATATTCTGTGCAACCGCAATACCGTGGTTGCGTTGCAGACGGATGACATGGGGGGATTGTTCGGCCAGATCCTGGGTCCATGCGTCGAGATCAGAGTCGGACGCGTTGTCCACAATCACGATATCGGCGACCTGGTTGGCGAGCGCCCCCAACTGAAGCTTCAAACGGGCTAACTCGGGGTGGTAAGTGACCACAATGGCCACGACGCGAACGGCTGCGTTAATCAAAATTTGAGTACAGGTTGGTGCGACTTGTCTGGCACCAATCTTGTGGGGGGTCCGGAGCGTTAACACTTTCCGCTCTCTATGAATCGGTTTTTGCCATGTTGCCGCGCGGATTTTACACCCTGCCGATCACGCACCTGGCGTTGGTTTTGACCGACTGCGGTGTCGCCGAAGACGCCGCCATGACTGCCAGGCTGTGGCGTGTAAACTGTTTACATGTGCCAGCTTCTTGGAATGAACAGCCTGCTGCCCGCCAGCCTGACGCTGAGCTTTACCGGGTTTTCGCAGCGCGGTGGCTGTACCGACCACCATGCCGATGGCTGGGGCATCGCGTTTTTCGAAAGTGATGGCCAAAAGCCCGGCAAGGCGGCACGCTACTTTGTCGATAAAGAAAGTGCGGCCACTTCGCCCATTGCGCAGATGCTGCGCACCTACCCCATCAAAAGCCACAACGTGGTAGCCCATGTACGCAAGGCCACCGTGGGTGAAGTGCGGCTGGAAAACTGCCATCCCTTTGTGCGCGAGCTATGGGGGCGCTACTGGGTTTTTGCCCACAACGGCGACTTGAAGGACTTCAACCCACCGCTGCACGGCGCGTTCAAACCCGTGGGCGACACGGATAGTGAACTGGCCTTTTGCTGGCTCTTGCAGGAGCTTAACAAGTCGCACTATGGCGTGCCCAGCGTGGAGGAGTTGACCCATACGCTGCGCGAACTGGTGCCCCGCATTGCGAGGCATGGCACGTTCAACTTCCTGCTGAGCAACGGCCAGGCCCTATGGACCCATGCCAGTACCAAATTGCACTATGTGCAGCGCCAGCATCCGTTCGCCCATGTCCAGCTCAAGGATGAAGACATCAAGGTGGACCTGGCCGAACTCAACAGCCCTGAAGACCGGCTGGTCATCGTGGTCACCGAGCCGTTGACGACCAACGAGAACTGGGTAGCCATGCAGCCCGGGGAGTTCAAGGTGTTTGTGGACGGGTGCCCGATAGACTGAGAACGGCGCAATGGATTGTGCCGCCGAGGTACTGCATGCTACATATTTGATAGCTGCTTGCGCTTATTCCACGAGGGGCTACACAACTATACCTCTTAGTGCCGATAGCCCTGACTGCGGCCAGCGGATGCACCAACGGCGAACATGAAAGTTCAATATGCTCCAAACACTGGCAATCCAAAACTACCGAACCCTGCGTGACTTCGTCATTCCGCTGGGCCCCTTGAACCTGATCACCGGAGCCAACGGCAGCGGCAAGTCCAACATCTACAAAGCGCTGCGCCTGCTGGCCGATACCGCACAAAACGGCGTCATCGGATCACTGGCGCGGGAAGGCGGCTTGGCGTCCACACTCTGGGCCGGCCCGGAGACGCTGTCGCGGGCGATGCGCAGCGGTGAGGTGCCCATCCAAGGCACGCGGCGCAACAAGCCGGTCAGCTTGGGGCTGGGCTTTGCTGGCGACGCGTTCAGCTATGCGATTGATCTGGCTTTGCCGCAGCCCAATGACTCTCCCACACCCACTGCGTTTTCAATGGATCCCGTCATCAAGGCCGAGTATGTCTGGGCGGGTCCGGTAGCACGGCCTGCCGCGATGTTGGTCGAACGCAAAGGCATGCTGGTGCGCACCCGAGGTGACGATGGCAAATGGCAGAATGAGTCTGAACACATCGCCAGCTTCGACAGCATGTTGTCCCAAATGGCCGATCCACGGCGCACGCCTGAGCTGTTGACCCTGCGCGAGCAAATTCGCTCGTGGCGCTTTTACGACCACTTTCGCACAGACAGTGCAGCCCCGGCTCGCCTGCCCCAAATTGGCACACACACGCCGGTGTTAGGCCACGACGGTACGGATCTGGCGGCTGCCTTGCAGACCATCCGCGAAATCGGCGACCCACAGGCCCTGGATGACGCGGTCCATGATGCCTTTCCGGGCGCCAGGCTGGAGATCGACAGCCACAACGGGCGCTTTGAGACGACCATGTACCAGCATGGGCTGTTGCGTCCACTCCGGGCAGTGGAACTGTCCGATGGGACCTTGCGCTACTTGCTGTGGATCGCGGCTTTGCTATCGCCGCGTCCACCCGAATTACTGGTTCTCAATGAGCCGGAAACAAGTCTGCATCCTGACCTTTTGCCAGCTCTGGGGCGCCTGATTGCGCAGGCTGCCCGGCGCTCACAGGTGTTCGTCGTATCACATGCGTCGCGCCTGATCGCCGCGCTGGAGCAACAGGACAGCCTGACGTTGACGCTGGAGAAGGAGCTGGGCGAAACGCGGATCAAGGACCGCGATGACCTGGATCGCCCGCCTTGGCAGTGGTTGGCGCGATGACGCGGCGCTTGGCCCAGTTGTGCTGCGGGCGGGCTAAACAGCCGCAGCCTCCAGCGCATCCACAAACATCGCCGCCACATCAAAACCGGTCTGGTCGGTGATTTCCTGAAAACACGTCGGGCTGGTCACATTGATTTCGGTCAGGCTGTCACCAATCACGTCCAGACCCACCAAAAGCAATCCCCGCGCCGCCAGAATCGGCCCCAGGGCTTCGGCAATGGCGCGGTCGGAATCGCTTAGCGGCTGCGCCACGCCCTTGCCGCCCACGGCCAGGTTGCCCCGCACTTCGCTGCCCTGGGGAATGCGGGCCAGGCAGAACGGCACCGGCTTGCCGCCAATCACCAGCACACGTTTGTCGCCTTCGCTAATGGCGGGCAGAAACTTCTGCACCATCACGGTCTCGGCCCCGTCCTTGTTCAGCGCTTCGATGATGCCCCCGCGGTTCAGCCCGTCCTCCCTGCTCCAGCAGGTGCGTGGCGTAGAAAAACTCGCTGTCAAAGGGCGGGTCCTTGCGCATCACCACGGCGCCAAAGTCCTTGATGGCCCGCACGGAAGAGGCGGTTTCGGTGAACCAGCTCTTTGGATCACCCGTCAAGCTGATGGCGCGTACCTGGGCCTGCACCACGCCACCGCGCTGCCATGCCAATTGCTGCGGCTCGCAGGCCACTATTGCGTGGCCGCGGCGCTGGGCCTCGCGCATCATCGCAAACGTGGTGTCTTTGTAAATCTTGAACGATTCAAGAGGGTCGCTGACGAAGAGGATTTCCATGGGATTCAGGCGCCAAAGTGATTGATAGATAGTTTGACTCTACAGCGATCAGGGTGAACGCATCAGGCTGCGACGCCCCAAGTGCTGGACCAGCAGTGCCAACGCCCCGGCCACCACGCCCCAGAAGGCGGAGCCCACGCCTGCCACGACCACACCACTGAGCGTCACCAGGAAGGTGATGATGGCCGCTTCGCGGTGCGGTTCATGCTGCAGCGCGGAGGACAGCGCGCCACCAATCGTGCCCAGCAGGGCCAGACCCGCGATCGCGGCCACCAGTTCCTTGGGGAAAGCGGTCAGCACACCGGTGATCGCGGCACCAAAGATGCCAAGCACCACATACAGCACGCCGCAGGACACAGCAGCGGTGTAGCGTTTCCCCGGGTTGGTGTGGGCCTCCGGCCCCATGCAGATCGCGGCCGTGATGGCGCTCAGGTTCAGCGCAAAGGCCCCAAACGGTGCCAGCAGCAGGGTGGCAACGCCGGTCAGTGTGATGACTTTGGAGATAGGGATGCCCGCGTCACCACCGCTGGCGCGTTGGTCCCCGTAACCCGTGGACTGGATGGCCGCGACGCCCGGCAGGTTTTGCGATGCCATGGTCACAATGAACAGCGGCAGTGCCAGACTGACCGCGGCGGCAACCGTGAACTGGGGCTGCACCCACACCGGTGATGCCAAGCCAAAAGTGATGTTGGCCCTCGTAAAACCAGCTGTGCTAGCTACGAAAACAATAGCAACCAGCAAGGTCAATGGCACGGCATACCGGGGCGCCCAGCGCTTGCCCAGCAAGTAGGTCAGCAGCATGGTGAGCACCAGCGGCAAAGCGCTCTGCGCCGCCGCAAATCCGGCCAAGCCAAAACGGGCCAAGACACCTGCCAGCAGGGCCGAAGCCAGAGCCAGCGGAATGTGATTCATCACCCGTTCGAACCAGCCGGTCACCCCCGCCAAGGTGATCAGCATCGCACACACCATAAAGGCGCCGACGGCCTCGGGCATGGAAAAACCCCCGATGGCACCCGCGCTGGCCAGCACCGCCGCGCCGGGTGTGCTCCAGGCCACCATGACCGGCTTTTTCAGCCACAACGAGGGCACCAGGGTGCACAGCCCCATACCCAGTCCCAAGGCCCACATCCAGGACGCGATCACGTCGGACGTGGCATGAAACGCCTGGGCGGCCTGGAAAACAATGGCGACCGAGCTGGTGAATCCCACCAACACCGCCACAAAACCGGCGGTGAAGGCCGAGAGGCTGAGGTCTTTGAAGAACTGCATGCGCGCCATTTTGACACTGCGTCGCTGCTGCACGGACGAGGCCAGGGGTGAAACGGTCTCCCGTCAGATTTCGATTTTCGAGCCCAGCTCCACAACCGCGTTATTGGGCAAATTCAGGAAGTCGGCCGCGCCACTGGCGTTGTGGTGCATTTGCGCAAACAATTTCTCGCGCCACTGCGACATCCCGGAGCCTATGGTCGGTACCACCGTGTCGCGTGACAGGAAATAACTGGTCGTCATGGTGTTCATTTCACATCCGCGACCCCTGATCTGCTGCAGCGCCTTGGGTACGTCCGGGTCGTTCTTGAAGCCATAGTGGATGACGACCTGCCAGCAGTCATGGCCCAGCGAGTCGATCTCCAGCCGCTTGTTCAGACCGATCCAGGGCACTTCGTGGTTGCGCACGGTGACGAACAGGTTGTTGTTGTGCAGCACCTTGTTGTGTTTGAGGTTGTGCAGCAGGGCGTTGGGCACGGTGCCCACTTCGGCGGTCAGGAAAACGGCAGTCCCCTCCACACGCGCTGGCGGGCTAACAAAGACGGCCTCCAGAAAACTCGGCAGGTCGATGGCGTCAGCGCGCAGCTTTTCGTTCAATAGCCGGCGGCCGTCCTTCCAGGTCAACATCAACGTAAAAATCGCACCGCCTATGACCAGGGGGAACCAGCCGCCATCCAGCAACTTCAACAGATTGGAAGCCCAGAACGTGAAATCAACCACAAAGAAGAAGCCGGTAGCAGCTATACACAGTGCCAGCGGGTAGTTCCAGCTGTAGCGGATCACATAGAAAGTCAAAATGGTGGTGATCAGCATGTCCGTGCACACGGCAATGCCATAGGCCGCTGCCAAATTGCTCGACGAGCGAAACATCACGACCGCAACAACAATCAGTGCAAACAGACTCCAATTGACAAAGGGCAGGTAAATTTGCCCGGTGTCCTTCACACTCGTGTGGTGAATGTGAAGGCGCGGCAGGTATCCCAACTGGATGACCTGTTTGGTGACTGAAAATGCGCCAGAGATCAAGGCCTGAGAAGCAATCACCGCTGCCATTGCAGCCAACGCGACGAGTGGTATCAGAGCCCATTCCGGAGCCATCATGAAGAACGGATTCTTCACGGCCAATGGGTTGTGCAGCAGCAGGGCACCTTGTCCAAAATAGTTGAGTGTCAATGCCGGCATGGCGATGAAAAACCAGGCGACACGAATCGGCCTTTTTCCAAAGTGCCCCATGTCGGCATACAGCGCCTCGCCTCCTGTGACGCACAACACCACCGCCCCGAGAATGATGAAGGTGGTTCCCGGGTTGTTCCACATGAAACCGACCGCGTAGTGGGGACTGAGTGCGACCAGAATGTGGGGGTCGGCCGCGATATTGATGATGCCCAAAACTGCGATGACGATGAACCAGACCACCATGACCGGGCCAAAAAACCTCCCGACACTCGCGGTCCCGTGCTTTTGGACCATGAACAGGCCCAGCAAAATCACCAATGTCAGCGGAACGACAAACTTCTTGAAGGTGTGAGACACCACCTCCAGTCCTTCGACCGCGCCCAACACCGAAATCGCCGGTGTGATGACCCCATCGCCGTAGAACAAACAGGTCCCGAAGATCCCCACAATCAGCAGTACGCGCCGCAGCTCCGGCTTGTCCTTGACCGATTGCGAGGCCAATGCCAGCATCGCAACCAGCCCGCCTTCGCCATGGTTATCCGCCCGCAGGACCAGGCCGACGTATTTGATCGACACAATGACGGTCAGGGTCCAGAAGAAGATGGACAGGATGCCGTACACGTTGTCGGGCGTGAACGGTACATGGCCCGAACCGAAAACTTCCTTGACTGCGTAAAGAACGCTGGTTCCGATGTCGCCGTATACAACGCCAATGGCGCCCAGGGTTAGCGCCGAAAGAGACGATTTGGATGCTGACACAGATTGACCCTGCCACGGTTCGGCGCGGGTTCCATTCGATTTGGGACCGCTATTTTGCGCTTACATCGTATGCATGCAAGCATGAATTGGGCTGGAAATAAATATTGCAATCAGATGTTGCAATGCAGCAACTTACGGCTCAGGCCCAGTTGCACGGGACCAGTTTCAAGCGTAGTGCTCGGCTTGCGGGTCCGTTGCTTCGAGTTCGTAGCTGGCCGCCAGCATCGCCAAACGTGCCACCACGCCGTACATATAGAACCGGTTGGGTGCACTGGCACCCGGTTTCACGCCAAGTTGCGGCAAGTGGGTACTTTCCGCAAATGCCAGTGGTACAAAACTGGAGCCGGGAGCGTCGAGGTTTTCGTCGACTGTGCGTCCGGCATGTACGCGGTAAAAGCCGCCCACGACATACCGGTCCATCATGTACACCACGGGCTCCGCCACGGCGTCGTTCACCCGTTCGTTGGTCAACACGCCTTCTTGCAGCAGTACGTCGAAGCGCAGCGGATCCTGTTTTGCATTGGTTGCCCCCCTGGCTACAACCTGTGCACGCAACGCATCAATGTCTTTGCCGTCCCGAACGGTGACAATGCCCATGCGGGGATCGCTGTTGTCGGCCTTGACCACCACAAACGGCTTTTCCTTGATGCCATATTCCTTGTGTTTCTTGCGAACCTTGACCAGCAGGGCGTCGATATGGGCGGCCAAGTTCTGAACACTGTCGTCACTTGTAAAGTCGACCTCCGCACAGCGTTCAAACAACGGGTTCACCAGCCAATGGTCGACGCCGATGAGTTTGCCAAACCGCTTGGAAACCTCTTCAAAACATTTGAAATGGTTGCTCTTGCGCCGGGTGGACCAGCCAGCCTGCAAGGGCGGCAGCAGGTACTGCTGGTGCAGGTCTTCCAGAATGCCGGGCACACCGGCACGTAAATCGTTGTTGAGCAGAATGGTGCAGGGGTCAAAATCCTTGACCCCGATACGCCCCTTGTTGCGCACCACCGGCTCCAGTGTGATGCTTTCCCCGTCAGGCAACGCGATCGTGACACTTTTCTTGATGTCGGGGCTGATGGAGCCTATGCGTACATTCAGCCCTGCCATGTGGAATATCCGGCGCAACTGGGCCAGGTTGCTGAGGTAGAAGGTGCTTTGGGTGTGGTTCTCCGGCACGATCAGCAGGTTGCGCGCCTCGGGACAGATTTTTTCGATCGAAGCCATGGCGGCCTGCACGGCCAGTGGCAGCATGGCGGGTGTCAATATGTTCCAGCCGTCCGGAAACAAGTTGGTTTCGACCGGTGCCAATTTGAAGCCTGCGTTGCGCACATCCACCGAGCAATAAAACGGTGGTGTGTGTTCCATCCACTCCAGCCGGAACCACCGCTCAATGGCAGGCATCGAATCCAGGATGCGCTGTTCCAATTCGTTGGTCGGGCCAGTCAGGGCAGTAACAAGATGGGGAACCATACGGCCTTCGCGAATGAAGTAACTGAAAAAAATGAGTTATTTTAGGATGTGGGGGTCACCCGCGGACTTACAAGACCCGTCGTGCCGAGAGATGTGTAAAGGGACTCATGTAAGCATCCCCAATCCGTTGGATCTACTGTATAGAATCCACAACACAGCAAACCAGCTTGTCGCCCAGTGAAGGGCCATGCAGTGGGCTGCAATCCATTTGGGCTATGGCAAACATCGACCTACCAAAATCCGTGTCGGGAGAGAGTGTCCCTGGTGGCTTGGGCCTGATCACGTCGTCAAGGCCAACGTCGCAGTTGGCAGTGTTGTTTGCCGACGTGGTGGGCAGCACCCGGCTCTACGAGAATTTTGGTGACGACCAAGCCAAACAGATGATCGATGAATGCCTGGCCGCCATGGAGCTTGTGGTCAAGCAATACGGTGGCCGGGTCATCAAGACCATCGGCGACGAAATCATGTGTGTGCTGCCCAGCGCCGACAACGGCTGCCTGGCCGCGACCGATATCCACCACAAAATCATGGCGTTGCCCATGGTGTCCAAAGTCAAACGCAGTGTGCGGGTGGGCTTTCATTTCGGACCGGTGATTGAAGAGAACAACGATGTGTTTGGTGACACCGTCAATATCGCGGCCCGTATGGCCGGACTGGCCAAGGGTATGCAAATCATCACCACGGGTGCCACGGTGGCCAGCCTGTCACCCATGCTGCGTTTGTCCACCCGCAATATTGCCGCAGTGTCGGTCAAGGGCAAGGGTGATGATGTGGATGTCAGCGAAGTGATATGGCAGGGCGGTGAAGAGTTGACGATGTCGACCGCGTCGATTGCACTCACTGTCAAAGCTACTACCCTGCTGCTGCAGCACGCCACGCAGTCCTGGGAGCTGGACCAAGGCAGCGTGGTGCTGGGGCGTGATGCGCAGTGCAACATCGTGGTCAGTGACCGCAATGCCTCACGCCAGCATGCCCGCATTGAACGCCGCCGCGACAAGTTTTTTCTGGTGGACCAAAGCACCAATGGGACGTTTGTGTCCATCCCCAATGAACCCGAGGTGGTGTTACGCCGCGAAGAACTGATGCTGCGCGGCACCGGGCGCATTGGTTTTGGGCACTCGGTGGACCTGCCAGACACCGAGACTGTGACCTTCACCGTGCGGGGCTGATCCGGCCGTACCAAGAGTCGCCGGGCCGCGCAGTACGCGCAGCGACCAGCGTGGGCGCCATATTTCAGGTGCTGTTCTTTGCAGCTTTGCCCAGTAACTTCCCTCGCGCTCCGGGCGCCGCTTGCAGGCCGGCCAAAGGCTGGCTGGAAAACTTGCTGCGCACGGCAGCCTCCGCACAGCTGGCGGAGAAACTGACGTTTACTTCCGGCCCACTGGCGCCGGCCAGCGCAAAGCAATCCTGCCCGAGTTTGGCATTGAGGGGTTTGAGCACGCTGTCATTGATCAGGTCACTGGCATTTCCATCGGGCAGTTGCAACTGGTATTTGCCATTGTCAGTCGCGGCTTGGGCGTCAAGCACCTGGCGGAAACCACGCAACTCACGCAGTACCAGCTTGGCGCTTTCAGCGTCAGGGAGCCCTGCGATGGTCAGGTTGACCTTTTGTGCGCTGAAGTTGAAATGGTCCAGGAAAAAATTCTTGGAAAACTCGTCGCCCACCATCTTCCCAATTTCGGCCAACGCCAGGTCTTCACTGGCCCAGCTCTTGCCGACTGGATGCACCGTGTTGAGGTAGACCTCTTCACCACTGGCCTTGTCGATGGCCTTGACGGTCCAGGAGGTGAGTGCGGTCTTGGTAATGGTCAGGCCGGAGGCTGGCAGTTTGGCAGACAACACCTTGACCTTGACCTCGCCTTCGATCTGGAAATCGGGACCCTGTACTTTGGCAGCGGCTGGCACTTCACCAGTCGCTGACCAGACCCTGAAGCCGAAGGACTTGATGCGTTCCTTCAGCACATTTTCCGCCAGCATGGAGCGCTCGGGTGGCAGGGCTTGTGTGGTGTCGGCATTGCGGATGGCCATCAGCACGGAGACCTTGGGGTCCCCATTGTTGCGGATGAACTCGATGCGTTCTTCCTTGGACAACTGGTTCAGTGACTTCTGCACGTCACGCACCCGTACCACGGCGCGTGCCTCGGTCTCGATCAAGCCATCCTGACCGGTGGAACTGGCGCCTTCCTGCATGACCGTCTTGATAAAGGCACCGGGTTGCGACAACAACTTGCGGTCCAGCACCGCATAGTTCTTGTTCAGGGAGTCCTTCTGGACATACAGTGCCACCGCTTTTTCAACCAATTGGCGCATGGCATCGGCGCGCGATTCTGTCCGTGCGGCATTGGCATCACCATTAAAACGTGCGTCATTGGGGTCCACCAGGCCCAGCGCACTGATCACCATGGTGCCGGGTTCCAGTGCCGGTTCGGCCGGGGTCGCTGCCACCGGAATCGGGGGCGTCGCAGCGCTTGAGGCTACCGCAGTCGAAGGCGCCTGCGCCACAGAAGGCGTAGCGCCACCGCTGCCACCCCGCAAGGCAACATAGCCGCCTGCACCAACCACAGCCATGCCTGCCACAACAGCGGCTATCAGCGCGCCGTTGGACTTGGACTTCTTGTCGGTGGAAATGCTTGGCGCTACCGGGTCAGCCGCCGTAGCGGGTACGGGTGGTGGGCTCGCCTTGGACGCCTCACTTGGTGCATTCGGTGCCGACCGAGCCACCGCTGCTGCAGGCGCCACGGGGGCAATACTGAGTTCGGTACGGTCGGGGTCAACGGTCGCCGTCGCGGGGCTTGACGCGGCAGGCGCAGCGCCCAAAGTTGTCTTGATGGCCTGGGCAAATTCCTGGGCCGTCTGGTACCGCTCATCCGGGTTCTTGGCCATGGCCTTTTTCACTACCGCATCGAACGCGGCCGGCAATGCCACATTCAGCAGCGAGGGTGCCAGCGGTTCCTCATGCAGCACCTTGTACATGATGGTGGTCGAATTCCCGGTGAACGGCTTTTCGCCCGTGAGGAACTGGTACAGGATGACACCGCAGGAAAAAATGTCGGTGCGACCGTCCACTGGTTGTCCCATGAATTGTTCTGGCGACATGTAGGCGGGAGTGCCCATGACAGTGCCCACCTGGGTCAACTCGGACTTTTCGACGCGCGCAATACCAAAATCAGCGACCTTGATCTTGCCGTCGGCCAGCACGATCAGATTGGCGGGCTTCATGTCGCGGTGCACCACCCCGTGGGTATGCGCGTGGGCCAGAGCATCCAGAATCTCGCCCATCAGGCGCTCCACATCCTTCAATGCAAAACGCTCGTTGGCCTCAAAGAAATCGCGCAGCTCGCGGCCCTTGACGAACTCCATCGCGATATAGGCCACACGTTGACCGCGGGCGGCTTCGCCTGCGACCATGGTGTGGTCGTCGTCGGCGAGCTCCTCGCCGTAATCGTAGACCGCCACAATGCCCGGGTGGTTCAGGCGGCCCGCCGCTTGCGCTTCGCGTTTGAAACGCGCAAGCACGTTGGCGGACTCCGTGCCGCTAAGTTGCTGTGGCAAGATCGTCTTGATGGCCACCGTGCGCTCGATGAGCGGATCAAAGCCCTCATACACAACGCCCATGGCACCCTTGCCAAGCTCACGGCGAATGACATATTTGCCCAGGCGGGTAAAGGTGCTCATGGTATGAGCGCCCCCCCGCAGGACAGCGAAGTACACGAAGTGACGAGAGCGGGGGTCAAGTTTTCCGACGGGCCGCCCCTAGGAAAACTAGCCCCCCCCGGGGGCAGCGTCGTACACGAAGAGACAAGCGTGGGGGCCATATCCTTATTTGTATTTGGAGTCGATGTCCCAGACCAGGGTCTGTACCAGTCGCTGCACCATGGTGTCCAGACCCACGCCACCCTTGGCGCCTTCAGAGACGCCCATCACACTGGTCGATGTAGCGCCCACTTCCATCTTCAGGTCCTTGTAGCCTTGTGCCACCTGCTCCGTGGTGTTGGCGTCCATGATCTTGTAGCGCATGCCGATCAGCCAGACACCGGTGGTGTCTCCGGTTTGCACTGACCCGGCGACGGTGCCTGCGGCGGAGCCCGCCACGCTGCCGCCACCAAAAAGGGACAACAGGCTGCCGACCGCCCGACCGTCAAAGCCCTTCTTGTTTTCAGCAATCTGTTCGGCTTTGAGGATGTCGAATTTGAGAATCCATTTGGTGGTTTTCAGCTTGCCCATTTGCATGGTCTTGCGAGCTGCCTGGGGATCACCCAGGTTGTAGGCCAGGGAAATTTCATTCACCAAAGGGCCCAGATTGGTGCGTTCCAGCACCGGGAAATTGGCCTGCGACAACTCCAGCTCGGCAAAGTCAGCAATGTTGTTGGGCAGGAAGCGTTGGGTGAAGCTGGCGTTGTTGCTTTTGATTTCGCCGGGGATGACGATCAGGGCTGGCCCGCGCTTGTTTTTGTTGGTGTACTCGACCTCTTTGTAAGCGGCAGCGTCGGCGGCGGCATTGGCCTTGTCAGACGTCGATGAGCCAGCCGTGGGTGAAGGGTTTCCAAAACTGGGCTGCGCTTGCACTGCAGCACTTGCAGCGGCCAGTACCAGCAGCGCAGACATTGCGCCTGCCTTGAATGTTTTGAAGGGTTGGCTCATCACTTATTTCTCCATAAAAATGCTATTGAATCAGGCCCTGGCATCAACCGGCCCGCACGGCAGGACCTACGAAGCGGCGGCCCGACAGTAGTCACTGTACAACTGTGCTACCACTTCGTCTGCCTTTTCGCCGATCAACGTCAGCGCCATGCCGGAAGTGTCGGCACCGGCATAACTGGCGTTCTCGGCCCGGGTTTGGGACAGGACGCGACCGCCGGCATCCGTCAATGTGAAGTTCATGCGGATCGTGACCTGGTTGACACGCGCGATGGTGTTGTAGCCGGTTTCACTGGAAATCAGGCCGCGCAGCACGTATTGGGCCGACAGTCGTCTGGACGCGCTCAATGCGGCGTCGGGGTTGTTCTTGAAGTAGGCGTCAATCTCGGCTTGTGCAATCTGCGCCTTGATTTGCGCCTGGGTATAGGTTTTGAGCCCCAGGCCTTGCAAGCGCGCGTTGAGGGCATCGAAGTGGCCGCTGTAGCTGGACTGCGCCGCCTGTACTATTCCATTGCTGCTTTCACCGATCAAGACCATGATCTTCTGGTTTTTGATCCTTGCCCGGCACGGGCTGTCCAGCAGGGCCTGGACCTTTGCCCGACGCTCGGCCTCCTGCGCCTGGTTGGCAGAGTCGTCGTTGGAAAACTTGAACCCCTGGGCCGCCGCGCCGCCACACAGGGCGATGCTGATTAGCAAGACGGTGACTGCGTGGCGCATAGGATATAGATCCAAAAAAGGAGCAAACCGTAACGAAGGCGTTTGAAACCTGGAGCGCCAGACCCACTGGTGGCCGGGTGGAAGTTTCCTTCGACGGCATTATAGGCACCGGCTTGGACCGTTGAAACGGTCAACGCAACCGTGAAGATACATCCTTGTGGCACTAACGTAGCGTCAGCTGGGTGGTGTTCTTGACCTCTTCCATGACCGGGTAGGTGCGTGTTTCGCGCACTCCTGGCAATTGCCACAATACCGTTCCGGCAAAGTCCCTGTATGCGGCCATGTCTGCCATGCGGGTCTTCAGCAAGTAGTCAAAACCACCGGCCACCATGTGGCACTCCATGATTTCGCCGCGCACCTGCACGGCGGCCTTGAAGGCTTCGAATACGTTGGGGGTGGTGCGGTCCAGCAGCACTTCGACAAACACCATCATGCCGGCACCCAACTTCAGGGGGTTGAGTCGTGCTTCGTAGCCAAGGATGTAGCCGTCCTTGGTGAGGCGTTGCACACGTGCCAGCACGGCTGTGGGGGACAGTGT
>CAZMXB010000024.1:0-28749 GCA_964569855.1 uncultured Rhodoferax sp.
CACTGTTTGGCTGCTTTCATGAAATCACCCCAATTCTTCCAGCTTCACCATGACGACGCGGATAGCGTTCGACAGGAATTGATCCGCGGATTGACGGCAAATGCAGACCCCGGTGGGGCAGAAGTTTCGCCCAAGTTCTTGTATGACGCCCTGGGCTCACGCTTGTTTGAAGCCATTACCGAGCTGCCGGAGTACTACCCTACGCGCACCGAAGCGGCGATCCTGCGCGCGCATGGCCAGGCCATGGCACAACAGATGCCCCGGGGTGCTGACCTCATCGACCTCGGAGCTGGCAATTGCGCCAAGGCGGCCAGCCTGTTTACAACTTTGGCACCGGCGAGGTATATCGCGGTGGACATATCCGTGGATTTCCTGCGTGCAGGTCTGGAGAGCCTGCAACGCCAGTATCCCGGCATGGACCTGGTCGGTGTGGGTCTGGATTTTTCACAATCACTGGATTTGCCACCCCAACTCGGCGAGCCGAATGCCGGTCCTCGGGTATGTTTTTACCCCGGCTCCAGCATCGGCAACTTCACTCCCGCACAGGCCCAGGTGTTCTTGCGCCAGGTGCGGTCCACCTGTGGCACGGCATCGGGCAGCGGCTTGTTGATCGGGGTCGATTTGCTGAAAGAAACGGCCGAGCTGCAAGCCGCCTACGACGACGCGCTGGGTGTCACGGCCGCCTTCAACCGCAACCTGGTTCCCAATGTCAACCGTTTGATCGGCAGTGACATGCGGCTGTCCGACTGGGCCCACCACGCGCATTTCAATACCAGCGCATCGCGCATCGAAATGCACCTGGTGGCACAGCGCGACCTTACCGTGCAGTGGCCCGGTGGCAGCCGTTCGTTTGGCCGCGGTGAGCGCATTCACACCGAAAACTCGTACAAATGGACAGTCACCGGGTTTTCGGACCTGTTGCGCAGCGCCGGATTTGGAGAGCCGCAGGTGTGGACCGATGCGGACTCGCCCGAAAACGGCCGCTTTGCCGTGATGTGGGCACCGTCTGCATGAAACCGGTGCAGTTGCAAAACCTGCAACAGCCGCCCCTTTTACCCAGCGGCCGAACAGGTGCGAAATCCGGCCAGGATGTCATTGCGCTCCGGTGTGAAGTAGTTGCGATACCGGGGGTGCGCCATGCGGGCATGGGTTGCCACACTGGCGCCCCGCAGCACCGGCCGGTTGTCAAACCAGGGTGCCGAGTAGTCACGGTACGGGTGAGCGACAAAACCGGGGTAGGGGTTGAAAGTGCTGGCCGTCCACTCCCAGACTTCCCCCCAAACGAAGCCCGGCAGGGTCAGGGCGGCTTTTTCCCACTGGGCCTCGGTGGGCAAGATACGACCGGCCCAGCGGCACCAGGCCTGCGCCTCGAAATGACTCAAATGGCAAGCCGGGGCGTCCAGATCCAGCGCTTGCCAGGCACCAAAACAATGCTGCTCCCAGGCCGCGTCTGCGGAACCACCGCTACACCGCCGCAGATAACGTGGTGCGCAGGGGTCGCCGACCCTCGTTTGCAGCCATTGCCAGGCCTCAGGGCTCCACCAGCGGGGGTCTGCATATCCGCCGGCTTGCACAAACGCCAGATACCGCCGCCACGACAGGGGGCGGTCGTCGATTTCGCAGGAGCCCACAAAAACCCGGTTTACCGCCAGTTCATTGTCAAACGCAAACCCTGCGGCCGGGCCAATAGATTGACCGTTGGATGTGTCGTGTGTGTACCCCAGCAGCCATTCACCTGCCGCCAAGACCAGCGGCTGGGCCGCCGCGTTGGACCGGCACGGCAAACGGCATGCCATCGGCAATGGCAGCGCAATACCCAGGGCCTGTGCCATGTAGACAGCGGCCTCGCCATGCATATCCTCGTGGAACAGGGCCAGGCGGTAGAAATACAGCGCGCTGTCATCCGACCCGGCGTGCGCCAGACGATCCAGCGTCGCGTCCAGGCCATTGGCCAGGTAGCGCCGGGTAGTACCCAGATCGGGCAGTTCCAGGTGCCAGCGGCTACGGTGTTCGACCAGGCTGGAGTTGTAGAGGGAGTCAGCCTGTTCCAGCAGCGACGTGCTGCGCGGGCCCATAGGGTCGGCGGTGACGCCCAGCGCAACTTGCGGGTTGCGGGAAATCCAGTACTCCTGAAACCAGCCAATGTGGCCCAGCTCCCACAGCGGGGGATTGAGTTGCGGCGAATACGCCACCGTCAAGGTTTCGCCCAAGCCTGCCGCGTAGGCGTACACCAACTCCAACGTGCGGGCGCGGCTGTCGACCAGCAGTTCGGCCAACAGGCTGGCATCGGCGGTCCGTGCGGCATGGGCGGCCTGCCACCCCGGCCCGACCGCTTCGGTTGTAAAGTACATTTTTGATGAGTCCCGCACAACAAACAGTGGTGATTGTGAGCCCGGCTCTGGCCGATGCCAACAACGGAAACTGGCAAACCGCCCGCCGCTGGCAACAAATGCTGCAGTCTCCAGGCGGCGGATCGCCACCACGCAGGGCCCGCATCGTCACCCAGTGGCCCGACGGACCGCAGGCAGCAAAAGACCAATGTATGCTGGCTTTGCATGCCCGGCGTTCAGCAAACGCCATTACCGCCTGGGCCAACAGCCGGTCACCTGGACAAGCCGGTTCGGCCGTGGCACAGCCGGTGCCCGGGCTGGCCGTGGTGTTGACCGGAACCGATTTGTACCGCGACATCCTGACCGATCCCGTGACCCAGCGCTCTGTGCAGTTGGCCCAGCGACTGGTGGTGTTGCAAGCGATGGGCCTGAGCGCTTTGCCAGGCGCGCTGCAGGCACGCGCCAGCGTGATTTTTCAGTCCACGCCAGCACGTGTGGCGTTGACCAAACCTACGCGCTTCCTGAAAGCCCTGATGGTGGGCCATCTGCGCGAAGAAAAATCGCCTGAGACCCTGTTTTCTGCGGCACGGTTGCTCAACCCCTCTGACGCCATTCATCTGGATCACATTGGTGCACCGTTGGATGCTGCCCTGGCCGAACAGGCGCAAACCACGGCCATAAAGTGTCCACACTACCGCTGGTTGGGCGGCCTTCCCCACAACACGACCCGCCGCCACATGCAGCGCGCCCATGTGCTGGTGCATACCAGCCGCATGGAGGGCGGCGCCCACGTGGTGATGGAAGCCGTGCGTTGTGGAACCCCCGTGTTGGCGTCGCGCATTGCGGGCAATGTGGGCATGTTGGGCGATGACTATGCAGGTTATTTTGACTGGGACGACGCGCGCCGGCTGGCGGCGCTGCTGCGGCAATGCCGCGATGATGCTGCCTTTCTGGCGCACCTGCAGGGCCAGTGTGCGATACGTGCACCTTTGTTTTCACCACAGGTCGAACGCCAGGCGCTACACGCGCTGGTCGATGGTTTGTTGCCCTCGCCTGTCCTATAGAACCCCGAGAAGAGCGTTAGCCGTCGTCGGCGAGCCCTGCGGGTTTCGGGTCTAATCAACGGTGTTTTGTCAATTTCAGGAGTGATTCATGTTTGGTTTATTCTCGGCGCCCCGTTTGCGTACCGGATTGGCTTGCGCCATGGTCTTGTTTGCCTCCCTGGCCCAGGCCCAGGCCGTGTTCAAAGTCACCGCCATCCCCGACGAGTCGCCCACCGAGCTGGCCCGCAAGGCTGCACCCCTGGTGAAGTACCTGGAAAAAACCCTGGGCATGAAGGTTGAATTCACGCCGGTGACCGATTACGCTGCTTCAGTCGAGGCACTGGCCAACAAACAGGTCGACATGGCGTGGTACGGCGGCTTCACCTTTGTGCAGGCCAACGTTCGGTCCGGCGGGAAGGCCGTGCCCCTGGTGCAGCGCGAAGAAGACGAGAAGTTTCGTTCGGTGTTCATTACCAGCGACCCCACCATCAGAACCCTGGCCGACCTCAAAGGCAAAAACGTCAGTTTTGGCTCGCAGTCCAGTACCTCGGGACATTTGATGCCACGCAGCTTCTTGCTGCAAGCCAACATTGACCCCGACAAAGACTTCAAACGTGTGGCCTATTCGGGCGCACATGACGCCACCATTGCGGCCGTCGCCGCAGGCAAGGTGGAAGCCGGGGCCTTGAACATTTCGGTCTGGGAAAAGTTTGTGGCCGACGGCAAGGTCGACACCAACAAGGTCAGGGTGTTCTACACCACCCCGGGCTACTTTGACTACAACTGGACCGTACACGCCGACATGCCCACCGCCCAGCGCGAAAAGCTGGTCAAGGCTTTCCTAAGCCTGGACCGCAACACCGCCGAGGGCAAGGAGATTCTGGACCTGCAGCGCGCCACCCGTTTCATCCCTACCCGCGCCGAGAACTACAAAGGCATTGAACAAGCGGCACGCAGCGCTGGCCTGCTGAAGTGAATGCGACACAAAGTTGCTATCACCTTGATAGCTACTTACGTATATTTCACGAGGGCTAGAGGCCAATTTCGCATATGAAGATCGAGCTGGACGGCGTTTCAGGCCAGCACCCGTCGGCCCGTGCCGGTGCGACGCCTGCACTACACGGCATCAGCTTGCAGGTAGCGGCCGGTGAGCAGGTGGCCATCATTGGCCCGTCAGGCGCTGGCAAAACCACACTGTTGCACGTGATGGCGTGTGCACTCAAGCCTACTGCCGGGAGCCTATGGCTGGATGGCAAAAATCCCTGGAGCATGTCGCGGCATCAGTTGCAGCAGCAGCGGGGCATGTTATTTCTGGCTCCGCAAGTGCCGCCGCTGCCACCTCGCCAGCGGGTCGTCACTGCGGTATTGGCCGGTCGCCTGCCCCACGAGGGCTTGTGGACCAGCCTGCGCAGCCTGTTCTACCCCATTGACATGGCGCGCGCCGAGCGGGCCTTGGCCGGGTTCGATGCCAGTGACAAGCTGTTTGACCGGGTAGACCGCCTGTCCGGCGGTGAGCGCCAGCGGGTGGGTCTGGCGCGCGCCCTGGTGTCCCAAGCCAGCCTGTTGTTGGTGGACGAGCCGCTGTCGGCCCTGGACCCCACGCGGTCCGTCAATGCCATTGACACCCTGACCCGCTCCGCCCGTGAACGCGGCGCAACCCTGGTGGCCACGCTGCACCATGTGGAGATGGCGCTGGCGCATTTTCCGCGCACCATTGGCCTGCGCGATGGAGCCGTAGCCTTTGATTTGCCGTCAGCTAGTGTGACCCCGCAACACCTGCAGGCTCTGTATGCACAACACCTGGACGAGTTGACCGGTCCCGGCGGTGTGCCGGTTG
The DNA here is from genome assembly GCA_964569855.1 of uncultured Rhodoferax sp. Taxonomy (GTDB): domain Bacteria; phylum Pseudomonadota; class Gammaproteobacteria; order Burkholderiales; family Burkholderiaceae_C; genus Allorhodoferax. The sequence goes on from CAZMXB010000024.1 coordinate 5,211, forward strand.
AAAGCCTGGCACCCGTGCCCGCACCGGTGGTGATGCATTGCCGCTGACCGCCACCCCGCCCAACCCCGCACACCGACCAGCGGCATTGCGAGACCCCGCCTGGACCGGGCGCGTCTTTTGGGCCCTTGCCAGTCTGGCGCTGGTTTGGCCCGCCCTGGTGCTGACCGAGTTCAAGCCCTGGGTGCTGCTGGAGCCTGGTGCCCTGAAGCCCACGCTGCACTTTGTCGGCGCGTTTTTCCCACCCCGCACTGATGCGGATTTCCTGTGGCTGCTGGCGCGTGAAACCTGGCGCACGGTGGCCATTGCCACGGCCGGCCTGACGCTGGCGCTGCTGCTGGCCATTCCCTTGTCGCTGCTGTCGGTGCGGGTGTTGTCGCTCTCCAGCCTGACCGGGCGCATGGCGATGGGCCCCGGCCTGCTGCGCCAACTGGTACGCTGGCTGCTGATGCTGTTGCGCAGCGTGCCCGAACTGGTGTGGGCGCTGGTGTTTGTCCGCGTGGTGGGCTTGGGGCCGACTTCAGGTGTGCTGGCCATTGCCCTCACCTATGGCGGCATGCTGGGCAAGGTCTACGCCGACATCCTCGAGAGTGGTGACACCCATGCCACCACCAGCCTGATGCGCAATGGCTCTGGCCGCTTGCAGGCCTTTTTCTACGGCCTGTTGCCACAAAACACCGGCGAACTGACCAGCTACACCGTGTACCGCTGGGAATGCGCCATCCGCTCCAGTGCGGTGTTGGGTTTTGTGGGTGCGGGCGGTTTGGGCCAATTGATGGACTCGTCCATGAAGATGTTCAATGGGTCCGAAGTCGCCAGCGTACTGCTGATTTTCATGGCGCTGGTCTGGCTGGCCGACAGCTTGAGCGCCGGACTACGCAAGGCCTTGGCCTGAGGTTACGGTATGGCCCCCGAACAACGCACACCCATGACAATCCTCAGGGCCGCCAACGACACCTACAAGCTGCCCCCTCCACTGTTCAACGCCCGCTGCAAGGCCTGCTGGTTGCTGCTGGGGGTGGTGGCACTGGTAGTCGCGAGTTTTGCCACACTCAAGCTGCAGTGGGCACAGTTTGCATCCTGGGACGCGGTGGCCCGCATGGGCCGGTTTCTGGCAGAGCTGCTGCACCCGCAAACCGGCACCGGCTTTCTTGGCAAGGTGCTGATGGCGGCACTGGAAACCCTGGCCATGTCGGCCGTGGGCACCCTGCTGGCCGTGGCATTGGGGCTGGTGTTGGCCCTGCCTGCCAGCAAAGCGCACGCGCAAGACCCGGCGCGCGGGCGTGCGGCGGCCCGGTTGCTGCTCAACGCACTGCGCAGCACACCCGAATTGGTGTGGGCCGCCCTGCTTCTGATAGCCGCGGGCTTGGGGCCTTTTGCCGGAACCCTGGCCCTGGGCCTGCACACCTCCGGTGTGCTGGGCCGCCTGTTTGCCGAAGCCATTGAAAACGCTCCGCCCGGCCCGGGCTTTGCCCTGCGCACCCGCGGCGTTGGCGAAATCCGCGTGTTTCTGTACGCCACGCTGCCACTGGTTCTGCCGCAGTTGCTGAGTTATTCGCTGTACCGCTGGGAAAACAACATCCGCGCGGCGGCTGTGCTGGGTGTGGTGGGCGCGGGTGGCCTGGGGCAAATGCTGGCGTTTCACATGGGCCTGTTCCAGATGGCCGAGACCAGCACCGTCTTGCTGGCCATGCTGTTCCTGGTGGCCCTGGTCGACGCGCTGAGTTACGCGGTGCGCAACGCACTGTCGCGCTAAGCGCCAGTCGCTGCGAACAAGTCAGGACGGGGGCTTGCCCAGAAGTGTGCCCAGTTCGGCCCTCCAGACATCCAGCTTGTGTTGAAAAGGAACGGCATGCGCGGGGCTGGTCGATGGCAGCCGAACATAGCGGATACTCCGGGCACCCAGCGAGGGCAAAACGGCGCTGTCGTAACTCCGCTTTGCCTCGGTACCGTTGAAACAAACCAACGCGATGCCGGGGTACGCATCAAAGAATTCGGCGAACCGGTTGTGAACCCGATCCTGCTTTTCGATGGAACTGTCCATGCTGCCGGACCGCACACAACGGCCCAGAACATCCCACAACGCAACCCCCGACAGGGTGAGCGCTTCCACACGCTTTTCGTAAGACATCGACGCATCAAAACCGGCAATGCTGGCCATGATGGGCCAGAAGCCGTTGCGGGGATGGGCGTAGTACTGCTGGCGCTGCAAGGACACTGCGCCTGGCATGCTGCCCAATATCAGGACCCGGGCGGACGGCAAAGCCAGCGGCTTGAAACTGCTGACCGTGTTCATGTGGTGCGGTACAGCCCCACAAAGCGGTCCAGGATGGCCGCGTGGTCCTCAAACAACTGGTCTTCCATCGACGACAGTTCGGCCAGCGGCACCCATTTGGCGTCCAGCGCATCGTCGCTGCCCTTGATTTCCGGCAGGCGAATGGCCCCCAGGTCAAAAAAGAAGGCGTGGGTGATCAAACGGCCCCGTGCACTGCGCAGCGGATGGTCAAACACCTGGCTGTCTTTCATGGCCTGGCGCATCGTGGAGTCCAGCGTTTTGAAGCCGGTTTCCTCATGCAACTCACGCAAAGCCGCCGTGTAGAAGCGCTCATTGCGGTCGACAAATCCGCCCGGCACTGCCCACTGCCCGTATCCCACATCACCACCCCGGCGAATCAACAACACATGCCCGCTGGCCAACACCACGGCGTCGGCGGTCAGGTACACATCGGCCGCCCACTTCTTGCGGTACTGCACGACGGTGGTGTGTTCCACCACCCGCTGGGCATACACCGGCAGCCGTGCCCAGGCCTGTAGATAGGCCTTCACCTGGTGGTGCACATAGGGGCTGAGCACTTCCAGCCGCGCGTCCGGGTCGGCGCCTTCAAAATAGACGTTCCGCAATGCCGTGGCGTCGATTTGAAGGTCCTGTGGCACCGAGTGCCAGGTCCAGTCGGGAAAATGATCCAGGTAATAACTGGTGTGGTCTTTGCGGAAACCCAGCAAAGTCACGGTGCCATGGCCACCCGTGAGCCGCAGTACCCCGTCGCGCACGGCGGTATTCCAGCGCGCGTCGTCAAAATAATCCCGCACCGGCAGAAACTTCACACGCCCCAAGTCGTCAGTCGAGAGGGTGGCCTGAACCATGGCCTGGCGTTCCTGCCAATTGAAGGGGTTGCGCACATTGCGGGAGCAAAAGGCGGAACCGATCACCACAATCACCTGTGCGGCGCTGGCCAGTGCGGCATTGAGCAGGCTCTCATGGCCCTTGTGGAACAGTTGCCAGCGGCCCACGATGACGGCAGTGTCCGCTGGGGTGTGTAGTTGGGTGGGTTGCATGGCGGCGCGCCTCGTCTGTTGCGTTGACATTATGCGTATTGAACGGCGGCAATCGGCACCTGTCGGCCACTGCCAAAGGCCTTGCCACGCACCCGCAGCACCGGGGGCGCCTGGCGGCGCTTGTATTCATTGCGGGCGATCATCTTCTGGATCTTGACAATCAGCGCGCGCCCCTCCAGCGTGGCGTTCAGTTGCGCCATGGTGGCATCCGCCCGCTCCCGCTCAACCACCGACAGGCGGTCCCCTTCGATCAGGTGTTTCAGGATTTCGTCCAACACGGCGTAGGGCGGCAGGCTGTCGGTGTCCTTTTGCCCCGGCGCCAGTTCGGCCGAAGGTGGTTTGTCAATGATGGCGGTGGGAATCAGTTCCCGGCGCGCCGTGGCGTTGATGTGCCGGCACAACTCAAAAATTTCGGTCTTGTAGATATCACCAATCAGCCCCAAACCGCCGTTGGTATCGCCATACAAGGTGCAATAACCCACCGACACTTCGCTCTTGTTGCCGGTGGTCAGCAGCAGGTGGCCAAAGCGGTTGGAATACTCCATCAAGGTCGTGCCGCGCACGCGTGCTTGCAGGTTTTCCAGCGGCAGACCCACCAATGGCTCGCCGAACGCTGCGGCAAACGCGTCTTCAAACGCCGCCACCACCGCCCGGATGGGATGCTCCACCAGGGCAACCCCCAGGTTGTGGCACAGGCGCACGGAGTCCGACACACTGCCTTCGCTCGAAAACTTCGATGGCATGGTGATGCCGACCACATTGCCCGGCCCCAGGGCTTCGGCCGCCAGCACCAGGGTCAGGGCCGAATCGATGCCGCCCGACGAGCCCACGACCGCCTTGATAAAGCCGCAACGGCGCGCGTAGTCTCTGAGACCCAGCACAATTTGTTGACGGTAAAACTCGAGTGTGGGCAGTCCGGCCAGCGGCACCGAAGGTAGTTCCTGGCCGTCAGCATCACCAAATGCGCGGCTGCGGGGGTCAAAGGTCAGCGTTGTCACATCGTCGGTAAAACGCTTGGCCTCAAACACCACCACGCCCAGGGCGTCGACCGCAAACGACGCGCCGTCATAAATCACCTGATCGTGCCCACCGATCTGGTTCACATACAACAGGGGCAGACCATGGCGCAAACAGGCCTTGGAAAACACCAGATGCCGCTGCTCGCGTTTGCCCACGTTGCTGGGGCTGGCGTTGATGGACACCACCAGATCAGGGGCCGCGTCGGCCAGGCGCTGAAACGGGTTGACCAGGTAATCCTGGCCGTCGTCGTTCCAGCCGTCTTCGCAAATCATCAAGCCCACTTGGGCATCGCGGATGCGCAGCACGCGTGCCACGTCCGGTCCCGGCTCAAAGTGGCGGCGCTCATCAAAAATGTTGTAGGTGGGCAGCAACTGCTTGGCGTATTGCAGCAAGACCTCGCCGTTTTGCAGCACCAGCAGCGCGTTGTGGAACGGTTTGCCGATGCCCGTGCGCCGCACCGGCGCCCCCACCACCCACTTGACCTGGGGCGTTTCGCGGGTGGCCAGCTTGAGCTGGACCAGACCGGCCTCCACCCGCGCCTGGAAGTTGGCATCGTCCAGCAGGTCGCCGGGGTAATAGGCGGTCAGGCTCATCTCCGGGAACACCACCAGGTCGGCATGTTCGTCACGCGCCTGCCGGGCGGCGCGCAGCATCAGGGCGATATTGCCCGTGATGTCGCCAATGGTGGGGTTGATCTGGGCACTGGTGATGCGCAACATGGTGGGTCCTTCAAGGGGTCTCGGGCTTTTTGGCGAAAACCTGGCGCAGGTAGGCCAGAAAGGTCTCGTCATCACACAGGGTCTTGCCCGGAGAGTCCGACAGTTTGGCGGTTGGCTGTCCATTACAGCTCACCAGCTTCATGACGATGTTCAAGGGAGCGAGGCCGGTGTCGTTGGTCAGGTTGGTACCAATGCCAAAACCGGTTTGCACGCGGTCGGCAAAGTGGCGGTGCAGGTTCAATGCGGTGGGTAAATCCAGCCCGTCGGAGAACACCAGGCGCTTGGCGTGGGCATCGAGTTTCAGTTTGGCATAGTGCGCCAACGCCTTTTCGCCCCACACCACAGGGTCACCACTGTCATGGCGCAGGCCATCGAACAGTTTGGCAAAGTAGAGGTCAAAGTCGGCCAGAAAGGCGTCCATGCCGACCACATCGGTCAAGGCCACGCCCAGATCACCCCGGTATTCCTGCACCCAGGATTCCAGCGCCGCCTTCTGGAAACCCTTGAGCTGCACCCCCACGGCCTGAAAGGTTTGCAAATATTCATGGGCCATGGTGCCGATGGGCGTGAGGCCCAGCTTTCGCGCCAGGTACACGTTGGACGTGCCTTTGAAAAACTGCGGCACCTCGCGCGCCAGTGTGGCGTCCACTTCCTCTTGCCAGCCGCCAGAAAAGCGCCGGCGCACACCGAAATCAAAAAACTCGAACGGGTTGACTCGCTTCGGACCCGTGCGTTCGTAGTCGCGCAGCAGGGCAATCTTGGCCTGCAATCGCACGCGGGCCTCGGCCAGCGCCGCGCCCTCGCCCTGTGCAAGTGCCAGACGTCGGAAGTACACCTCGTTGATGATGGCCAGCACATAAATCTCGAACCCCATGATGTGCACCTGCGGTCCCTTGGCCACTACCGACAGCGTCTCGTCCTGGGTAACGACGGTGATGAAGCGGCGCTGGAACTGGAACAGGCGCAGAAAGTCGATGTAGTCCGACGACAGGAAACGCATCGCACCCAGATACGCCAGCTCGTCTTCCGTGAAGCGCAATTCACACAGCGCGTCCAGTTCGGCATTCACCTCCGCCTGCAACCCGGCCAGGGGAAATGCCGGTGTATTGCGGCAGACAAAGTGGTACTCCGCCTGGTTGGTCGGCATGGAGTGCAACATGGGCTGCTGCATGGTGAACTTGTAGAGGTCGGTTTCCAGCAAGCTGCGAATGACAGGCTTGAACAGCGGGGACTTGGTGGTCATGAAGTGACTCCAGGGTGCGGGGGACAAAAACGCACTGACATCGGATCAGCTACTTGGACTGTATTGTAGGCAAGTTATTTGCATTTTGCAATTAACTACTATTTTCCCGATCAAACATGACCCCGGGTTTCGCGCAGCGGCGCTATAACAACCATAGCGCCGTATGCATAATTTGCGAGGGCTGGAGGTACATTTCACTTACAACATCAACGCAACGAGCTGATCCAGGCTTGCCACTGTGTGGTGCGGCTGCCGCGCATGGCTCCAGGCAGACTGCTGGCGGTTGACCCAAACGGTCTGCATGCCGGCATCCATGGCGCCCAGCACATCCATGGCGGCATCGTCACCCACGTGGAGTACCTCGGCGGGTGCAACTCCTGCCGTCTGCGCACCGGCGTGGAAGATGCGCGGGTCCGGCTTGGCCACGCCCAATTCGCTGGCACTCACACTGCCGACAAAAAATTCACCCAGCCCCACCCGCCCCACATGCGCATTGCCGTTGGAAACCGCCACGATGGGAAAGCGCGTCGACAGTGCGGCCAGTGCCGGCAAAACATCGGCAAACAGCTCTACCCGCATACGTTCGGCAAAAAAGAAGTCGAACGCCGGTTCCGCCAGCGCAGTGTCTTCCTGAGCATGGTGCAAGGCGGCGCGAATCGATTCACGCCGCATGGCGCTCAGGTCATGCGTTATGTCGGGCCGTGTTTTCGCAACTTGCTCACGCACCGCCAGGCGCGCCTGTGGATCGGCAAACACGGCCGCCGCACCCGGCGCCCGCTCGACCAGCCAACCCACAAGCGCAGTCTCAGCGCGGCGAATGGTCGGCCAAATGGGCCACAAGGTGTCGTCCAGGTCCAGCGTGATGGCCTTGATGCGAAGAATGTCCAGCATGGAGGGTTGAAAGCGAGTGAATCGGGCGGCAACCAGGAGCCACCCAAAGTATCGCACCCAGCCTATTTTTTTCCCGAAAGCAGGAATATTTCACACCCGCCATGACGTCTGTATCCAGCACCGCGCAAGCACGCCGGTCCACCCGGTAAACTATTTTTTCTCTTTCAACAGCGGAACTCACCATGGACACCGGAAAAATCACAACCTGGATCGATCAAGCACAACCCATTCTGGTGGCCTTCGGCCTCAAGGCCCTGGGTGCCATTGCCGTGTTTGTCATTGGCCGCTGGCTCATCAACATGGTCACCGGCTTGGTAGGCGCGGGTATGACGCGCCACAAGCTGGACCCCACCGTGCAACGCTACCTGGTGAGCTTCATCACCGTGGCACTGAACATCATTCTGGTGGTCGCCATTTTGGGCTACTTTGGCGTGGAGACTACCTCGTTTGCCGCGCTTGTTGCGGGCGCAGGTGTCGCCATTGGTGCCGCCTGGAGCGGCTTGCTGGGCAACTTTGCTTCGGGCATTTTCTTGCTGGTGCTGCGCCCCTACCAGGTGGGTGACTATGTGGGCGTCGGTGGCATTGAGGGCACGGTGCTGGAGCTGGGCCTGTTTGGCACCACCATCACCACACCCGACAACGTCAAGACCATTGTCGGCAACGGAAAGATCATGGGCAGTGACATCAAGAACTTCTCGGCCAACCCGCACCGCCGTGTGGAGCTGGTCGCGCAACTGGCGGGCACAGCCGACACACATAAGGCCATTGCGTTGCTGAAGGAGGCCGTATCCAAGGTCGCCAACATCGTCCCATCACCCAGCGTGGATGTGGAGATTCTGGAGTTCAACGAATTCGGACCCAAGCTCGCCGTGCGCCCCTACTGCCACACCAACCACTATTGGCAGGTGTACTTTGATACCAATAAGGCGATTGCCGACACGCTGGGTGCGGCGGGCTTCCCGGTGGCGACCCGGCCGGTCAAGATTTACCCGGTGTGAGTCAACGACTTGTCGGCGTACCACTGAAACCGCTGTTCCGGCCAGAGCCAATTCCCCACTGGCACGGTCCAGCTCGCCAGGAACAACACCACGATCAGGCCATGGGGCTTGAACAGCAGGTACTGCCAGACAAACGCCCCCACGGCCACCAACACCGCGTAAGCGATGCGTACGTTGGCACGTTGGGGCGTCGTCATAGGATCCGAGATCATGAAGAAGGCGAACAGCAGGACGGCACCATTGCTTGCTTGTTGCAACCACATGGCCGCTCCGGGGATCCAGGCGTAATCGAGCCACCACAGTCGCACACCCAACAAGAAGGACCAACTTGCCAAAAAGGCCAGCGACACATCCCAGCGCTTGACCCGCTGTGTTACCAGCCCGCCCAGCGCAATAAACCACAGGGCTGCCAGGCTTTCAGAGCCCCACTGCCCCGGGCTCAACCAGGCGCCCGGCAACCAGGCCCATGCCGCAAACGCCGCCAGGTTGGCAGGGTTCAGCAGGTGGCTCTTGCTGACTGCAGGGCCACCACGGATGAGGTATTTGCTGCTCATGGCGGCGCAGGCCAACAGGGGATGCACCCAAGCGTTCTCGGCGCGCACCAGAATACAAATACCGAAACTGGAAATCAGCGCACTCAGATAGCCGCCCCATTGGCGCTTGCCCGGTAGATTCAGCCCCCACTGCCAAGCAGCCTGGGTGAATAGGGCGCTGGCAAACGTCAGCAGCACCTGCGACCCGGTCAACGCAAAGTCGCGCGCCATTGCACCCAGGGTCAGGAAGCTGGCCAGAAAAAAAATTTGGAACCAGCGCGCGTCCAGAAGGCGCGCTGCGCCCAGAAACCGCATGACAAATCGGGCGCTAGCCCTCGTTGAATGTGCTCCAATTGCTATTGTATTCATAGCGTTTACCGCCTATTGGGTCTTGCTGCTACCAAACAGCACTTCCCACCAGGTCTTGGTCGGCACCATGCTCTGGGGTCCAGTAGTCACGCTTCCCGCCCACCGGTCTGCGCCCGGCAGTGCGTCGATATCGCTCAGTTTCCAGCCGGTCAGTTGGGCCAAAGTCAGCTTCTCGCCGTCCAGGCGTTTGGGCAGGTCGGTCTGGTAGTAACGGGCCGCGCTGTTGATGCCCGTTTGTTTGGAGGCCACACAACTGCTAACGCAGTCGCGCTGCAAGACCAGGGGGTCCTTGTCGCCAAAGGGGGATCTCTCGCGGTACGGAGTCCTCTGGCCCTCAGTCGGGGGCGCAGCCAAAACCTGGGCCACACGGGCTTTGCACATGACTTCGCAATCCATTTGGCCGACTTTTGTACTGCACTGGGCAACGCTGCCCTCATACGGGTTTTGCACCACGTAACGTGTCTGCCAGTTCTGGCGGTCCTTGGTCTGCGTGAACATCAGGTCCTCGGGGAAGGTGTTGGGCGTGTAGCGCACGTGCAGGCGGGTCAGCACCACCGGCTGGGCACCGCCAAACATCGGAGGCACCACACTCTTGATGGCGGGACCGGGCGGCGAGGTCATGGCCTTGAAGTTGTCTAGCGCATTGCCGTCGGTCCAGAACACGCCGGCACCCCGCAGCTCTTCTTTGCTCAGCGGGTTGGCGGCGCAGGGGTCGCACCAGGCCATGTCCCAAAAATACTCTGTAAACACCACGCGGTGGTCTTCCCTGGTGGCCTGGCTGGCAAACAGGGCCTTGTAGAAGTCCTGAAACTTGGGCTTGACAAAGAACGGCAGATTGACGTTGGCCGGCAGCTTGACGGTACGGTAGTTGCTGCTTTCCACACGGCCTTCCCTGGTCAGCAGGTAAATGATCAAATCCTGCGGTTTGTCGGGCGCGGCGTTGAGCATGCCCAGGCGCATGGGCAGCATGAATTTCTCGCTCTCAAACGCAAACTGCAACGGGCGCAGTGTGGTGTAGCCGGTCTTGATCTGCTCTTTCAGATTGACCTTGGCGACAAAAAACTTCATGCCCTGGTTGATGTAGGGCTTTAAAGCGGCGCTGGCGCCCTTGGGTATCTTGTAGCCGTTTTCACCCAGCCAGGTTTCCAGACCATCGGACTGGGTGGCCGACAGGCTGACGATGTCGTATTCCTCCAGTGTGTACTGCGCCTCAACGGTCACACCCAGGGCTTTGTCGCGTGCCGAGTTCTCCGCGCGTGTGGCCAATGCGGCCGGTGCAGGCACAGCCTGGCCGAGCCACCTTTGCCTGGCCATAGGTTCGTACCCCCAGTCAAATCGCACCTGGCAGGGATCACTATCGTGGTACTCCGCCAGACGCGGGCTGCTGTAGGCATCCAGCCGCTCAAACGTGAGCTTGTCGTGCGCCGGCAGTGGCAGGCAGGCAGCAAAGGCTAGGGCGTACAGCGCGCTTTTGGCGCGATGCGGGGCGGTGGTGTTGGGTCGGTGGGTGTGCATACGTGGCCTTTCCGGGTTGGTGGTATGGCTGAAACGAATGGGCAGCGCGCATGGGGTTAAATCACACACAATAAATAGGACCCGGTGGCAAACTGGCACAACCAGCGAACGGGTACCTGCCGCCGCCGTGGGCGGGCGATGTACATTGCCATGCATGCAAGCCTTGTTAAACGCCATCGCACAGATGGCCCTGCCCCTTGACGCCCAGCGGATTTTTCATGGCCGCGGCGGCCTGTACCCGGGCTGCGAGCACTGGGCGCTGGACGCCTTCCCGCCGGTGTGGCTGCTGACCAGCTTTTTGCCCGCCACAGACGACGATCTGTCCCGCGTGCATGCGGCTTTGAGTGAACGGCTGCAACAGTTGACCCCTGGGCAGCCGTTGAACTGGGTCTACCAATGCCGCCACAAGGGCCAAACCGAAACGCGTTTGATGGCGGGCGCCGTGCCCAGCCCGCATGTTGTGACCGAAGACGGGGCACGTTACCTGGTGCATGTGCTCAAGGGGCAGAACCACGGTTTCTTTCCCGACATGGCACAGGGCCGTCGCTGGGTGCGAGCGCATGTGGGCAAGCGGCCTGGCATCAAAGTGCTCAACCTGTTTGCCTACACCTGTGCGTTTTCGGTCGCCGCCTTGCAAGCCGGTGCCCGGCAGGTGGTCAACGTGGACATGAGCCATGGCGCCATGGCCCTGGGGCAACAAAATCACCAGCTCAATGGCCTGCTGGCCGGGGCCAGTTTCTGGGCGCATGACATTTTTTCGACCTGGGGCAAGATCACCAGGGGCGGGCCATATGACCTGATCATCGTCGACCCGCCCAGCTTTCAAAAGGGCAGCTTTGTGGCCACCAAGGACTACGCCCGGGTGTTGCGGCGTCTGCCTGAACTGTGGGCTCCTGGCGGGCACGTCGTGTTGTGCCTGAACGCGCCCGAACTGGACTCTGCTTTTTTGCAGACGCTGATGGCCGAACTCGCCCCTGAATTCACTTTTGTGCAGCGCGTGGACAATCCGCCCGCCTTTGCCGATGCATCGCCCGAGCGCGCACTCAAGGTGCTGGTCTACCAGGCCCCTGCGTCCTATGCGGCAGCGGCGGCTCAGGCGAGCTGATTGCTCCGTTTCCCCTACGACCCGCGCTATCCACTTCCTACCCAACACTGACTGGAGAATATTTCAATGACCGCCAAACCCAAAAAAGTGCTGATCATTGGCGCCAATTTTGCCGGGCTCACCGCTGCCATCAAATTGCCCAAGACTTGCGACGTGACGGTGGTCGACCCGTCACCACATTTCGAGTGGACTCCGGGGATTCACGAAATCCTCTCGGGTGTCAAAACGCCCCAAGGCCTGCGTCTCAACCGCTCCGACATCATTGCCCACGCCGGGCACCGCTTTGTGCAAGATAGCGTGACCACACTGGACGTACGCCGACGCCGCGTTACAACTGCGGGTGGCGACAGCCTGCCCTTTGACGCGGCAATCGTCGCCGTGGGCGGCATCAGCAACAACTACCACATCCCGGGTGTGGACAGTCACACCTGGCCGTTTCGCTCGGTTGCGGAGAGCCTTGCGATTGAAAAGCGGATGCAAGCCTTGCAGCACACCCACACACCGGTGCAGGTGGTCGTGGTGGGTGGTGGAATCTCGGGAGTCGAGGCATTGGGAGAATTGCTGCGACGTTACCGTCACCGACCCGAGATTTCGTTCGCGATGGTCGAGACCGGGAACCAATTGATGCCCGGTTTTCCGAAAATGATAGACGCCGACTTGCGACGGCTGTGCCATGAACACCGGGTGTCATTTCACACGGGTGAGTCGGTGGCCCGCGTGACGCCCAAAATGGTTTGGCTGGCGTCTGGCAAACGCTTGCCCTCGGCCCTCACCATCTGGGCCGCCGGGCTGGCAGCGCCACCCCTGTTGCGTGAAGCCAAGCTGATCCGCCCACCGCACACCTGGGCGGCAGTGCACCAAACCCTGCAAAGCCGCTATTGCGCCAGTATCTTTGTGGTGGGCGATGCCGCGACCCTGCCAAAGCCGGTCAGCAAGCAGGCATTCAACGCCATCGACATGGGCGCCCTGGCGGCGCAGAACGTGCTGCGCTGGCTGGCCGGGGACGACCTGAAGGACTTCAGCCCGCCCTCCAAGCCCCTGCTGGTGACTTTTGGTGACCTGCAAACCTACCTGGTTGCGGGCAAGACCGTGCTCGCCAACAAAACCCTGGCGGGCGCCAAGGAGGGGGTTTACCAACTCTTCATGGCGCAAACCGCGCCACAGGATGGATTGCAAGCTGTGCCGGGTGCCCTGCGACGCCTGCGCAAGAGCTGGAAAGAGCTGGTGGTGCCGGGGCTGCAGTCCATCAAGGACTTTCGGGCGGCGCCGGAGTGCCGGGCGTTGAAGCCGCTGTGAGCACTGCACCCGTCTATTGATTCGCATGCCAGACCCGCCTTTCGCCGAAACGCGGGGCGCACCGCGCTGTGCCACGTCAAATAGACCGCCGCGCTCTGACCGGCTGCCAGTGTCGCACCCCGTCTATCCTGGTATTTACCTAAGGCATCACGTCGAGCCGCAGTTCGTCACATAACGCGTGCAATACAAATCCGGCGGAAATACATTCTCTTCAACGGGCCACAGTGGCCTGAATTTGGAGAGATAGAAATGTTCACATCCTCGCATCGCACTACACGTCTGGCCAGCTTCAGCTTTGCAGTCTTGATGGCCGTCGTCGTCAATGGCAGCATGCTGATGAAGTTCAACAGCGTTGCCACAGAAGCTAACCTGGCACAAACCAACCAAGCACACAATGTGGCGGTACTTGAAACCGTCACCATCGTAGGCAACCGCATTTAATGCTTCAACTCTGCCCCAGCGGCGGCGGCATCTTTGCACGACGCCCTCCCCGCACGGGGCATTTGCTCGCCCAGCACCAGCCACGAGCGAGCGGGTCTTCAAGCCCGCTGGCAGCAAGGCGATCACTTCAGTCGGCGCACAGTGAATGCTCCCACATTCATAGCGGAATACGCCCATTGCGCGAGGGCCAGAGGCCAGTTTTGCATAGAGCAATCGCGTAGAACGACTACCATTGCTTGCCCCAGCACAATGCCGAAATGATGATAAATACCTGGACCGACCCCAGCGCATGGCACTGGCTTGGCAAGGCTTTCACAGCCAACTTCGTTCGAGAGGGTCTGTACTACCTGGTGGCCGCCTTATTGCTATGGCTCGTCGTTCACCGATGGCTGCACAAACGCCTGGCGCACAGGGTGATTGCCGGCTGGCCCACCAGCGCCGACGTGCGTCGCGAGATGGCGTATTCGTTCTCCACGCTGCTGATCTTCTCGGCCCAGGGTTTGGTGGTGTTTGCCAGCATCTTGCGCGGCGACATGGTCATTTACTTCAAGCCCGACCAATATGGTTACCTGTGGCTGGCGCTCAGCCTGCCGGCGATGCTGCTATGGCACGACTTCTACTTTTACTGGACGCACCGCCTGCTGCACAGCCGCTGGCTGTTTCGCCGCGTGCATGGCGTGCATCACCGGTCACGCAACCCCTCGCCTTGGGCGGCGTATGCCTTCCACCCCATCGAGGCGTTCGTCAACAGCCTGGTGACACCCCTGGCGCTATTGGTCGCGCCGCTGCACGGCCTGGTGCTGCTGGCGTTTGCCATCCACCAGGTCCTGCGCAACGCCCATGGACACTTGTCCATAGAAACCATGCCGCGCGGCTTTGCCCGCCACTGGCTGGGCGGGCGGTTTACGACGACGACGCACCACCACCTGCACCACGAAACCGCACAGGGCAACTATGGATTGTGGTTTACCTGGTGGGACCGGTGGATGGGCACGGAGAGGGGGGACTACCACGCGCGGTTTGAGAAGGTGACGGCAGCGCGTTAGGGAACGTGGATGCAGCCACCCGCAGAGGATCGGTTCACAGCATGTAATCGGCAGACCGTGCGGTCTTCATGCCCCGTGCGCGCATCTCCGTCACAAAGTCCTGGCCCAGTTGCTCAAAGCCGCCCACGCTGTTGCAGCAGTCGGTCAACAGCACCAGCTTCTTGACGTTGTCTTCACCAAAGTTGTTGGCAATGTCACGCACTGTGTTGGCCACGCAGTGCGACAGCGCTTCACCGGCAACGATGACCACGTCGGCATCCGACAGCGAGCGTATCAAACGGCTGTTAAGCAGCGTGCCGGGGTCGGCTGGGTCAGGCACCTCCGCCTGGACGGCGGAGTAGTGCTCTGTAAAGGGGTTGGAGCCTTTGGTCACGTAGTCCACCACTTCCAGCTTTTTGCGTGCCCATGCGTCCAGCGATTGCGCCACGGCGGCATGCACGTTGTGGCCCCAGTGGCCAATCAGGCAGTGCTCGGGCCACACCACCAAGGCATAGCGCTGGGCCACGTCCAACTGTTCCACATACTGGCGGCTGCGGTCCTGCAGCAGCGGGTTGCGCGAGCGCCAAAGGCCAGCCGCAATGTCTTTGGCTTTGATAACAGTAAACGGCGCGGGCGCCTGGCCTCTTTCATCGGTCCACCAGGTGGGGTGGGCCATGTCTAGGGGGTTGTGCGAGTCCAACGTGACATGGATGTCGGACAGTTGGTTGCCCACACGGTCTATAAAGGTGGCCAGCCGTTTCATGTCCTGGTCCGCACCGCTAACCGGCAAGGCGGGCTCCAGCTTGCGGCCAGCGGCCAAGGGGTCGGCGGGCTGCTCGGACACCGGGATGTCGCAAAAGTCGTTTTGCGGATCGATGATGAGCAGATGAATTTTGGTGGATGTCTTCATGGCGGATAGCCCATTCAGTGTAGAGACGACCGGAGTATAGGTTGTTATTTGTATTTTACAACTATCTATTTGATGCCGTTAAAACGAAACCTTGCCGTGATCTACAGAAGTAAAAACGACATAATGGAACGCGAATTGGGTAGAGACCGGCAACGTTAATAGCTAGAATGAAAAAACCATGCCAAACCCAAACTGCGACTGGACAATCATAGTCACTGTGGACGTTGTGCTGTTCGCCCTGCTGGACAAGCAACTCCACGTGGTGCTGAGCCGCCGCCCGAACGAGCCCTTTGCAGGCCAATGGGCGCTACCTGGGGGTTATGTGCACAAGCTGGAGGATGCCGACAGCCTGGCCGCCGCACTGCGCGTGTTGCGCAGCAAGACCGGCATCACCCCGCCCTACCTGGAACAGCTCTACAGTTTTGCCGATGGCGCACGCGACCCGCGTGGCTGGTCCGTCAGCTTGAGCTACTTTGCGCTGGTGGACCAGGCGGTACTGGCCAGCGCCCAGGCCGCCGCCCCCGGTTATGGTTTTGATCTGGTCGATGTAAACGCAGTGCCGCGCCTGTCGTTCGACCACAACCGCATTTTCGACACAGCACTCAAACGCCTGCGCGACAAAAGTTCCTACTCAACACTACCCTGCTATTTGCTACCAGAGCAGTTCACCTTTGCCCAGGTGCATGAAACGTACGAGCATGTGATGGGCGTAGCACTGGACAAAAGCGCCTTCCGCCGCAAGCTGACCGAAATGGACGTGCTGGAAGAATGCAAGGGCCAGCGCGTGGGCGGCGCGCACCGGCCCGCGCAGTTGTTCAAGGTAAAGACGGATGTGGCGAATCGGCTGCGCTTGCTCGATAGGCCACTGGCGGTGAACCAGTAGGTGGGCGAAGGCCCCCTCGGGGGCAATGGCCGACGGCAGTGGGCGACCGTGGGGGTGGGCCTTACCGCAATTCGCGCTCTTGGCGCTCGCGCTCCTGGCGATCCCGCTGCTTGTTGTTTCTGACTTTCGGCGATTCATCTTCGTCAACCTGGGCCGGGCGTTGACGCGGGGGTGTTGGCGCCGCCATCACGGGGGGCACCACCGGTTGCGCCGGCGCGGCGACGGGAGGTCTGGCAACCGGCGGCGCGGGACGTTGCACGGCCTGCGCTGGCGGGGCGATATTGGCATCGCGGTTGAACATAGGTACCTCAAACCGGTTGGGCGGCGCCGAGGGCGCAGCCGGCGTCACATTGGGCGCAACGATGGCGGGCGCTGTCTGCTGTTGCGTTTCCCGGCTGCGGTCAATGCGGTTGCGGCGACCATCGCGGCCGTCACTGCCGTCACGTGCATCACGGTCTCCGCCGTCCCGGTTGGTGACTTGGGGTGTCATCGGCGAGCGCCAAAGCTGCTGCTCAGTTTGGGCTGGTGGCTGCACGTTCACTTGAGGCTGCGATGGGCGATGAGGCTGCGGTTGAGCCCCTTGCTGCATCGGCGGGCGATTGAAGGGCCGCTCGTCGCGCCCATGATTGGGGGCATTGCGGTCCCAGCGAAAGCGCTCGACGTACTGCGGACTGTGCGATTGGGCGGGCACGTACACGCGGTTTGGCGGCAGTGGCGACCACTGCGCAGGCGGGGGCCTGCGACCGGCGCCGATTTCGACGCGCACCTGCCCTCCATTGGACCAGGTGACCAAGGCGGGCGCATAGGCCGGGCGACGCTCAAACCGGCCAGGCGCCCAGGCCCAGCGGTCGCGGTGTTGCACCCAACGTCCATAGTGAAACGGCGCAAAACCCCACGGCGCGTTGTCGACCCAACTCCAGCCCCACTGCTGCGTCCAGACCCAGCGGCCATCGCGGTAAGGCTCCCAGCCAGGTGCCACACGGGTTGGAATCCACACATTGCCGTAGTCCTGGGTCACTTCCCATTCGCCGTTTTGCCCGAGCTCTTCGGCGCCGGTCATTTCTGGGGACACATAGGTTTCGCCGTACAAAGCCATGCGCTCCTCTGCCTGATCCTGTGCCAGAAACCAGGCGCTGAAGGCGTCATTGCGAACCGGGCGACGCTCAACGCGAGAAGTGCCCGCCCACACAAACTCCGCTTGTTCCCCCTCGCGCAGCCAGGCGCGCTGCACGGCGGCTGCCGGGTCCGAGTTGAACTGGGCACGCCCTTCTTCCACCACAACACGGGTGGCGCGGTCACTCTGGGCTACGCGGATCAGGCCGGCCATCTCTGGCGCGGTGACACCTTCGCGGGTTTGAACCCGCGTTTCATCAGCGGCCTCTTCGGTACGCAAGCGCAGTGCCAAATCACCCTTGACCAGACGCAACAACACGGCGGAATCGTCCAGTTGCAGCACCTGGATCTCGCTGTTTTCATCGAGCCAAGTGGTGCTGGAGCCCACGCGCACCGTGACGCGAGAACCGGCCGCCGTGCGCAAGAGGTCGCCCTGACCGACGGTCTGGTTGCGCAGAACCCGATCCCACGCCCTGGCATCGGGGTCAAACAACCACGCAGTGCCGCTCACTTCGGCGATTCGGCCCGCTCGCACGGGAGGGTCGGCCCAGGCTGAGCCAGCGCCAAGCAGCAGCAGACTCGACAAGGCCAGGGCGAAAAAGCGCAGAAGTGCGCGAATGGACAAAAGCGAGGGGGATTGAAAAGGTTTCATTGTCCAAACTCAACGCGCGAGGTGCTCTTGGCGCTGACCGCCGCAACAAACGTTAAAATTGTGACGAATCTGACAGGAACGAACCTGCTTGCGGATCTTGTTCTTTCCATCTGGATCCCACTGCCCTATGACGCGATATCTAACGCGTACGAACTTCAACAGCTCCCAACTCATTCGAACTCTCACCGACCTGGCCCTTGTGGAAGCAGTCGAGCCAGGGATTGCATTTGCTGAAAAACTGAGCCTGTGGGTTGACTTTACCAACGCCATTACCCTGTGCGCCGCGCACAATGTTCGCGATTCGGGCCCGGGGGCGGCGGCCGTTCCACGCTCCACCGCAACAAAAACCGCACTGGAGGCGTTTGAGCACGTGCGCGCAACCGCTGTGCAGGCCATCACGACAAGTTGCTCCAACCCGGCGGGCCGCAACCGCAACCCCCTGCCCTTGCCAAAACCCGGCACCCCGTTTGAGGATGCCACCAACTATGAGCCCTACCGGCGCTTCCACCACGCGCACCAGCGCGAGATGGAAGGGCTGGTTCGCCCATTGCGTGCCAAGGTGCGCGACGTGCTTGCGACGGCATCACCCGCGCTGCGACAACTCGCCACGCTGGACGCCGCACTCGACGGCATCCTCAGCGAACGTGAAAGCATGTTGTTCTCCCGCTTGCCGCAGCTTCTGGCAAAACGCTTTGAGCAATCACTCGCAAACCACAAGCAACGCCTTGTTCAAGCCCCAGCGGCTGACAACGTGGACTCCTGGATGAAAGCCGGCGGCTGGCTCGGGCAATTCTGCAAGGAGTTGCAAGCGGTGCTGATTGCCGAACTGGACATGCGGCTACAACCCACTCTGGGCCTGCTGGAAGCCCTTACAAGTGACACAACATATGCATAGACATTTCTTTTTTGCCAGCTTTTTGCTGGGCGCCGCGGCCGTGATATGGGCCGGTTCTGCCTTCGTAGGTACCAACACCTTGGCCCTGGTGATGACCGTGATCATTGGTGGAACATATGCAGTGGGCGCCTTCGAGTTGCACCGGTTCCGCCAGGCAACCACCAGTTTGTCCAACGCCTTGTCGGACATCCCCGAGTCGCTCGTCAATCTCGGCGATTGGCTGGCCACGATTCACTCTTCGCTACAAAACCCGGTGCGTTTGCGCATCGAAGGTGAACGAACCGGATTGCCGGGTCCCGCACTGACACCTTACTTGGTGGGGCTGCTGGTCATGCTGGGCATGCTGGGGACCTTCTTGGGGATGGTGGTCACGCTCAACGGAGCGGTGTTCGCGCTGGAAGGCACCACCGATCTGCAAGCCATTCGCTCGGCTTTCGCTGCCCCCATCAAGGGCCTGGGCCTGGCGTTTGGCACCTCCGTGGCAGGGGTGGCGGCATCAGCGATGCTGGGTCTTATGTCGGCCATGAGCCGGCGCGAGCGACTGCTGGCGGCGCAATTGCTCGACGGCCAGATTGCCACGCGGCTGCGCAGCTTCTCCTACGCGCACCAGCGCCAGGAAGCCTTCAAGGCCTTGCAACTTCAGGCACTAACCATGCCCGCCGTAGCCCAGCAGATGCAGGCGATGATGGCCCACATGGAACGCATGAGCGAGCAGTTGAACGACCGTTTGCTCACCAACCAGGAAAACTTTCACAGCCATGTCAAAGGCGTCTACACCGACCTGGCCCGCGCCGTCGACCAATCGCTGCGAGAAAGCCTGGTCCAGGGCGCCAACGCGGCCGGGAACAGCATGCGACCGGTGCTTCAGTCCGCCATGTCCGAGATTGCACAGGACACCAATCGCGTGCATGAGCAGATGGTTGCCAGCATGGGCCGGTCACTGCAAGGTTTCAACGACAGTTTCGAGCAGCGGTCCGCCGCACTGGCACGCGAGTTGGGCCTGGCCTACGCCGCCCAGCAAGAGCAGATTTGCCGCAGCCTGGGCCAGACCGCGCGTGAAATCTCGGAAACGGCCAGGGCCAATGCCAGCCAGGCGGCGGGCGAAGTGTCCCGCTTGCTGGCCAGTTCCGAAGAACTCGTGCACGTGCGCATGGCATCCGAGGCCACATGGACACAACAGCATGGCGAACGTCTGGACCAATTGGCGGGCGTGTTGCGAAACGAACTCGTGGCGCTGCGTGACGCAGAGGCATCACGCGCCAACGCGGCGGTTGAACGGCTGGGCGAACTGCAGACGGCACTCGCAAGCCACCTGACCACCTTGGGTACCGCACTGGAAGACCCGATTGCCCGGCTCATCGAAACCGCCTCGCAAGCCCCGCGTGCGGCGGCAGAAGTGATCGGCAAGCTGCGCGAGGAGATATCCAAAAGCACGGCGCGTGACAACACATTGCTGCAGGAGCGCGCGCAGATTCTGGAAACGCTCAAGACGCTGCTGGACTCCATTCGCCATGCATCGGTGGAACAGCGCTCCGCCATTGATGCGCTGGTCGCCAATTCTGCAACGGCGTTGCGCGAGGCCAGCGGACAGTTTTCAGAAACACTGGTCCAGGAGGCGGACAAACTGGCCGACGTAGCGGCGCAGGTCACCAGCAGTGCGGTCGAGGTTTCCAGCTTGAGCGACACGCTGAGTTTTGCCGTGGGCTCCTTTGGCGACGCCAATGAAAAACTGATTACCCACCTGCAACGCATTGAGGGCGCGATGGACAAGTCCATGGCGCGCAGTGATGACCAGCTTGCCTACTACGTGGCACAGGCGCGCGAAGTGATTGATCTGAGCATCCTGTCGCAGAAAGAGATCTTTGCCGAGCTGCGCAAACTGCCGGCAAAACAAGCCTTGCAAACCGAAGAGGCCCTTTGACATGAGCGAAGGTGACGCAGGCCTGGAGCAAACGGCTCCGGTATGGGCGGTATTTGGCGATCTGATGTCGGGTTTGCTGGGTGCCTTTGTGCTGTTGTTGGTGGGTGTTCTGGTGGTGCAACTGGAGTTGGCGACCCACCTTGAGGATGAAGTGAAGAAACGCCGTGTGGAGGAGCAGCGCCGCATGTCGCTTGAGCGCGCTTTGGCGATTCCACTGGCGACGGGACGCATCACACTGGACAACGGGCGCATCGGCATCAGTGGGCGGGTATTGTTTTCATTGAACTCCGACCAATTGCAGCCCGAGGGCCGCAAACTGTTGTCCAGTTTGGTGAGCCCCTTGCAGGCCTACCTGGGCTCACGGGGCGAACTCCTGATGGTCAGCGGCTTCACTGATGACCGCTCGATTCGGGAAGGCAACGGCCGCTTCGCCGACAACTGGGAATTGTCGGCACAGCGGGCCCTCACCGTGACCCGGGCATTGATCGAAGACGGCATGCCGTCGTCCATGGTTTTTGCCGCAGCGTTTGGCTCGGAACAACCGGTCACTCCCAATGTCAGTGATGCCGCGCGGGCGCAAAACCGGAGAGTTGAAATGGCGCCCGTGCCCAGAAACACCGCTGCAAAAAGCGCCACCCCATGAAAGATGCGGTGAACCAGGCAGTGACGGATGTGTGTGTGCCAGGCAGCGTGGCCCTCGCACACAAAATCAGGTCACTGCGCCTGGCGGGCGCGCATCGGCATGACCCGGTTCGCCTGCACGCCATCGAAGCGCTGGCACATCGGCTGGAGGGTCAAACCGGACGTGTCCAGCAGATTCTGGAAAAACGCTTGGGGCAGTCGCTGTCCGCTTTTCAGGCACGATTTGACCGTGCCCTGGGCGTTGCCAGGGACACGGCGGCCCAGGCCTCTAAACGATATCCCGATGCCGCCACCGAATTGCAGCGTCTTCTGGACGCGGGAGATTTTCAAGGGCTGACGCGGCGGGTTGCCACCCTAGAGCACCAGCACCATGGCGCCAGCCTGGTCGAGCTAACCAGCCACATGGCGCAGCACACGCAGGACAACCCAGAAGCCAGCCAGCCTGGCAGTCACTCGACGCGCCCCGAACTCAAGTCGATACGGTATTTCAGGAACACCTGGTCCAAACTCAGCGCCGAAATACAGGTCACGCAGGCACTGCAGCAGGCGCCAAAGAATGCCGGCCCCATCAATTCCCACATGCTGGTGTTGCGCTCGTTGGCCCTGATGCGCGAGATTTCACCGGACTATCTGAACCGCTTCATGTCCTACGCGGATACCCTGCTGCGACTGGATCTGGTAACCCAGGAAGATAAGACCGATTCAGGCGGGCGGCATCAGAAGCGCAACGGTGCCACGAATCAGCGTGAGCGTGGCCTGCTGCGTCAGCGTGGCCGGGCGCAGTGAACTGGTCGCCAGCGACACCCGGGTGCGCAACGGCGGCTCATCAATCGCCCGCACCGTAAAGGCCGAGGGACGTATGGAGTTGGCCACGGCGTTGCGCGACAGTACGGCACTACCGGCGCCATCCGCCACCAGATCCAGGATGGCCGACACACCATCGATTTCCAGAGCGATCACCGGACGGCAGCCAATGTTGGCCATTTCAGACTCGACCTGCATGCGAATGGCGTTGGGGCGGCTCGGGATGACCAGCGGCAACTTGGCCACGTCCTTCAGCGCAATCGGGCCGGGACCAGGTTCCTCCTGCAGTCCGGGTGGACGCCGCTGAACCAGCATCAGGTCTTCGTCCTGCAACGGAAGGATTTCGATTTCCGGACTGGCCTGGGCGTTGTACAGCACCGCAATGTCCAGACGTCCATTGACCAGCGATTCCAGCATGGCCACCGACAGGCCCTCGCTTATGGAAATCGTGGCGTCCGGCATCTGCTGGCGAAAGGCCCGGGTCAACGGCACGGTCAACACCCGCGCCAGACTGGTGGGCAAGCCTACCGCCACCCGGCCGGCCAGGGCGCCGCGCACACGGCCCAGTTCCTCTTTGGCCCGCTCCACTTGGTGCAGGATGCCGCGGCCATGGGCCAGCAGCAGCTTACCCGCTTCGGTGGGCACGGCGCCCCGGCCGTTGCGGGTCAGCAGGTTCTGCCGCAACTCCACCTCCAACAAGCGCACCTGGCGACTCAGCGCGGGCTGCGCCACGTCCAGCGCAATGGCTGCGCGGGTGAAACTGCCCATTTCTGCCACACGGACAAAATATTCAAGCTGTTTCAGGTCCATGAAGATGTTTGTGAATAGCTAAGCTTTCATTATGCCGATTTGCGATAGCTGCTAGTCAGGGTCGGGGCTTACCAATTGGCAGGCGAGCGCACAAAATTGCCACCATGAACGGCTCTGCTCCCACCCATCCGGCGCCACTGAAAGGCATCTCCTCCATGGCCACGCGCCAGCTGCTGGCAGAAATGACCGCGGCCTACGCCGCGCATACCGGCCAGGCCGTCGCGATTGAGTCGGTCGGTGGCGTGGATGCCGCCAAACGTGTGCAGGCTGGCGAGGCCTTTGACGTGGTCATCCTGGCATCCGACGCCATTGCCAAGCTCGTCGCCGCCGGCCATCTGCGCGCCGACAGCGTGACCGACCTGGTGCATTCCGGAGTGGCAGTCGCCGTGCGTGCCGGTACAGCATTGCCGGACATCAGCAG
>CAZMXB010000024.1:28759-29843 GCA_964569855.1 uncultured Rhodoferax sp.
CCACCGGCCCCAGCGGCGTGGCGCTGGCGAAACTGCTTGAACGCTGGGGCATCGCCGAAGCGATCAAGGACCGCATCGTCACCGCACCGCCCGGCGTGCCCGTGGGCAGCCTGGTTGCCAAAGGCGACGTCGCACTGGGCTTTCAGCAGCTCAGCGAACTGATCCAGGTGGACGGTATCGCAATAGTCGGTCCGCTGCCCGTCGCCATCCAGATCACCACCACGTTTTCTGCCGTCATGAGTACCGGCTGCACACGGCCTGTCGAAGTGCAGGCCCTGCTGGATTACATGGCCTCGCCAGCAACGGCAGAGGCCAAACGCCGCCAGGGCATGGAACCCGTGTGATATGAATTTGATAGCACTTCACGCTTGCTTCACGAGGGCTAGAGGCCTAAAACACTGATAAGGAGTAACCCATGATCATTGACTGCCACGGCCACTACACCACGGCTCCCAAGGCGCTGGAAACCTGGCGTAACCAGCAGATTGCCGGCATCAAGGACGCATCCATTAGCCCCAAAGTGTCGGACCTGAAAATCAGCGACGACGAGCTGCGCGAGTCGATTGAGACCAACCAGCTGCGCCTGATGAAAGAGCGCGGCTCTGACCTGACGCTGTTCAGCCCGCGCGCCAGTTTCATGGCACACCACATCGGCGACTTCAATGTGTCCAGCACCTGGGCCGCCATCTGCAACGAGCTGTGCTACCGCGTCAGCCAGCTGTTCCCGGATCACTTTGTGCCGGTGGCCATGCTGCCGCAAAGCCCCGGGGTGGACCCTGCCACCTGCATTCCCGAGCTGGAGAAGTGCGTCAAGGAATACGGCAACGTCGGTATCAACCTGAACCCTGACCCCAGTGGCGGGCACTGGACATCGCCCCCGCTGAGCGACAAGGCATGGTTCCCGATTTACGAAAAGATGGTTGAGTACGACATCCCTGCCATGATCCACGTGTCCACCAGTTGCAACGCCTGCTTCCATACCACTGGCGCGCACTACCTGAACGCCGACACGACAGCCTTCATGCAGTGCCTGACCAGCGATTTGTTCAAGGAATTCCCGACGCTGAAGTTTTTGATTCCCCAC
>CAZMXB010000025.1:0-1158 GCA_964569855.1 uncultured Rhodoferax sp.
GTGACAGTTTGCTCATGGTGTCGTGGTGATTGTTGTTGCTATAAACCGTCGGTTGTCTGTCGCGTCGATAATTTGCCGTTGAAAACCCGCGTCCAATGTAGGCGATGCGCAGCCAGCGGTCAATTTGGGGCGACCCTATCTTCTTGAAAATTTCGACTTGAATTCCACGCTTCTTCATCCAACCGGCGCCAATCACCGGCTTTCCGTTGCACCCATGCTCGATTGGACGGACCGCCATTGCCGCTATTTCCACCGCCTGTTGAGCCGCAAGGCGCTGCTCTATACCGAGATGGTCACCACGGGAGCGATGATCCATGGCGATGTGGCGCGCCACCTGCGTTACAACCCAGAAGAGCATCCACTGGCCCTGCAACTGGGGGGCAGTGACGCGGCTGACCTGGCCCATTGCGCCAAGTTGGGCCAGGACTGGGGCTATGACGAAATCAACCTCAACTGCGGTTGCCCCAGCGAGCGCGTGCAGCGCGGCGCCTTTGGTGCCTGCCTGATGGCAGAGCCCCGGCTGGTAGCGGACTGCGTCAAAGCCATGGTCGATGTGTTGGACGTGCCCGTCACGGTCAAACACCGCATTGGCATCGACAAAACCGAGAGTTATGCCTTTGTGCGCGACTTTGTGGGGGCGGTCAGCGAGGCCGGTTGCAAGGTGTTCATCGTTCATGCGCGCAACGCCTGGCTCAAAGGTCTGAGCCCGAAGGAAAACCGCGAGGTGCCGCCCCTGCGTTACGAACTGGTGCACGAACTCAAACGCGACTTTCCCCAGCTCACCATTGTCATTAACGGCGGCATCACGACCCACACGCAAATTGCTGAACAACTGCGAGGGGTTGATGGCGTGATGGTGGGGCGCGAGGCCTACCACAACCCTTGGTTGATGAGCGATTGGGACGCGACGTTCTTTGGTCTGCCAGTGTCCTGCAAGACCCGCGAATCAGTCGAGCGTCAAATGGTGGACTACATGGCCCGTGAGGCCGCGCTGCACGGCACCCCCTGGAGCACCATCGCCCGCCACATGCTGGGCCTGCGCCACGGCTTGCCCGGCGCGCGGCGCTGGCGCCAGGTGTGGAGCGACCACCACCTCAAAGCCACTGCGCCGCATGCGGTGATGGAGCAAGCCCACGGGAGCGCGCTTGCCGCAGCTTG
>CAZMXB010000025.1:1168-29744 GCA_964569855.1 uncultured Rhodoferax sp.
CGCCAGGTGTGGAGCGACCATCGCCTGAAGGGTAAGAACCCGGCTGAAGTGGCTGCCATCGCAGGGAATGAGGGCTTGACGGTTGCTATGTAAATGATAGCTACCTGCGAAGATTTTACGAGGGCTGCAGGCCAATTAGCCGAAAATACCAAGACTCCAGGCCTACCGCAGCGTAATTTCTACCCGCCGGTTACCCGGCTCCGGAGTTTCATCGGGCGTTGGTACCAGCAGGTTGCGTTCACCGTGCGACTCGATGACCATCACGGAGTTGGCCAAGCCCATGCCGCGCAGTTGCTCCGCCATGGCGGTGGCACGCTTGAGGGCGAGCGCTTCGTTGGCTTCGGCCGTGCCCAGGGTGTCGGTGTGTCCGATGACCGACATGTCAACCGATTGCCGCGTGAGTGCACGCTCAATGATGCGGGGCAACAGTTCACGTGATTCGCGGGTGAGTTCAGAGCCGCCGCTGATGAAATACAAAAAGAACTGTTCTGGCAGCGGTGGGCGCGCCGCCATGGCCTGAGCAAAATCCCTTTGCAGCTTCTCCGTGGGCACT
The DNA here is from genome assembly GCA_964569855.1 of uncultured Rhodoferax sp. Classification (GTDB taxonomy): domain Bacteria; phylum Pseudomonadota; class Gammaproteobacteria; order Burkholderiales; family Burkholderiaceae_C; genus Allorhodoferax. The sequence goes on from CAZMXB010000025.1 coordinate 1,722, forward strand.
TCAAACGGTGGCGCACTGCCGTCCAGAAGAACCCCCTGTTGTGCAAGGCTCAACACCTGTTCGCCGCGTTGGCCCTGTACCACCACTTTGCCAATGCTGCCATCGGGGCTGGGCAGCAGCGCCACGTAGGACTGCGGTGGTTTTGGCGGTGGAGGAGGGGCTGCGCACGCGACCAGCAGGGCGGCCAAGCCCACGGCAACGGCAACGGCAATCGTTGGCATGGCGCGTTTCATTGTGCATCCTCCACTCTTGCCACGAACTGTGTGCCCCGCACGCCGATGATGCCGGTGGGGGTCTTGACCTGAACCGCTTCGGGCTTCAGCTTGGCAATTACACCCGAGACGTAATTCAGGCTGCCGCGCGCCAGTTTGGTCGTCAACTGAAGCTGGCCCTGTGCCGGGGCATACAGGTATTCGTCCACGGTCAACTCGGTGTCAGGTCCGAACGACATCAGGGTGTTGTCCTTGAAAGTTACGCCCAGTGTGGCACCCGGTGCGGTTTTGAGGTGGCTGCCAACCGAAATTGGGGTACCGGGCGCGGCCTTGGTGCGCTGGCCGGTGGTGGTTACCCAAGCATCACCGGTAACGGTCTTGACATAACCAACGCCGGTGTTTTGTGCCACTGAACCCAGGGACACCGCAGCCAGGGCGGCGGCACATAGCCGGGGTGAAAATCTTTGAAGACAACGCATAAAAAGACCTTGGTGAAAAATGGCATGTTCAGCGCCCGCGCAACTGAGCGGTTTCCGTGGGTATGAGTATCGCATTTTTGGGTTGATTGGCGCCACGCGGTGCCTGCCGATCATTCGGTTCGCAGCGCATCCACGGGGTCCAGGCGCGCCGCATTGCGGGCCGGCAAAACGCCGGCCAAGAGCCCAATCACGATCGCAACACCTTCGGCCAGTAGCACAAAGGTTAAAGGGGTATGAACCGGCAGGGCAGGTACCGCCAAATGGATGACCTGAGCCAGCCCAAAGCCTAATACCAGCCCCATCAGACCGCCAATCGCAGACAGTGTGACCGCCTCGCCCAGAAACAGCCCCAGAATCGTTCGCCGTGGTGCGCCCAGGGCCACCATCAGCCCGATCTCGCCCGTGCGTTCACTCACCGCGATGGTCATGATGGTGACAATGCCAACCCCGCCCACCAACAGCGAAATACTGCCCAGGGCACCCACGGCCATGGTCAGAATGTCCAGGATATTGGACAACGTGCGCAGCATGTCTTCCTGCGTGGTGATCGTGAAATCTTCGCGGCCGTGGCGCGCCATCAGACTGGCCTTGACCGCGGCCACAATGCGGGCGGCCGGCACGCCTTCCTCGTAGGCCAGGTCGATTTTCATCATGCCGTCACGGTTGTAAAGTTCCAGTGCGCGTGCCGTGGGAATGTAAGCGGCGTCATCCAGGTCCACACCGAGAAACTGGCCCTTGGCTTCGAGTACACCAATCACCCGGAATTGCAGATTGCCGACGCGTACACGCGCGCCCAGCGGGTTCGCGCTGCCAAACAGTTCGGATTTGAGTTTGGCGCCCAGTACCACAAAGGCGCGGGCGTTTTCCAAGGCTTCGTCGGGCAAAAATTGACCGGTTTTGACCTTGATGCTGTAGACCTGCAGCATGTCGGCACCCACACCATTGACCGTGGTGCGGCGCAGGCGGCCGTTGCCGCTGACCTCGGTATTGCCCCAGACGCCAGCGGTCATGCCGGTCACGTGGGGCAGGGCACGCAGGGCGCGGGCGTCGTCCAGCGTCAGGGGTCGCACCGACGACGGAATGCCGGTTGGGGCCGGGCCCGACGTCTTCACTTTCCCCGGGGAGATGCTGGCGATGTTGGTGCCAAACTGCGTAAATTCAGCCAGTACAAAGCGGTGGATACCCTCGCCAATCGACGTCAACAAGATCACCGATGCAATACCGACCGCGATCCCCAGCAGCGTCAGGAAACTGCGCAATCGCTGTGCCGTGACAGCACGTAGCGCTAGGCGTATGGCGTCGGTCAAAAGCATACCGGCTATCGTTTCGACAAGGCTTGCACTGGGTCCATTTGCGCGGCGCGCCGGGCGGGCAACACGCCGAACAGGATGCCGGTCACCAGTGCCGTTGCCAAACCGGCAAAAACGGCCCAATCCGGGGGGTAGGCCGGAAAGGTCGGGTACAACTGCCGGATCACCGCAGCACCCAGTTGCCCCAGCAGATACCCCACCACGGCTCCGGCCAGGGAGAGCATGGCCGCTTCGGTCAGAAAAACGGTGCGAATGCCCGCTCCCGTGGCACCCAGCGCCTTGAGCAGGCCAATCTCTGCGGTGCGCTGGCTCACCGAGACCAGCATCACGTTCATCACCAGTATTCCCGCGACGGCCAGGCTGATGGCGGCAATGCCCGCCACGCCCAGTGTCAAAGCTCCCAGCAGGCGGTCAAAAGTGGCCAGCACGGCGTCCTGGGTGATGACGGTGACGTCCTGCTCGCCGTCATGACGCACCTTGATGATCTCAGCCACCTGTACCTTGGCGGCTTCAATCGATTCGCGCCCATGGGACTCGATCAGGATACGAAACAGGGTGTTGCTGTTGAACATGGCTTGCGCCAGGGACACCGGCACAAACACCAACTCGTCCGTGTTCATGCTCAGGCCCTGCCCGCTGGCGGCCAGCACACCCACGATGCGAAAGCGCCGGTCGCCGATGCGCACCAGTTGTCCCAGTGACGGGTTGGCACCAAAGATTTCATCTCGCACCTTGGCGCCTATGACCGCCTCGGCGGCACCTCTGCGCCAGTCACCCTGGGCAAGAAAGCGCCCTTGCGCCATGGCCATGTGTCGCACATCCACGTATTGCGAGACGGTGCCCGCCACCATCACTTCGCGCAGCTTGCCGCCAAAGCTGATCTCGGATGTACCTACCGCCAGTGGTGCCACCTTGGCCACGGCAGTGGCGCGTTGCAGGGCCTGGGCGTCGTCGATGGTGAGGTCACGCGGCGTGTTGGTGATGGCATTGCCCGGGCTAAAGCCCCCGGTCTGCGAACGCCCCGGCAGCACAATCACGAGATTGCTTCCCAACGACGAAAACTCGTTCATCACATAGCGCCGGGCACCGTCACCGAGCGCGGTCAATACGACCACGGCGGCCACGCCGATGGCCATGGCCAATATCAGCAAGGACGCGCGCAACGGGTTTCCGGTGGCGGCGTCGCGCGCAAAACGGATCAGGTCAGCTCCGCGCATGGTCTTGTTTGACGGCACCGTCTTCCATCAGCAATTGCCGGTGCGCCCGGGCACCCAGGCTGGCGTCGTGGGTGACCATGATCAAGGTCACACCGCTGGCATTCAAGCCTTCCAGCAAACGGATCACCTCTTCGCCAGTAGCGCGGTCCAGATTGCCTGTGGGTTCATCGGCCAGGATCATGGCCGGTTGCATGATGGTGGCGCGGGCGATGGCCACGCGCTGGCGCTGCCCACCCGACAGTTCATCGGGCCGGTGGTCCGAGCGGTTCTCCAGCCCGTAATCCTTGAGCGCCTGTTTGACCCGGACGGCGCGCTGGGCCGGGGCCAGACCCGCCAGCACCATGGGCAAGGCTATGTTTTCTGCGGCCGTCAGGCGCGGCACCAGGTGAAAACTCTGAAACACGAAACCAATGCGCTGGCTGCGCACGCGGGCCTGCTCGTCGGGCGATAGCGTCGTGACATCGCGCCCTTCCAGCCGGTAAAGACCCGTGTTGGGGCTGTCCAGCAGACCCAGCAAGTTCAGCAAGGTGGATTTGCCCGAACCCGACGGTCCCATCACCGCCACGTATTCACCGGCGGCAATGCTCAGGTTCAGATTGCGCAGGGCGTGTACCTCGGAGTCCCCAAGGTGAAAGACCCGCTCGATCCCGGCCAGCTCGATTTGGGCGGGGCTAACTACAGGACTCATTTTTTGGCTTTGTCGTCCACCACAAAGGCCGCACCGGCCTTGACACCTTCGCGCTCCAGCGAGGTGACGACCTTGTCGCCAGCGGCCAGGCCCTCCAGCACCTCGGTGAATTCCCAGTTGGCCAGGCCGGTTTTGACGGCACGCTGCTGCAAGGTGCCATCTGCGCCCGCCACCAGCACGCGGCTGCCTTCCTGCAGGGCCGAGGTGGGCACGCGAACCACTTTGTCGCGTAAGGCCAGCACCACTTCCACGTCCGCGCTGTAGCCGACCAGCAAGCGCGGCGGCGCTTTGTCAGTGATGTCCAGCGTGGCTTCAATGTCGACCGTGCGCGCCTGTTTCTCTACGGCGGATACATAGGGGGCCACCCGCTTGACCTTGCCAGGAAAAGACTGCTTGGGCAGCGCGTCAAAGCTGATGCGCACCGTTTGCCCGGCCGTGATCTTGGGGGCATCCACTTCGTCCATGGGCGCACGCACATAGAGGCAGGTGTCGTCGATCAGGTCTATGGCGGGCGGTGTTGGCACTCCGGGCGGGGAGGGTGTAGAGTATTCACCAACCTCTCCCACAATTTTGGCCACCGTGCCGGCAAAGGGTGCATACAAGACGGTTCGGCTTTGCTCCACACGTGTGGCGTTGACGCGGGCTTGGGTCTGCGCTACATCGGCTTTGGCGGCGTCGCAGCCGGCGCGCCGGGCCTGGGCCTCGGCGCGGGCTTGCTCGTCACGGGAACCGGATACAAAACCCTGCTTGAACAGTGAGGTCTGGCGTTCGGCTTCGCGCTCGGCGTTGGCCGCCACCGTGCATGCTTCGGCCACCCGCTTGCGCGCCGTCTCCACTTGCGCCATCGCCAGGGTGCTTTGGGCTTGCTGGTCATCGTTCCACAGCTTCATCAACAACTGGCCTTTTTGCACCTTGTCGCCCTCTTTGACAGCCAACCGCTCGATGCGCCCGCCCATGGTGGCTGAGAGTTTGGTGCGCAGACACGCCTCGACCGTGCCGGCGCGGGTGTTGGCGATGCTGGACTCCACCCGACCCAGATCGATCTCGGTCACCAGCACGGCAATGGGTTTGGGCCGCTTGGCCCACCAGATGCCAGCGCCCAGCAGACAGATAACCAGGACAGACAGCAACAGGCGGCGAATCAGGGAGGAGGACATGCGGCAATCTAGGGGCTTGGTGAGCAGCTATTCTAGGTCGCAGCCCCCGCTATGGATTGACTTAACGCAAGTCTCAGGCTCGCGTCAGGCCGCGGCAGGACTCTGGGAAAAATTCAAAACAGCTATAAAAAAAGGAGCGCCTCACTCAATGTTTAAGAGGGCTGGAGGCCGATATTACTTAATGGTCACATGAGGCTGATGGTTTTGTCCAGAGCAATGGCGGCATCGAGCGTTGCGAGCAAGTCTTTGCGCACCTTGAGTTTGGTGTTCTTGTGGGCGTTCATGTTGAGTTTCTTCAACTGCTGGGCCATGTCCATCGCAGTGCTCATCAATTGTTCCGGCGCCACAACCTGGTCCAGAAACCCGGCGGCCACAGCTGCCTGGGGCGTGAACATCTCGGCATTGATGACCGAGCGCTGGAATGCGGGTTTGGTCAAGCGGTCCCGCGCAATGGCAATGCCGACATGGTGCATGGTCATGCCAATCTTGACCTCGTTGAGGCCGATGCTGAACGGTCCGTCTACACCGATGCGGTAGTCGGCAGACAGCAGCACAAAAGCTCCTTTGGCCACTGCGTGTCCCGGGCAGGCGACGATGATGGGCTGGGGGTGCGAAAGCATGCGCCGCGCCAAAGTGGACCCGGCCGCCACCAGGTCAATTGCCGCCTGTGGACCGGCCATCATGACCTTGAGATCGTAGCCACCGCTCAAAATGCCCGGCTGGCCGGTCACGATCACTACGGCAGCGGCCTGCTCCGCCTGGTCCAACCGCTGGTTGAATGCCGCAATCAGTTCATGCGAAAAGGCGTTCACCTTGCCATTGTTCAGGGTCAGCGTTGCGATGCCATCATCCAGGCTGTAGGAAACGGGTGTGCTCATGGTAGGGTCCTGAAAAATAATGTTGAAACAGTCTAACGGTTGCCTGGCCGAGCCGGGTTTCAGTTGGTGTTCACTCGGTCGGAACCACAAAGAACACCCGAAAACGTTGGTTCTGAATCATCTCGTCCTGATTCAGCCCATACCCCAGGTACAGGGAGGCACCGGCCAGCAGGGTGGTGTCGAGGTTTTCAAGCACATCAAACTCGACAACTGACGTGTCGGTCGTTGTGATGTTCTGAAGGTAGGCGGCTAGCGGCTGGGTGATTCCAGCCCAGGTGGCGCTGGTGGTTTGTTCCTTGGGTTGCAGTGAAAACCACACTACACCGCTATTGACTACGGGCACGCCAGCGACCACATACATTTGATAACCCGTGCCGACCTGGGCTCGCGGCACTGGCCGACCGGCGGCACCGCCAGCTCCCGCAGTGGCGCGTGGCACACGCACCTGCACCCCCATCGACATCTTGCTGTATTCCCCCTGACGGATGGTCCTCACAAAGACGGGTGGCACGTCGCCTGGTTCCAGTTGTTTGGGGGTTGCAGGCTGCAAATCCAATAGTCCGTTCAAGTCCACGCCCAACACCGCTGATTTCTGGGTGCGAACGTCGTCAAAAGAACCGTCCCCCAATTGGCCGAACTGCTGGTAGCCGACACTGAACGCAATGCCGTCCTTGCGCAGATAGACCGCATGCGAGGAGCCGGCGCTGGCGGCCGTCCACGCCCCTGATATCGCCGTTGGTCGGGTAATGGAGTAGACCTCGCTGCCCGCCAGCAGCACGTTGTAGCGGCGTCGCCTCTCACCGTTGTAACCCCAAGCATAGGTTTTGCCATCCTGACCCAATGCCAGACTGCTGATGCTGGCCGACAACAGTCTTGCGATGTCAGTCGCCACCCGGGTTGGCGTTGCCCGGCTTTCCAGGCTGCCATCACCCACCTGACCATAGTCGTTCCAGCCCCAGGCCCACAGACTGCCGTCTGCGCGCAGCGCAAGACTATGGTGTGCACCGGCCAGGATGGCGGTGTAACCATCTCCCATCTTGGTGGGGAGTGGGTTGGCTTGTGTGCCAAATCGTTGCTCGAACAGGCCATTGCCCAATTGCCCGTAGCGGTTGCGTCCCCAGGCCCACAGGCTGCCATCGGTCTTCAGGGCCAAGGTGTGTTCGGCACCGGCAGCCACTGCCTTGTATCCATCACCAACCCTGGTCGGGCGGTTGCGGTTGACCACGTCACCGAGGCCCAGTTGCCCAAAGTCGTTCAGTCCCCAGGCCCACAGGCTGCCATCGGTTTTGATGCCAAAGGCCTGGGTGTTGCCATTGCTGACGGTGGCAAAACCATCGCCAAGTTTGACAAGCGCCGAGCGCGAGCGTGTTCCCCCGTCGCCCAATCTTCCGTCGTGGTTATCGCCCCAGGCCCACAGGCCACCGTCCTCCCGTATGACGTAGGCCACGCTGTCGCTCAGCGCCAGCTGGCTGACACCCGATGCAAGCAAAACCGGTACTGACAAGCGGTCATCGCGGCCCTGGCCCAGTTGGCCCTCGCTGTTGTTGCCCCATGCATAGGCCTTACCATTGGCATCGATTAACAGGGACTGTTTGCCCCCCGCCGCAAAGCTGGCCGGGTTGTTTGCGACCTTGACCAGAATCGCACTTTCGCTGGCCACCAGGTCTTCCACACCCAGTTCGCCATCCTCGTTGCTGCCCACTGCATACAGGCTGCCATCAAGCTTTTGCACCAGCAGGTGTTGTGCGCCTGCACTGACACCTTTGACCCCCAGTGCAATGCGGTTGGGAGTCAGTTGCATGGGTGACGAACTGATTCCCAGAGTACGACCCCATTGGAACAAGCCACCGACTGAGTCCAGGGCCAGACTGGCTGCTGCTGTGGCAACAATGTGGCTGAATCGGCCCGGTACAGCGGTCGGGGTGGCGCGGTTGGTGGTGCTGGCATCCCCCAATTGACCGTCGCTGTTGCGTCCCCAAGCAAATACACTGCCGTCAGCCTTGCGTGCCAAAGAAAAATAGTCGCCAGCGGCGACTTGCACAAAACCGTCTCCGATCTTGGTCGGTTGCGTGCGGTCAGAGTTGGTGCCGTCTCCCAATTGCCCGAACTGGTTGCTTCCCCACGCCCACAGGCTGCCGTCAGCCAGCACGGCCAGCGAATGAAAGGTGCCAGCCGCCACGGAGACCGCTCGACCCAGGGGAACGGAAAACGGCCGGCTGCGGGCCGCGGTCAAGCCATCTCCCAACTGGCCATAGTCTCCAGATCCCCAGGACCACAGGCTGCCGTCCGTCTTGATGGCCAGTGTGTGATACCAACCGGCGGCAAGGTCCTTGTAGTCGGCTCCGAGTTTGACCAGGGCATTTCGTCGCAGGAAAAAAGTGCCGTCCCCCAGCTGGCCAAATTGGTTGTTGCCGGCGCCCCACAATCCGGCATTGCTATCGATCAGGTAGAGGCGGTTCAAGCCGGAGTAACCGCGCGCAAACGGTGTAACGGCAGGAAGGGCGACAGGGCCGAAGGCTTTGTCCACACGGCCCAGCAAGCCGCTCCCGTTGTCGCCCCAGCCATACAAGTTTCCACTGCTGTCCAGCGCCATGCTGGTGTGGCCGTTGGCCGCAACTTGCGGGGTTGCGGCGTGGCTGGTACCAAAACAACAGGCCAGCGCGATCCACAATGTCCAGCGGACAAGCGATGCCCAATTCTGCCGAACCGGCGCGTTGTGCCATCGCCTAGCGCGATCCAGACTGGTTATTGTTTTTTCACTTGTGTTGGGCGGCATGACAACCTCCAAGTAGGGGTCGGGACGGTGAAGTACGGGCGTATTATCTCCAATGGTTTCGTGCTGACCGGCGCGGACTTTCTTGACACGGGTGCCACTTAGAGCTAAAGATTGTCCTGGGGATCTGGCGCAAGCACAGGCAGGGCGCCGGTCATTGAGGAAAGTGAAATGCTGAACAACCATCGGTATCGGCAAGGCAGGCGTATGGTCGCGCTGGCACTTGGGCTTTTGTACCAAATTCATGGAACTGCGGCTGCCCCCAACAGTGCGGAGATCGTGTCCATTACCGGCAAGGCAGAATCACGTGCCATCGCCAGCGCCCCCTGGAGCCCCGCGCAGAGCAAGCAATTGCTGTATGGCGGAAACTTTGTGCGCACACTGGATGAAAGTTCACTGGCCCTGTTGTTTGCCGACAAGACACAGTTGCGGCTCTCGCGCAACAGCATGTTCGAGATCAAGGGTGTTGGGGACGGCAAAGCCACCGACACCACGGTGTCTTTGCTCAAAGGCAAGTCGTGGATGCAGTCCAAATCGGTGCCGAACAAGTTGAAGGTGGAGACACCTTCCGGCACCGCAGGCATACACGGTACCGATTGGGTGATGGAAGTGGATGATGCGGGTGTCACCACCCTCACCGTGTTGTCGGGCGAAGTGGAGTTCGCGAACGCATACGGCAGCGTGCGGGTGCGAACGGACGAGCAATCCGTAACGGAGCCCGGGCGCGCGCCACAAAAGCGGCTTTTACAGAACTCGCTTGAGCGGGTTCAGTGGGTGACATCACACCGCGTTGATCTGGCCCGATACCCGGAGTTGTTGCTGGATCCCGCTTTCAAGGCGATCCATGCGGAAGTGATGGCGCAGCGTATGGGCCCAGCGCGTCAGCAAACGGAAGACATTGTCCAAGCTGCGACTGGGCCTGCTGCGGCGTGGCTTCTGGCTTCGGACTTTGCACTTGCGGCGGGTGATCTGGCTTTGGCAATGGAGCGACTGACCGCTGGCAGCCAGCGCTTTCCCAACGACGACCGTTTTGTGGCGTATCAGGCACGCGTTGCGCTGCTATCCGGTAACTGGGATCTAGCGCGTCAGATCATCAAAAATGCCCACCAGCATTTCCCGCAGTCTGTGGAACTGGCCCTGGTAGGCGGAGAGATCGCCCGACTTGACGGCGACGGCGCTCATGCCGTGCAGTTTTTCAGGATTGCAACGCAGCGGGCCCCGGGCGATTACCGTGCGTGGCATGGACTGGGAACCACCTACGCCGAGCAGGAGAATTTTGGCCCGGCACGCGATGCGCTGCTGCGCGCGGTCGAGCTGGCGGCCGGTGTCGTGGCGCCGTTGGCAGAATTGGGTGCGCTGGAAACGCGGGCCCACCGCGTGCCAGACGCTGCCAAGGCGATTGACCAGTCGCTGGAGTGGGCTCCGGATGATTATGTGGCCTGGACCAGCCGCGGCATTTTGCTGTTGTCCCAAGGCAATCCCGAAGCCGCGCTGGAAGCCTTTCTCAAAGCCGGAGTGCTGGAGCCCCGCTACGCCAAATCCCAGATTCATGCGGGAATCGCCTGGTACCAGTTGGGTCGGCCCGACGCAGCCCTGGCGGCGTTGACCAAGGCGAAGGCGCTGGACCCCAACGACCCCTTGCCCTATTTTTACGAAGCGCAAATTCAGCGCGACGCGCTCAACCCCATGGATGCCATCGCGGCGGCCCGTGCGGCCATGGACCGCTTTGCTTTTGTGAAATCGTTGGGCCCCATTGCTACAGATCGTCAAGGCAGTGCAAACCTGGGCGCTGCGTACGCACTGTTCGGCCTGGAGTCGTGGGCCAAACGCGTGTCGGCCGAAACGCAGCATCCCTTTTTTGCGGGCAGTTATTTGTTTTCGGCAGCCCGCAGCACGGAATCCTTTCTGAAGAATTCGGCCCTGGTACAGGGTTACCTGACCGACCCAACGCTGTTCGGCGCGTCCCCCCAACGCAGCACGCTGCTGCCCGGACCCGGTACCTACGGAGCGGCTGAACTGGGCAGCATCTACACGGATGCTTTTTCATCCGTTACGCCAACTCTGATTGCGAACGGCTACGGCAGCAGTCCTTTCCCCATGGCGGGTTTTGTCCAACTCGACACGCCCCAATTCCAATCCGGCAACACCACGTTTTCTGCCAAGGCCCCGAGCCTGACGACGGCCCTGGGTTTTCGCCCCCACGCCCAATGGGCGATGTTCCTCTACCGCGACGAGTTTCGGCCCCGCATTGATGACGTTGAACTTGACATTCTGGGAAGGTCCCGCATTGCGGGCAATGTGGTACGCACGGACGTGGGGGGGCATTGGCAAATCGACCCCGCCACCGCACTATGGCTGCGCGTCGGACAAGGCAGTGACCAAACCGAAGTCAGCAGCAATGTCCGTAACGAAATCCGTAGCTACCACCGCCTTGACGACGACTCAGGGTTTCGGCTCACGGGGCTGCGTGATGGCAATGAATGGACCATTGGGCTGGAGGGCGGTCGCGCTACCAAACCCAGCCTGACGCGGTCATCCTTGGTCAAAACACAAACGACGATTGATGTTCAGTCCGATGCCGCTGGAGAACGGATTTATGCCGCATGGAAAGGCGGTACAAAAGATGTACGCCTTCAGGCGGATCTGGACTACGGCAACTACAGGTTGACACAGGTTTTGTCCGCTGCCACGACCTTTTTTTCCACTGGTAAAACCGTGGTTATTGATGACCCGGTGGTGGAGCGGCGATTGTCTGCCTTGTCACCGCGCTTGGGACTGGCTTGGGCCGCTTCACCGGCCAACACCTATCGCATTGCATGGCAGGAAGCCATGCGTCCTGCCACTTCGGTCAGCCTGGCCCCGCTCGACACTGTGGGTATTGCACTGGATGTGCCCGGGCTGCAGCCCGGCGGCAAACTCAAGCGCCTGCGGGCTCAAGGCGAATGGGAGTTCACGGGCGCGGGGTACTTGACCGTGTTTGCCGATCACCGCGACATTGACAACCTGCACGACACCGACGGCAGTCTGCTCAATGCCACTGCCAGCTTGGCGCAGTATGACCGCCTGCGACAACAAGGCGTGAGTGCGTTTGAGTCGCCGGAGGCGCTGGAAGGGTCATCGGCCTTTGCGGGCGGCCGGGTCCAGTCGGTTGGTGTGGTGTATGAGCAGATCGCCACCGAACACCTGAGCTGGACTGCGAGTTATGTTCGTGCCGAAACCACCAACACGGTATATCCCGGGGTTTTGTTGCCGCGCTTTCCAAGACATACCGTCGGCCTTGGAGTCACCTGGTTTGCCCCACAGCGATGGGTTCTGCATGCCTACGCTGCTGGTCGCAGCGAACGCAGCGCAAATGATGCAGGATCGCAGGTGCTGGCCCCGGACTGGGATATGTCGGTTAACGCCACATGGCAGGATGCCAGCAAGCGCAAACTCTTTGAAATTTTTGCCAAGGGTCTGGGCCGCAAAGACGAGTCTGCTGCACTGGGCGTCCGTGGCGTGTGGCGCTTTTGATGGTGTTCCGTCGCTGGATGAGACCCAAGAACCTCAACCCCGGGGTCGGCAAGTTGTTACGGGCGCTGATCCTGGTCGCCATTTTCATGGTATTGACGGAAACGCGTTTTTGGGGGATCTTGGAGTTTCGGGGATTTGACGCCCTAAGCGTTGCTACGGCACCTGGTGAGTCGAAGCTTCCGATTGTGATTGTCGGAATTGATGACAGCTCGGTGGTTGAACTCAATGAGCGCTGGCCGTGGCCGCGGCGCTTGCATGCCAAATTGATTGATACCTTGCACGAAGCGGGTGCCGCCGTGGTGGCTCTGGATGTCGTGTTTGCGAGTCCGACCACGCCTCAAGATGACGGCGCGTTGGAGAAGTCCATCGCTCGGGCGGGCAATGTCGTGTTGATTGCTTCTAAGGCGCGTCAGGAAACCTCACATGGGGTCATTTGGAGTCGGCTCGATCCGCTGCCCGCACTCGTCAAGGCGGGCGCCAAGGTCGGGTTGGCAGAAATCGAGTTTGAGCCGGATATGGTGGCGCGACGTTACCCCGTGGCTGGAGACGCCTTCTGGAAGGAAATCCTGTTCCGCCTGCGTGGTGTGAATCCGGGCGTGGACTTCGACTCTACATTGAAAGAGGACCGCCTGATTCGCTTCATCGGGCCTGACCATTCGATTCCGTATGTGTCCTATGCGCAGGTTCTGGGGTACGGAGCCCCCATTCCCCCCGGCACCTTTGACGGCGCACTGGTGTTGGTGGGCCGCGAAACAAGCGCTGCGGCTGACGTGGGTTCGGCTCAGGTGGACATGTTCGCGACGCCTTTCACGGCCTTCAACGGCAAACTGACGCCGGGTGTAGAAATTCACGCGGCGATGATCGACAACGCGGTTACGCGGGCCAGCATTGGAGAAACGCCGTCATGGGCGCGTGGCATTTTGTTGCTGTTGGTTTCGCTGTGGTGCGCCTTTCTTCCCGGGCAGTTTCGTTTGGTGCGCAGTAGCCTGTCGGGCGCTACCGTCTGCCTTGGCGTGATGGGATTGAGTTATGGCTTGTTTGTAGCTGCCAACCTCTGGCTTCCGGTGATCGGAGCGATCACCCTGGCGGCCAGTTCCTTTTTGATCCAGGCATTGCTGGCCTATACCGAAGAGATGCGGCAGAAGTCCCGCATTCGTGCCGCCTTCTCTTTGTTCGTGCCACCGGCCATCGCGGATCGCATGGCGTCGCAGTCGACCATTCTGGAGCCCGGCGGTGAGGAAGTCGAATTGACCTCGCTGTTTACGGACCTGGCTGACTTTACGTCCATCTCGGAGGGAATGTCGCCCTCTCAGGTGGCGCAGTTGCTCAACATTTACTTTGATTTGATGACGGACATTATTTTTCGTCACGGGGGTACTGTCCAGGGCTATATTGGTGACGCCTTGTTTGCGTTTTGGGGTGCACCGGTTCCAGATCCGGAACACCGCGTCAAGGGCACCATTGCCGCGTGTGAAATGGTGGCCGCGGAAGACGCCATCAATGCCAAATTGAGAGAGCAGGGCTTGCCCAGCGTTCACACCCGCATTGGTGTGCACAGTGGAACCGCGATTGTCGGCAACATTGGGTCCAAGGTTCGTTTCAACTACACCGCACTGGGCGATACCGTCAATTTATCCGCGCGACTTGAGGGGCTGAACAAGCGCTACGGGACTTCGTTGTTGATGAGTGCCGAAACTCTGCTGGGTAACCCGCAGCGTGGTGGGTTCAGACGTGTCGAGCGGGTACGGGTCAAAGGGCGCGACCAACCGGTAGAGGTCTACGCACCTTGCGCTGACCCCTGGATCAGAGAAACCGGGGAACGGGCGATTGCCCTCTATCTGGCGCGAAGCTGGGCTGCTTCGAGAGATCTGTGGAAGGCAATTCAGGAACGCGACCCTGCGGACCCTGTGGCGGCGTATTACCTGAGCCGCATCGCTGAATTGGAGGAGAAAGACTTGGGGGCGGACTGGACGGGGATTGAGTCCATTACGGAAAAATAGGGTGGTCGCGGCACACGCCGGGAAACCGATTGGCTTGCCACTTTATCCACCGGATCGTTTGACTGTGAAGCCCTGCGCATGCAATAGCAGTATCACTTTGTCGCAGTGGTCTCCTTGCACTTCAATGACGCCATCCCTCACTGTTCCACCTGTTCCGCATTGCGTTTTCAACAGCTTCCCCAATTCATTCAATGCTGTTGGCTCCAACAAGGCTCCTCGCACCACCGTGACCGATTTTCCACCCCGGCCCTTCGTTTCGCGTGAAACCCGGACAATGCCGTCGCCGGTTGGCACAGACGGGCGATTGCAGATGCAGTCCGCAACGGAAAGGCGGCACACAGGACACATGCGCCCTTGGTCCGTGGAGTACACCAACCCGCCCAGAGCAGAGAGACTGGAAGCCTTGTTTTTCATTGCTCCATTGTGCGCCGGGTTGACGCGGCATCTGCGTGATCAACCGACGAGCTTCCCCTGGCGTGTGTCAGTCCTTTGGCACGGTGAAGATCGTACGAAACCGCCCACTGCTCAACATTTCTTCGGCACTCACCCCAAATCCCACATGGATTTGTGCACCACCCAGCGCCGAGAGATCGGTCTCCTCCAGGATTCGGGCTCGGATGACGGTGTCTTGGCTGTCCAACGCGACTCCGCGTAAATACTCGGACATGGGCCAGTTCAAAACGCCCCACTGTTTTGCGGAATTCAGTTCAAACAACAATAACTGCGAACCGCTCAAAATGCTGGCGGCGACATAGACGTTGTATCCAGCGCCCGCATGTGCACCATTGCTGGATCGGACGGCGGCGGACGAGAGCAGGCCACGCAGGTCCGCCTGCAAGCTTGTGTTGCGCTTGCTGCCGGTTTTTTGGGTAACCAGAAAGAACGGCGGAGTTGTGTTCGCGTCCAAAGGCAAATTGGCCTGCAAGGTATCGAGGTCCAGCAGGGCATTGAATTGCTCATTGACGACCCCTACCGACTCGGGCCTGAATGTGTAGGTTCCGTCGCCGAGTCCTCCTTCGATGTTGAATCCCCAACTCATGGCCAAACCGTCCGATCGCAGGGCCACCGAGTGCAGCACGCCTGCTGCAATTGCCGCGATGTTCGATAGACCAGATATTTTTTCGGGGGTCGATGCGGGATAACCACCCTCACTGGTTGGCCTGAAACCCCAGATCCAAACAGTTCCATCGGATTTCAAGGCCAGGGAATAGGCCGCGCCCGCCGCGATGGCGATGATGCTGCTGACACCGTTGACTTTTGCTGGCGACGCAATGCCGGGTGAATCTTGGCTGTTGCCGAGCTTGCCAGAAGTCTGCTCACCCCATGCCCAAACCGTCCCGTCAAGCGCCAGCCCGAGGCTATGGTTGCTGCCGCTGGCCACGGCTGACAATTTGGGCACGCCTGTCACCTGCACCGGCGATGTACGGCTGATGGTCGTTCCGTCGCCCAATTGACCCGATGGGTTGTCACCCCAGCCCCATGCGGTTCCATCCGAACGTACCGCAAGTGTGTAACCATAGCCGGCAGAAACCTGGGTCACACCCGACAAACCCTTGACTGGCCCCGGGTCACTGCGCAGGGTCTGGGTACCGTTGCCGGCCTCGCCGCGGCCATTGCTGCCCCATGCCCAGACCGTGCCGTCTCGCTTGCGGGCGACACTGTGAAGAAGACCGGCACTGACCTGCACCACATCGACAACACCCTGTGCCAGAACAGGCGACGTTCGGGAATCATTGGTGCCATCGCCCAACTGACCACCGAGGTTGTAGCCCCAGGCCCATACCCGACCATCAGACTGCAGTGCCAGGGAATGGCGAAATCCTGCTGCCACGCCGATGAGACCCGACAAGCCCGTGAGTGCGCTGGGCACTGTGCGGTCGGTGACCTCCGTGATTCCCACCTGACCGGCCAGGTTTTCCCCCCAACCCCATAACTGTCCGTCCGTGGTGACGGCCAGGCTGTGTCCATATCCCGGGGCAACCGATACAACGCCACCCAGTCCGGCCACGCGTCTGGCAGTGGCGCTGGATTGCGACTGACCATCTCCCAACTGTCCCGTTGCACCAAAGCCCCAGGCCCACAGGTTGCCGCTGGAGTCCACAGCCAAATTGTGGTTGTTGTGGGTGTTCAAGGCGCGTATGCCCGTCAAGCCTATCACCTTGACGGGCCTTGCGCGATCGTCAAAGGTGCCATCGCCGAGCTGACCGTCAGTGTTGGTACCCCACGCCCAGACCGATCCATCCTGCGCCAGTGCCACACTGTGTTGCCCGCCCGCGGCGATCGCCACAATCTTTGGCAAGCCGGGCACGGGTACAGGGCTCAAACGATCGGTGGTGGTGCCATCGCCTAGCCGCCCGCCCCCGTTCATGCCCCACGCCCAGACCTGGCCGTCGATGTCGAGGGCCAGGCTGTGGTACACCCCCGCCGACACCGAGGTAATGTAGGGCAGCCAGAACAGAAAGGTGGGTGAGTACCAGGTGGTCGTGGTGCCGTTGCCCAATTGGCCGTTGGAGTTGCTGCCCCAGGCAATAACCCAGCCTGCGGTGGTGGCCAGATTGTGTGCAAAACCCGCTGAGATGGAGTCGATGGGTGTGCCCTCGATGTTCCACACCGGGACCGGCTGAAGTGACAGTGCCTGCGTGGTGCCGATGCCGAGCTCACCATTGCTGTTACTGCCCCAGGACCATACGGAGCCGTCGTTGCGCAGCGCCAGGGTATGGCCGTAACCGGCCGATGCAGCGATGACGCCCGACAAATTGGGCACTGGTGTTGGCGTGGAATGCGCGGTGATGGTGCCGTCGCCGAGTTGGCCCAGCAGGTTGTCACCCCAGGTCCAGACGGTGCCGTCGCTTTGGACAATGGCGCTGTGGTAGGTGCCGGTAGCCAGGCGTTGGGAAGTGGAATTTTTGCCGATATTGACATTGGGCACGCGCTGCGGAGTGAGGATCTTGCTTTGGCGAGCAAGGCCCAGTTGGCCACTGTTGTCGCTCCCCCAGGCCATGGCCTTGCCGTCTGCAGAGACTGCCAGTGTGTGGCCCCATCCTGCTGCCACGGATGGAGGGTTGGCCAAGACCTGGGGTCCGGCAAACGCCAAAAAAAAGCATGTCAGTAGGGCCAGCGACTTGATGCATCGTTTCATTGACATCTCTCCTGAGCATGCCCGCAGGGGGCCGGGCTGCCCGCCCAATGGGGGTGCCGTCGTGTGCGTGAGACGGGCCGAGGCTTCACTGTATCGCATGAAGGGCGAGCTGGGAGGTCAATTTGGTAACCAATGCGGCCTGTCAAGAACCATGAAATTTCGGTAACGGTGTGGCGCTGGATTAGGGCTAACGCTGTGCCGAAAAACGACAAACAGTGCTAATCTAACAGGCGCTGCTGGTGTCCCGGCAGCACATGGTTGGCTGTGTAGGGAACTTCGTTTGAAATCAAAATTGCTCATTGTTGACGACAGCAGTGTCTCCAGAATGATGATTCGCGGACGAATGAAATCGCTGCAGCCTGACTGGGACATTGTGGAGGCCTGTAGCGGTGACGAGGCTGTCGCGCTGGTTTCCGCGTTGCAACCTGATTTCATCACCATGGATGTCAACATGCCGGGCATGAACGGCTTCGAGGCAGCCCGCAAGATACGCGAACAAAATGCCGACGTCAAAATTGTGATGCTGACAGCCAACATACAGGGCAGCAGCCGCGAAAAGGCCGCGCAGCTGGCCGCGCATTTTGTGCAAAAGCCGGTTACACAGTCAGCCATTCAAGAGGTCATCGACTACTTTCTGGCATCGCCATGAAGCTCAGTCCGCTTGAACTGGATGCCTTGTCCGAAGTCTTCAACCACGGGGTCGGGCAGGCGGCATTTGCCTTGAGCGAGTTGGCCGGTGAGGAAGTCCAACTCAGTGTTCCCAAAATTGAGGAGCTGTCAAAAATTGCGATCACGGAGCATTTGAATGCTCAGGGCGCTGACCGCATTTGCGCTGTGCGGCAGGGTTTTACCGGGGTTATCAACACGGAAGCGTTGCTGATGTTTCCGGTGGACCAAAGCCTTCAGCTGGTGCAGCTCATGGTCGGCGACGATTTTCCGTTGGACCAATTGAGTGAAATGGAGCAAGAGTCTCTCGCGGAAATCGGCAACATCCTGCTCAATTCGGTGGTGTCGAGCGTCGCCGATATGCTGCAGATTGAATTTGAGGGCACATTGCCGCAAGTTGAGTTGGGGCAGGTCGATCAATTGCTGGACTCTGGACAGGGATTGAGTGATCTGATTTTGAGCCTTCAGATCGATTTTTCGATTGATTCACGCCAAATTCAGGGGTATCTGGTGTTCCTGCTGGACGTCGCATCCAGCGAGAAGCTGGAGCACAAAATCGCCACCTTCATAGAGACCATGCAATGACTTTGGAGCCTGAAAAAGTCCCGGACGTTGCCCGACTGCCGGTCTGGTTGGACTGGGTGTTATCGAATACACCTTCGGGTTTGCTGCTGCTCGATTCGCAATCGCAAATCGTGTTTGCCAACAAATGGTTTCTGGCGCGTGCCCGCGTCGCGGCGGCCGACATCATGGACCGAGTCCTGTTGGACGTGTTCCCGGTATTGCGCGGCGGGCACTTTGAGCGGGTCTTGGTCACAGCGATCCACTCGGGCTTTCCCGCGTTATTGTCGCAAACACTGCATCCATCGCCATTCCCCTTGTATGCACCTGGTGCGCCCAAAGTCAACGCCCCGCAGCTACGCCAATCCATACATATTGTGCCGATGGGCCCCAATGATGCAGCCGAAGCAGGGCAGCGCTACACATTGATCCAGATTGTTGACGTGTCACCCACCGTGGCGCGAGAACGACTGCTCAAGGCACAGGCAGACCGCCTGAATGATCTGGTGCATGTTGACGCGCTGACGGGGCTCGGGAACCGGCGCCTCTTTGATGAAGCCATGGAGGCCGAAATGCGGGCCGCCAGCCGCAGCGGGAGCTGCCTTGCGCTGGTGATGCTGGATATTGACCAATTCAAGCAGTTCAATGACGCGTACGGACACCCGGCGGGAGATAGCTGTTTGCGGGCGGTTGCTGATGTTTTGAGGGCGGTTTGCCGCCGACCGCGCGATCTGGTCGCGCGTTACGGCGGTGAAGAACTCGTTGCCGTCCTGCCCGACACGGACGAAGCGGGTGCTGTACGGGTCGGACGCGATATTTTGCAGGGTGTTCGTGGATTGCATGTGACACACGCCAACAACTTCGGGCGTGGCATCGTGACCTTGAGCGCCGGTGTTTGCGCTGTTAAACCCACATCCAAAGACTCACCAGTTTCGTTGATTCGCCGGGCTGATCAGGCCCTTTACGCGGCCAAGAATGCGGGTCGTGATCGCGTGTTCTGTTTCGATATGGTTCGTCAGGTGGCGGTGCCGGTTTGACGGGGCAGGGCGATGGCTGCTTCTCACAACAACCCACCAGGCGCACTACCGGTTACAGCGGTTGCACCGGAAACGAGCGGTATGCTCAGTGACCCGGTGTTTCGGACGATATTTGCCCAGAGTCCTGAAGCCATTTCCGTGACCCGTGCGCACGACCAAGTGCTGGTCGAAGTCAATCAGGAATGGCTCAATCTGACCGGATTTTCACGCGCCCAAGTGCTTGGGCGTACTGCGGTCGATATTGGCTTGTGGCCTACCGAAGCTGCCCGGGAGAAGGCGTTGGCACCGCTCGGGGCCGGGGGCCGCATCTACGATGCCGACGTCACCCTGATCATGGAAAACGGCGCGAACCGTCTGGTGCGCTTGAATGCCACACGCGTCGACGTGCAAGCCGACTCCTATGTGTTGATCTATCTGCGTGATGTGACCGTCGAACGGATGGCGCAAACTGCGCTGCGGGCAGGCGAAGCAGCACTGGAGCAGGTGAACGAAAAACTGAACCGTCAGGTCACCCTGCACCAGATGACCGAGTCTGTCGCCAAGGTGGGCTACTGGGTGGTCTATCCCGATGACCCTATGGTCCACCTGTCCCGTGGCTACTGCGAAATCAGCAACTTGGGGGAGGCCAGACTGGCGCCTTTGGGCGTACACCTGCGGGGTGTGGTTGAAGAGGACCGCGAACGGGTCAAACGGGCCCTCAAGAACTTGGACGGAGAGATGGTCGAATACCGTTGGCGCCGTGACGATGGTTCCATCCTCTGGCTGCGTTCACGTATGCAGCGCCAAATTGAACATGGTGTTGTCAAAGCTGATTTTGGTGTGGTGCAGGACATTTCCGGTGAACGCGCGGCATCCCAGGCCGCCGCTGACCAATTAGCCGCGATGCAGCAAAGCGAAGCGCGGTTTCGCAGCCTGACCGAGCTCAGTTCGGACTGGTACTGGGAGCAGGATGCGCAATTCCGTTTTGTTCGCGTGGACGGAGACTCGGAAGTCGCTTTGTCCGTTCCGCAGGCGCAATACCTCGGCAAGACCCGCTGGGATTCGAATGTCGAAGGGGTAAGCCCGGCCCAGTGGGAAGCCCATCGTGCGACCCTGGAGGCTCACCAGGTCTTTCATGATTTCGAAATGCAAAGGCCCAGACCCGACGGTACACCCATGTGGGTTTCCATCAGCGGTGTCCCGATCTTTGATGAGGCAGGCACCTTTGTGGGTTACCGAGGAACCGGGCGGGAAATCAGCGCCCGCAAAAAGGCCGAGGCCGAAATTGAACGTCTGGCTTTCTACGATTCCTTGACCGGATTGCCCAATCGCCGGTTGTTGATTGACCGGTTGAGTCATGCGGTTGCGTCCAGCGCACGGCATTTGGGTTACGGCGCGTTACTCTTCATCGATCTCGACAATTTCAAGGTACTCAATGACACGAGGGGTCACCACATGGGTGACGAACTGCTGAAGCAGGTTGCGTCGCGATTGGCGGATTGCGTGCGGACTATCGACACGGTAGCGCGCCTGGGCGGTGACGAATTCGTCGTAATGCTGGAGGAATTGGGGACTGGGGAACTGGAGGCAGGCGCGCAGGCAGCAGCTGTCGGCAAGAAAGTGTTGGCAGCGCTTAACCAGCATTTTGACCTGGGTGGCCAACCCCACCACAGCTCACCGAGCATCGGAGTGACCCTGTTTTTTGACCGGCAGCAAAGTGTGGACGAGCTCTTGCAGCGCGCGGACCTCGCGATGTACCAGTCCAAAGCGGCAGGGCGAAATACATTGCGGTTCTTTGATCCGGTCATGCAGGCAGCAGCGAGTGAGCGGGCCGTCCTGGAGGCCGACTTGCGCGACGCGCTGGAACAGCGGGCGTTCCTGTTGCATTACCAGCCGGTTGTGGATGAAAACGGCAAGATGACGGGTGTTGAGGCCTTGCTGCGCTGGCGCCATCCCACACGCGGCATGGTGTTTCCCGGCGAGTTCATCTCCGTCGCTGAACAGGCGGGCCTGATTCTTCCGCTGGGGCAGTGGGTGTTGGCCGCTGCGTGTGACCAACTGGTGGCGTGGAACTCCAGGGCCGCCACCCGCCGCTTGAACATCGCCGTTAATGTAAGTGCACGGCAATTTCGTCACCCGGACTTTACTCCGCAGTTACTGGAACTGTTGCGTCTGAGTGGTGCCAATCCCTATCGGCTGAAACTGGAGCTGACCGAAAGTATGCTGCTCAGCGATTTTGAAGACGTGACGGTCAAAATGAGCGAACTGCGCTCCATTGGCGTCAACTTTGCGCTGGATGATTTTGGCACCGGGTATTCATCACTGTCTTACCTTAAACGCCTGCCGCTGGACCAACTCAAGATTGACCAGTCGTTTGTGCGCGATGTCTTGACTGACCCCAACGACGCCGCCATTGCCCGCACCATTTTGAGTCTGGCCAGCAGTCTGGACCTGAGTGTGGTGGCCGAGGGGGTGGAAACCGCCGGGCAGCGCGATTTTTTGTTGCGTTGCGGGTGCAAGGCGTTTCAAGGCTACTTTTTCGGTCGGCCAGTTCCAGTGGCGGAACTGCCGCTGCCACCCGCTTGACACTACCCTGTTGAACCAGAGTTGAGTCGGTGAGTCAGTCGGATTGGTCGGCCTGTGGCGGCGCAGGGTCCGCACCAATGTCCGGATCTTGTGTCGCAGACTCGTGTAACTGCGCATGCCGATTCTGGCGCAACGCGGCTTTTTCACCGGCGCTCGCAAACTTGCTGTATTTCCCCAGGATAGCGATCAGCTGCCCGTAGATGCGCGGATTGCCCGCCAGGCATTCCTGCTGGTCCAGAAAATCGGCTTCGCCGGTAAAGTTGCCGACCAGGCCGCCGGCTTCAGTCACCAGCAGCGATCCCGCCGCCACGTCCCAGGCCTGCAAACCGGTTTCAAAGAACCCCTCGGTGAAGCCGGCGGCCACGTAGGCCAAGTCCAGCGCGGCGGCGCCCGGGCGGCGCAGTCCCGCTGTGCGTTTCATGACGTCGCCCATCATAGTCAGGTAGTTCGCAAAGTTGTCGCCGGGGCGGAACGGGAAACCCGTGGAGATGAGTGCGTCCTTGAGGTGGATACGCTTGGAGACGCGAAGGCGCCTGTCATTCAGAAACGCGCCACGGCCTTTGGTCGCGGTAAACAGGTCGTTGCGGGTTGGGTCATAAACCACCGCCTGCTCCACTTTGCCCTTGACCGCCAGGGCGATGCTCACGCAGTACACCGGCAAGCCATGGATGAAGTTCGTGGTGCCGTCCAGTGGATCGATGATCCAGACGAATTCCGAGTCTTTGGCTCCGTGTTCGCGCCCGGATTCTTCCGCCCAGATCCCGTGTCCGGGGTAGGCTGTCAACAGGGTTTCTATGATCGCCTGCTCAGCCGCGTGGTCGACTTCGGTTACAAAATCGTTGGCTTTTTTCTGGGAAACACGCACCGATTCGATGTCCAGCGCGGCGCGATTGATGATGGAACCGGCGGCGCGTGCGGCTTTGACGGCCACATTGATCATGGGGTGCAGATTGGGCGACATAGATTGTTTTGATGAAGAACCGTGATCCGCCTGACGATGCAGGCGGCGACAATGCTGGCATTTTAACGGGACGGGGAGGGTGTGCAGCCGAATGGGCCAAACCCACACCCTGTGTCGCTCGAACGGATGCCATGCAAACCAGATTCATATTGATCAACACCAGCCATGCGGGCAATGTCGGTGCCGCCGCCCGCGCCATGAAAACCATGGGTTTTGATGATCTGGTGCTGGTGGCGCCGCGCTGGGCCAATGTGTTGCGCCGGGAAGAAACCATACAGCGCGCCAGCGGCGCGTTGGACGTGCTGGACAAATGCCGGATCGTCGAGACGCTGGATGAAGCGCTGGACGGCATTACCCATTTGTGCGCCACGGCCATGACACCCCGAGACTTCGGCCCGCCGACAGTCGCGCCGCGCCCCCATTTTGAAATGCTATCAAAATCGAAGCGACTCACGCACATTCCACGAGGGCTTGAGAGCGATTCGATTGGGGAAGATGCACCTAAAACCCTTGCGGACCTGGTTGACGAACCGCAGCAGGGGATAGGTTTTTTGTTTGGCTCTGAACGTTTTGGCATGCGCAATGAAGATGTATACCGCTGCCATGTGTGTCTGAGTATTCCCAGCAACCCCAGCTTTGGCTCGCTCAACATCGGCGCAGCGATACAGGTCATTGCTTACGAATGGCGATTGGCCTTGGGTGGATTTGACGCTCCAGGAACGCTCGCTACGGCGCAAACGCCATTGGTGGGCGGCACGGCGGACGCGGCCCAGGTGGCTGGCATGCTGGCGCATCTGGAGCAATCGCTGGTGGCCCTGGGTTTTCTGGACCCCAGCGCTCCCAAAAAGTTGATGCCGCGACTAAACCAATTGTTCAACCGCGCCAGCGTGACGCAGGAGGAGATTCATATCCTGCGCGGGATCGCAAAGGCGATACTGCAGCGTAGATAACCCCCACGCTCCGCCGCCGTGCGGGTCGCTGCCCCCCGAGGGGGCTAAATCCGCTTGGGGCGGCCCGGCGCGGATTATTGATCCCCACGCTCCCCCGGCTTGCGGGTCGCTGCCCCTTCAAAGGGCTCTCGCGCCTTGGGGCGGCCCGGCGGCGCTTGTTGCCTGTGCATTGCGCTGTGAGCGGGTAGACTCTGAAACATGTTTGCCCGCCTACGCTCCGACATCCAATGCATCCTTGACCGGGATCCCGCTGCCCGCACGACCTGGGAGGTGCTGACATGCTACCCCGGCTTGCACGCCCTGGTCTTGCACCGCCGTGCGCATTGGTGCTGGACGCATGACCTGAAGTGGTTGGGACGGTTTATTTCACACCTGTCGCGCTGGGCGACCGGCATCGAGATTCATCCGGGCGCGGTGATTGGTGAGCGGGTATTTTTTGACCATGCCATGGGGACGGTCGTGGGGGAAACGGCCGAGATTGGTGACGGTTGCACCATTTACCAAGGTGTCACGCTAGGTGGTACTTCGCTGTACAAAGGGGCGAAACGCCACCCGACCTTGGGCAAGGACGTGGTTGTCAGCGCGGGCGCCAAAGTCCTGGGTGGTTTTTTGGTGGGCGACGGGGCAAAAATTGGCAGCAATGCAGTGGTGGTCAAGCCGGTACCAGCGGGCGCAACCGCGGTTGGCATCCCGGCGCGCATCCTTCCATCCAAGAGCGGCCAGAGCGCCGACGTTACGCAAAGTGAACCCAAGTTCACGGCCTATGGCATTACGCTGGAGGACGACCCCGTGAGCCAGGCTTTGCGCGGCCTGATTGACTCCGCCTCGGGCCAGGAACACCAGATTGCCTTGTTATGGAAAGCGATTGAAACCTTGTCGGTGAGTCGCACCGGTGCGGACTGCACGCCCGACTGTGTGCCCGGTGACGCTGCGCGCAACGAGTGTTTTGAGGCTGAGCGCCTCAACCAGCTGATCGGGAAGTAGGGCACACCGCCCATGGCGGCGGTTCCGCGTCCCCCTTGCAGGGGGCAACACCAGTGGCCCGGAGGAGCCGGTTCCACGGTGTTCCTGGTCTAAATCACTTCGGCCTCGTTGCGTTTTTGGGCCGAAATGCTTTGCACACTGTATCTACCGTCTGCAGATACGGCCCGCCAATCAGATCGATGCAGTAGGGCACGGCGGCAAAGATGCCGTTGACCACTGGCCGGCCGTCGGCATCCTTTAGCCCTTCCAGCGTTTCTGCAATGGCCTTGGGCTGGCCGGGCAGGTTAATGATCAGGCTTTGGCCCCGGATCACCGCCACCTGGCGCGACAGGATGGCGGTGGGCACAAATTTCAGACTGATCTGGCGCATCTGTTCACCAAACCCCGGCATTTCCTTGTGCGCAACCGCCAAGGTGGCTTCCGGCGTGACGTCACGCAGCGCCGGACCGGTGCCGCCAGTCGTCAACACCAGGCTGCAACCGGCGTCCACCAGCGCGATCAGTGTGGCGCTGATGGTGGGTGCTTCGTCCGGAATGAGGCGGGCTTCAAAATGGACCGGGTTTTCCAGGGCGCGTGTCAGCCATTCTTGCAGGGCGGGCAGTCCCTTGTCTTCATAGACTCCGCTGGAGGCGCGGTCGCTGATGGAAACAATGCCGATCTTCACCGTATCGAGTGTGGGCAGGGTGCTGGTCTCGCTCATGCATCAGCTCCGGGGTTGGGCGGCAGGTCGTTGGCTCCCAGGGATGTTTCAGGCACTTCGTCTGGGTGTGTCAGGTGCTCACGCACGATTTGAAAAATATCGCGGAAAGGCCGTCCATGGCGCACGGCCAGGCCCGGCTTTTCGGGCGTGGCAACCTTGCGGGCCTGGCGGATCAGCGCGCGCATTTGCTGGACGTCGGTACCTGGGCAGATGTTGACCCACTGGCCCAACGCGTCGTCGTCGGCAATCAGGCGGTCGCGCCACTGTTCAGCGGCGTGCAGTGTCATGGTCTCCTGCGCAGATGGTGTGTGCTGTTCCACCAGCGCGATGCGGATGGCGTCCAGTGTTTCAGGACTGAGCAGCCGCATTTGTTTGCCAATGAATTGCACCAGGCGGCGTTTGCCTTCGAAGTTGGTGATGCGTTTGGCCTCAGCCACAGCGTCCATCAATTTGTCCGGCAGCGCCAGGCGCGTCAGCAGTTCTGCACGCAAGGTCAGTAGGTCCACGCCAAGCTTTTGCAGTTCGGTGCTTTCGCGCTTGAGGTCGGTCCGGCTTTTTTCATCCGTTCCCTTGAGCTCTCGTTTGAGTTCCAGGTCCAGTTCACTGCCTTCCGTCACGAATTTGCCCTTGACGAAATAGCCTTTTTTTAGTTTGCTCATATTGCCAAGTATCATAGCCTCCGCTATGACGAACCCCCACCCCACCCCACGCCGCAAGCCCCAGCCCGCCTCCAACATCGTCCCTTCCACCAAACCGGCTGACAGTGGCTTTGCCTACAGCCGCCCGTTTTTTGAGTCCCTGGTTGACAGCGCCCTGGCACACGCCAAGAAATTGGGGGCCACCGATGCGGGCGCCGAAGTATCCGAGGGCTGTGGTCTGAGTGTGTCTGTGCGCAATGGCGAACTGGAGAATGTGGAGCGCAACCGGGACAAGTCTTTGGGAGTGACGGTGTATGTGGGGCAGCGCCGCGGCAATGCCAGCACTTCTGATTTCTCGGAGCCGGCCATCGAGCAGACTGTGCGTGCAGCCTACGACATTGCACGCTTTACCGCCGAAGACCCGTTTGCCAGTCTGCCAGACGTCAAGGACATTGCCACCGCGACTGACCGTGAACGTGATCTGGACTTGTTTTTTCCTTGGGCGTTGACCAGTGAAGAGGCCCAGCGTTTGGCGCTCGAGTGCGAGGCCGCAGCTTTGGCCACCAGCAAGAAGATCACCAACAGCGAAGGCGCGGGTGTTTCGGCCCAACAATCGCATTTTTTCAGTGCCCATACCCATGGATTTCGGGGCGGGTACGCCAGTTCGCGCCATTCCATGTCGGTGTCACCGATTGCTGGCAAGGGCAAAGACATGCAGCGCGACAGCTGGTTCAGCTCCATGCGCCACCCTGAGGCTCTGGCGCTTCCGCAGGCGATTGGCCGCTACGCGGCAGAGCGGGCCTTGAGCCGCCTGAAGGCGCGCAAGATCGCCACCGTGGAGTGCCCCGTGCTGTTTGAATCACCCCTGGCGGCGGGTTTGGTGGGCACCTTGGTGCAGGCGCTCAGTGGTGGGGCGCTGTACCGAAAAAGTTCATTCCTGCTGGATTCACTGGGCAAGCTGGTGCTACCCCGCCATATTGATTTGCTGGAAGACCCGTTTGTGTTGCGCGGCAAGGGCAGTTCGCCCTTTGACGACGAGGGAGTTAATGTCAAAGCGCGCAAGGTCATTGAGGGCGGGCGTGTTCAGGGTTATTTCCTGAGCAGCTACTCGGCCCGCAAACTGGGTATGCAGACCACCGGAAACTCGGGCGGTTCACACAATCTGGTGTTTACTTCTCGCCACACCAAGCCTGCTGATGACCTGGATGCCATGTTGCGCAAATTGGATACCGGTCTTTTTGTGACCGAGCTGATGGGGCAGGGTACCAACTACGTGACAGGTGACTATTCACGTGGCGCCAGCGGTTTCTGGGTGGAGGGTGGGCGTATTGCCTACCCGGTGCATGAGATCACGATCGCCGGGAATATGAAGACCATGCTCAAGGGGATTGAGGCGGTGGGGGCGGATACCTACAACTATGGCGCCAAGACGGTCGGGTCGGTTTTGATCAATCGGATGAAAGTGGCGGGGTCATAGTTTTTTTATTTGGCGAGGTTGTTCCCTGCGGGGCTTTTGTATTCCCCCACTCCCCCCAACCCCCTCGCCCCGCCGGGCGAGGGGGAGCCAATGCGGACAGCCGATTTGGTGTCTTCGC
>CAZMXB010000026.1:0-29154 GCA_964569855.1 uncultured Rhodoferax sp.
CTACTGGCCGGTGGAGAGTTACCAGGTTGGCACCAACCCGCCCAGCTACGACAAGCAGTTTGTCCGTGACTGGCTGGAGCAGGCGCAGGTGGATGGCAAACCGTGGAGCAAGACGCCACCCGCACCGCGCGTGCCAAATGACGTGATCGCCAAAACCGCCGCCAAGTACCAGGAAGCCTTCGAACGGCTGACAACCTGATCGGTGCGGGACCTGGAGGGGGCTGAGAAAAGGGCTCCCCACGGGTGGTCTGTCGGGCAGATTTTCGGCACTTATTTGCACGTGGCGAAACTGTGAGCCTGCGAAAGGGCGACATTGATTAAATTGGCCTCCAGCCCTCGTGAAATATGCATAGCCAGCTATTATTTTCGTAGCATTTTCAGCAAACCGCAAAACACCTTACGGGGGCCACGTCAGGCCATTCGACTTGCTATTGCCTGTGACAACTGACCCGGTGTCCAAAAGGGCTGGTTTAATCCATACCGTGTGGTGAAAACCGACCCGGAGGGCTGTATGCGCGCTTTCACATTGTTTTTGTCATTGGTAATCTGCTGCTGCGCCTATGGAGCAACGCCGCAAATCGTTGGTGGTGCCGATCACAGCCTGGCCCTCAGCCGGGACGGCCGGGTCTTCGCGTGGGGTGATGACAGTTATGGCCAGTTGGGGTCCGGGCGCCACTTATTCTTGACAACGCCCGTCGCGACCATATTGAGCGATCCCGGCAGTGTGGTGGGCCTGGCGGGTGGCAGCTACCACAGCCTGGCCCGCCTGCGCGATGGCAGCGTCCTGGCGTGGGGCAACAACACCAATGGCCAACTGGGCGACGGCTCCGTGACCAGTCGCGGCTTACCAGTCAAAGTGGCCGCTCTTACATCGGTAATCGCCCTTGCCGCGGGCGAACGGCACTCGCTGGCGGCTGACAGCCGGGGTGACGTCTGGGCCTGGGGCACCAACGAATATGGGCGCCTGGGCCAGGGGGACGAATCCACGCTGGAAGACAGCAAGATTCCAATCAAGGTTTTGCAGTTGACCAACGTGAAGGACGTGCGTGCGGGGCGGGAACACAGCCTGGCGCTGACACGCGACGGCAAGGTCATGTCCTGGGGGGCCAACTACAGCGGCCAACTGGGCGATTCGACCGGACGCACCCGCAAACTTCCGGTGTGGGTGGAGTTTCCGCTGCCCGACGTGCAGATTGTTGCCATCGATGCCTCCAACGACCATAGTTTTGCGCTGGACAGTCTGGGACGTCTGTGGAGTTGGGGTGACAACGGGTCTTACCAGTTGGGGGACAGCGTGTATCCACTGCGTTCGTCACCGTTGTACCTGGGCGGTCTGGAACAGCAGGGCAAGGTGGATACGTTTTCGGTTGGCCCAGCCGGTGGCGCGGCAGTGCTGACCGATGGCAGTCTATGGGTCTGGGGCTTCTACGGTCGTTACGAACAGCCCACCCGCGTCACGGGCCTGCCAGGGCCGGTGGCGCAGGTTCGGCTGGGAGACAGCCACATGGTGATCACCCTGACCGACGGCCGTATTCTGGCCAGTGGCAACAACACCTATGGCCAACTTGGCGACGGCACCGAAGTGTCACCGGACGACCTGGTTTTTGTCGCGCCCAAAGGGGTGAAAGCTCCGGTCACGCTTTTCACCTCCGGCTACTACCACACGCTGGCGCTGGATGCATCGGGGCGTCTGATGGCCTGGGGGGACAACTCGGTGGGACAGTTGGGCAATGGCGTGAGCATCAGCCAGTCGGTTCCGTCCAGCGTCAGCGGACTCAGTGGCGTGACCCAAATTGCCAGCGGAAGTTACCACGCGTTGGCCCTGCTGGCAGACGGCACGGTGCGTGCCTGGGGCTATAACGGTGAGGGCGAGCTGGGCGACAAAAGCGATGCGCAAGTGCGCACCGGGCCGGTCGTGGCCATAGGATTGGCCGGCATCAAGCGCGTTTCCGCCGGGGGCTATAGCAGTGCCGCGCTGGATGCCGGTGGCAAGTTGTGGGCCTGGGGCTCGAACTACAACGGGCAGCTCACGCTGGCCGACGATGTCTACCGCGCCGACACCCCCACCCTGGCAACCGGTCTGCCGGCCTTGGCCGAGGTGAGCGTCGGCGGCGAACACATGTTGGGCCTGGACTTGCAGGGCCGGGTCTGGGTCTGGGGCAGCAACGGCTACGGTCAACTGGGCGATGGCTACAACCAGGCCACGGCGCCACGCATGCTGACCCCGCTGTCCAACATCACGGCAATTTCCGCCGGTGGCGACCACTCCATGGCATTGGACAACCAGGGCCGCGTCTGGGCCTGGGGTGACAACGGCTATTTGCAGGTCGGGCCGTCCGAAGAATTGCAGGTCACGACGCCGCTGCTGATCACGGGACTGCCGCCGATCAAGGCCATTTCCGCTGGCTCCTACAGCAGCCTGGCGCTGGGCAAAGATGGCAGTTTGTGGGCCTGGGGTGCCGGTGAAGAGGGGCAATTGGGCGACGGTCGGTTGGAAACACGCGCGGAGCCTGCCCGCGCCGGAACCGATGTTTTTTCTGCCATCGGTACGGGTGTATTGCATGCACTGGCCGTGCGTCCGGATGGACTACCCTGGAGTTTTGGTTTGAATTTCAGTGGTCAACTGGGTGACGGCAGTTATACCAGCCAGGGGACCCCGGTCGGCGTGGTGGATGCCGGGCTGGATCGCTTTTTCGACCTCGACACAACAGCGCCGAATTTGCCCGTGGCCGCCGACAAACTGCCACCGTTCTTTGCCGAGACACTGCGCTCGGGCAGCAACCGCCTGCTCTCGCTCAGCAGCAAGCTGAAGCTGTCACCGGTTACGCAACCGTCGCAGGCCGTACGTGGGCCAAGGCTGGCACAACCCAGCTACAACGTCTATGTGGTGGCCTTGGTGCCAGGCGCGGTGATTGGCCAACCCAATGTTGCGATGACGGTCTGGGCGCGTAGCGGTGTGAGCAACTGGGGGCCGTATGTGGGCGGTCCATTGGCGGCCTACCTCAGCAACGTCGCCGCAGGCAACGACCAGGCACTGTTGATCGACATTCTGGACAGTACTGACCTCAGCACCGCAGTGGGCACCCGTTTCTTCATTGGTTATGGAACCAGCTCCGATGAAATGCTGGCCAGCGGACGCTTCCGCCTGGTCTATGAAGTGGCGGCAGCGGTGACCAAACCCGCCAAGTGAGGGTGTTTAACGGCGCGGCGCGGCCTGGCTTTTCAAGCCGACAAATACCTCCTCCAGAGGGCGCACTTCGGGCAGCACATACACCACACCGGCGGTGCCCTTGAAACTCGGCATCACCACGTCCTTGAAAAAAGAGGATGGCACATTGATGCAACCGTAGGAGATACGGTTGTCCAGAGGCGTGGGGCTGGCCAGGCGCTGCGCACGCTGTTCCCGTGCGTTGCTGGTGACCACGGGATGCATGGACAGCGCGGAGTCGTAGTCGACCCACAGCATGGGAGCACCATGCAGATTGCGGTCCAACGTGGCTATGAATCGGCCGGCCGGCGTGGTGCGCTCTGCGGGCAGGATGGCCGACAATGGCCGGTCACCAATGCCGGGCGCCGTATCGTCTCCTGTCGCAGAGCCAAGCAGCGCCGCGGCCGACTGTCGCAACGTACCGTTCGCATGGAATACAAAAACCCTGGCGTCGGTCTTGTCCACCACAACAAAGGGCATTTGGGCGTTATCGCCGGAGGCCACGACCCAGTCTGCAACGCGCCGCGCATCGACAGATGCTGGCGCGTGATTGAAGTTGGCGTGTCGCTCGAAGCGCGCCGCAGCGGCTGGTTCTTCGGCTGACGGCGCGGCCTGTGCCGATCCCGCGCAGATGCAGGCGGTCAGCAGCAAGGGCCACATGGTGGCCCCAACCCTGCCATTGCCCGCAAGAATGCCGGGCTTCATCCAGGAGACACCATGCTTCAGACGGTCGATCAGTTGCGGTCCTGCTTGCGCGGACGCACTGGCGCCACGTAGGGTGGTGCTGCTGGCGCGGGAACCGGCACGACCTGCACCGGAGGATTTACTTGTGGCACGAAAGGTGGTGCAACGGGCGGGACGACCACAACCACCGGTGGAATCACCGGCGGCCTGAGAACCAGTAGCGTTGGTGGCAAGTTGGGTGGCACCACAGTGGGTGGCCAGACCTCTGGCACCAACTGAGGTGGAACCACAGGCCACTCCACCAAAATCTCGGGCGGCAGCATCACGACAGGCGGCACGACCACAGGCGGCACGACCACAGGCGGCACTACCACGGGTGGCACGACCACAGGCGGCACTACCACGGGTGGCACTACCACGGGTGGCACTACCACGGGTGGCACGACCACAGGCGGCACGACCACAGGCGGCACGACCACAGGCGGCACGACCACGGGTGGCACGACCACAGGCGGCACAACCACAGGCGGCACAACCACCAGGGGTGTCACCGTCAAAATGCCGTTGACATAGGTAATGGTGTAGTTACTTGGAACCAAAGTACCCGTGGCGCCGGTGGGCGTGATCACATACGGGCTGCCCGCTACCGGAGCGGTACCGACCGTGCCGGGGCTGGTTTCGACAACACTGATCACCGTGTCGCCATTGACCAGTCCTGTGGATGTAAAGGCAGTGCCCGGCAGCGTGATGTCGGTGCCAAAGGGCTTGGATGCATCATTGGCTGTGATGACCAAAGGCACCGGCGTCACGATCAACTTGCCATTGACATAGGTAACGGTGTAGTTGGTCGGAACAAAGCTGCCCACGGCCCCGCTGGGCGTGATCACATACGGGCTGCCCGCCACGGGCGCCGGGGCAACCGTGCCCGGGCTGGTCTCGAAAACGCTCGTCACCGTATCGCCATTGACCAGCCCCGTGGAGGTGAAGGCGGCCGTTGGCAAGGTGATGACCGTACCAAAGGGCTTGGAGGCGTCGTTCGCTTTGATGACCAAGGGCACCGGCGTCACCGTCAAGAGGCCATTGACATAGGTGATGGTGTAGTTGGAAGGAACAAAACTGCCGGTGGCGCCGCGCGGTGTGATGGCATACGGACTGCCCACGACTGGCGCCGCAGCGACCGTGCCCGGGCTCGTTTCGGTCACGCTGGTCACGGTATCGCCATTCTTCAGACCGGTGGACGTGAAAGCCGTAACCGGCAGGGTAGTGGCTGTGCCGTAAGGTTTGGAGGCGTCATTGGCTTTGATGACCAGTGGCACCGGCAACACCATCAGCACACCATTGACATAGCTGATGGCGTAGTTGCTCGGGGTGAAGGTGCCGCCGGTTGCATTGCCGGGCGTGATCACATACGGGCTGCCCGCAACCGATGCGGTGGCAACGATGCCAGGGCTGCCCAGTGTGACGTTACCCACCGTTTCCCCGTTTTTCAGTGCGGAGGTGGTGAAGGCCGACAGCGTCGGCGTCTCACCATAGAGCTTGGTGGCGTTGGAAGCCGTCACGATCAGGGGCGCGGGAGTGACCGCCAAGCTGCCGTTGAGGTAGGTGATGTTGTAGTTGGAGGGAGTAAAGGTTCCGCCGGTCGCATTGCTGGGGACGATGGCGTACGGACTGCCGGCCACGCCCGCAGTTGCCACGGTTCCCGCGCTGGTCAGCGTCACGCTACCGACAGTTTCCCCGTTCACTGGTGCCACCGGCGTGGTGAACGCCGTGGGCGCCAGCGTGGCGGTATCACCATAAACCTTGGTCAGGTTGTTGGCCAGTATCGACAGCGGCGCCGGCGTAATGGCCGCGCGCGTAAGGTAGGTCCCGGGCGCCGTGCCAAACGGCGCAAACAAATCGAAATTTGCGTTGGTAAAACCGCTGTTGTAGGTGATGGGTTTGTTTTGACCCACGTCCTTGGTGTCAAACCTGGCATTGGTCACATCGTTCAGGCTCACGGGCGGCGGGGCGTTCGTCACGTCGGGCTTGAACGAAGTCACCGTCGCGGCAGTGGTGCCGTCGTAGACCTTGTCGTTGCCCTTGCCAAACACCCAAGCCTTGGCAACCAGGGCTCCACCACCCGTCAAGTGTGCGCCGTAGGCCAGTTGTTCAGCTGCCGTTGTGCTGTAACTGGCCGGGTTGAAGCGAATGTCCAGCGTGCCGGTTGTGATGGTCAGGCAGTTGTTGCCACAGGTGATGGCCACGGTTCCGCCTGTACCTGCGCCCGGGCCCGTTCCGTCATTGTCAGCACGCAACACCATGTTGCCCGTGGTCACGGTGGATGCCGCGCTTACATTCACGTTTTGCCCTGCAACCGCTGTCAGGTTGCCTGTGACGATGGTGGTGGCTGCAGCCAGGTTGACGTTGCTGCCCGCCGTGAGGGTGAGGCTGCCGGTAGTGGTCTTGGTCGCGGCGGTAATGTTGATGTCGCGCACCGCGGTGGCCACCAGACTGCCATTGGTTCCGGTCACTGCAGCCCCGACGTTGACGTCGCGCAGAGCGGTCAGTGTCAGGGTTGTGGGTGCCGTCCAGGTCACCGCTTCTTGCACGTTCACGTCGCCATTGACCCCGGCCGTACCACTGCTGCTCAGAATGGTCACGTTTGCGGTGGCCAGGCTGGTGCCCAGTGCGGCGCCGGTGATGTCGCCACCCGCAGCAACGGTAAAGTCCTTGGGATCAATCAGCCAAGTGCCGGTTTTGCCGGTTGCCGATTCGGCCGTAATGAAGGCGTTGGGTGCCACATTGACGTAGGCGGCCGAGGTTTCAATGAAGCCACCATCACCGCCGTTGGGAGCCGACACATTGAGCGTGCCGCCCACGCCTACGCTGCCCGTCTGCATGTCACCCATCAGCAGGATGGTGCCCTTGTGGTTCTGCAGGGTCCGCGCCTCAATGATGCCGGTGTTGTTGACCGCGCTGCGCAGCAGGCCCGATGCCGCCTGGGCGGTCAACAGGACCTGCCCGCCATCGGCCCGTATCATTCCGCCGTTTTGCACCAGCGCATTCACCGCGCCTTGGCTCACCGCCACGTTGAGCAAGCCGTCGCCTGCAACGTCGAGCGTGACGGTACTACCGGCCGCCAGCGCCACTGTGCCCAGTTGGGCCCGGATGACACCCTCATTGCCCACATTGGCACCCAGCAGCGCAACATATCCGCCATCGGCCTGGATGGAACCCTGGTTGAGAACAGAGCCCTGGCCCTCACCGGAAAAACGGTAGTTGCCTGACATGAAGTCGCGGTCAGACAGGTTCAGTGTTGAGGCCACCAGGCCACCCACGGTGACCTGTGCACCTTTGCCGAACAGCACGCCGTTGGGGTTGACCAGGAAAACGTTGCCGTTGGCCAGGAGGCTGCCGAAAATGGCGGTCGGATCACTGCCCAGCACACGGTTGAGCGCCACCGAACTGCTGTTGGGCTGCACAAACTGGACGGTTTGGCCGGCCCCAATGTTGAAACTCTGCCAGTTGATCACCGCATTTTGGGACGCCTGGTTGATGGTGGTGGTGCTGGCACCGGTGTTGATGCTGGCAGTGCCGGCTGCAACAACGCCGCCCACCGGCCCCGCGTTGGCAGCGACGCCAAAACACAGCGCGATGCAGACGCTGATGGTCTTCAGGGCAAGACTCTCGCCAACGACCGCAGCGAGCGGACTGGACATGGTTTTTTTGCCTTGGCTTTTGGTGTTTTCGGACACCGCGACATAGGTGCCGGTGGTGTCGTTCCACAAAGATCGGAAATTGCGGTTCATGGAGTTACTCCAGTAAAAATGGGGGTTCGGTTAGAAATACTTGACGGCCTGAATCCAGAATCGTCCGGATCGGTCAGGCGCAGACAGTGCTACCTCATCGCCAAGCTTGACGGCGTAATAGGCGCGAACCATGAAGTTATTGGTTTCCGACCAGTTGAAGCCAACGCCGGCGGCGCTCAGCGTGCGGCGGTTGTCGGTAATTGACCAGGGATTGCGGTTGGAATAGACCATGCCGGCATCAGCAAAGCCGATCAACTGGAGCTGCCCTGGCATGCTGTCGGAATATTTCGGTATCTGAAAGCGGGCTTCCAGGCTGGCGACATAACCCTGGTCGGCATAGGCTTCGCCCTCCGGGTAAGCGCGCACACCATACATGCCACCGAGTTCCATTTTTTCGGACACATCCAGATTGCTGGAGGCAAATTGCCCGTTTGCGCTGGCAAACAGCGACACCTGCTCGCTTAGCCATTGCACGCGGGATACGCTCCAGGTGATCTTGTTGAAGTGCCCATTGCTGTGGGCCGTTGCCGCATCGATCGCCAGAACGGCCGGCGTCTGCAAGTCGACATTGCCCGCGCTGGCGGTCAGCCCAAAGCTGTTCAAACCGCCACCGCCCAAGAAGTCGCGGGTGTCGCCGCGCAGGCTGGCGGTGAGCACCTGGACTTTTTTGTCGCTCACGCTGGTGGGCGTGCCGATCTTGTCCTGAAACACCTTGTCGTCGAGCAACAGGCCTGCGGTGAGGTTGCTATTGCGGGTCCGCAACAGGGGGTAGCTGCCATAGAGGCTGGTGGTTCTGACGGTACCGGTGGCGTCAAGGCTGGCAAATTCTTCACCCAGCTCATAGGCCAGGGCGCTGTAGGCGACACCCAGCGTGGCTTTGCCAACTTGCAGTTGGTAGGAGGCGCGGGCGTAGTTCAGGCCGTCACCCGAGGTCAGCAGTCGCAGGCTGGCGACATCGCCCAGACCCAGGGGTTCGTTGAAGTTAAGCGTGGCGCCGACGCGGTACTCGCCGGTGTAGCGGTTGCCCGCGTTGTCCGCGTCCACACTGCCGCTGAAACGCTGGCCGGGTGTCAGGTCGACCACCAAGTCCGAGGTGCCGGCAACCGCACCCGGCTGCAGCGTCGCCTTGACCTTGACGCCCGGCATGTCCGACAGCAACAGCAACCGGTTCTCCAACCGGTCCGTGGTCACGGGGTCTGCGCTTTGCAGGCCGTCCAGCAAGCCGTTGGCCAGGCTGCTGGAGACATTGGTCTGGTTGTTCAGGGAGATTCTTCCGTACTCGCCTTCGCTGACCACCACCGTCACTACACCGTTTTCGATAGCCTGGGCCGGCAGGTAAGCCTGCGCCACAAAGTAGCCGTTGCTGCGGTAAAAGCTGGTGATGCGGTTGGCCATGGCGCGCAAATCGGCCAGACTGAGTTCACTGCCGGGCACAAAGCCGGTTTGCGTCAGCAGATCGGACTCTGAATAGGCCCGGGCTCCGTTGACCCGCAACTGGCGTACGACGACTTTTTGGCTCGTATCGGGCGTGGTGGTTGCATCACGGGCGGGCGCGACGTCAAATCTTGGCGCCAATGGCCGGGGAACCGGAACCGTGGGAATCTGCTGCATTTGACTGCTGGCGCTCGGCGGCGGGGCGGCCAAAACCGTCTGGCACACGGCCAGGAATGCAAGGGGAACAAGTCGATTGGTTGACATGGTGACTTTCTGAGTGGCCCCGCAAGGGCGAGGCCTAAACGCATAGAGTCTGATTCCGTGTCGCAAAAATTTCTGTGCGCTGGCATACCCTAGTCACACTTTGGAGACGCTCTTTACGGCAGCTTTACCGGTTGCAGCCGCATCTCATGGGGTGTCGGAAGCAGTTGCACACAGGCCCATTGCTGCCAACATGCGCTGGCGCGCCTGTTGCTGCGGGGCTCGCCAGTTGACGTCCGGTCCCGTGGACAAGGGCCGGCACAGCAGCGTTATTGGGCCCTTGGTTTTTGCCAGGGCTTCGCCAATGCCACTGTTGGCCTGCGCCCGCATCCCGGCATCGCCCAGCACCTGCGCCACGATGGCGCGGTCCACTTCCATGACCAGGACCTTGCGCGCTCCGGCCAGACCGCTGCGCCGCGCTGCCTCATAGGCCGCCCAATGCGATGCCAGTTCTTCGCTTCGCTGCAAGACGATCTCTGACCACACCAACACCTCCAATACCTGCTGGCTGGGGTTTAGCCAGCTCACGGTGGTGTTGACCGGCAACTCCGCACGGGCTTGCTGCGCGGTTTGCAACGCTTCGGCCGTACGCCCGTGCGCAATCAGAAACCATGCAAGGTCGACCGTGGCCAACACCCGCCCCACCCGCCGATTCAGCGCCGTGCGGGAGCGGTCCTCGGCGGCTGGAATCGGCAGGCTGTTTACGCGAACCTGCAACTGCACCTGTGCCCCGCTGCTGTCGCCATCGGCGTCCAGCGCCCGGGCCAGATGCAGGCGTGTAGTGGCCACGGCGAAGTGGGTGTCCGTGTTGGACCCCGCCCGCAGTTCCAGGGCCTCGCGCAACAGGGCCACACGCTCGCCGCTGGTGACATCCTCATAAGCCTGTTGCTCTTTGGCCTCGGCCAGTGGGGTATTGCTGTCGGCGGGCGGTGGCATGGGCGCGCGTGCTGGTTCAGGCTCCACATCGTCGGGCGGCACCCGCAAACCGGGTGTCAAAGCCGAGATCACAGCACCCAGCGGTGTGGCAACAAATGCCACGCCAACAGGTGCCAGCAAACACACGCTGTAGATCAGCACACCCACAAGCGCTTCGACGCGGTTGGCACGGCGCCCCATCAATTCGGGCAACAGGGCCGAAGCCGCCGCCGTGCGTTTGGCAAAGGACCAACTCTGGAACCGGGTGCTCTGCAGGGCACTGAAGATATGTTGCAAGGCCTGGGGCTCGTCCAGCGCCGCATTGCTTTCGCGCAGCACGGCCTGGTCCAACTGCATGCGCCGCCATTGGTAGGGCAGGCCAAACGCAATCAGCACGGCCACCACCCGCAGTACGATGTCATCCAGGAACGCGCCAAGGCCAAACAGGGCGACACAACACACCGCGGCAAAACCAAAACGCAAGCGGGGGTGGCGTGCAAACACCAGTGTCTCCAGCACCCGGCCGCCGTCCAGCGGCATCAACGGCAAGAGGTTCAGGTAGTTGATAACCAGGGACGCTATCAGGAACTCGTTGAGCCAACCCGGGCCGCTCCAGTAGCCCGAGGCACTGGCCCAAAAGGCAATGCCTGCCAGGGCAATACCCGGCACGGGACCAGCCAGATAGACAAACAGCTTCTCCAGCGGCGTGGCCGTGACCTTCTCGCCGGTGGCCAGGCCGCCCAGCCCCGGCACAAAAAAGACCGACACATTGCGAAAACCGGTGAGTTTCATCGCCAGGTAGTGCCCGCCTTCGTGCAGGGCCACCACGGCCAGCACAATGGGTACAAAAGCCCACGACAACCACAGCCCACCCACCAGCAAAAACAGCACAGCGGTAACGATGAACGTGACCCATTTGCTCCTGGTGCTAGACGTGGCGGTGCGGCTGGCGGCCAGTTGGTCCTGAAAGGCGCGAAGGTCCGCGTCGAGACCTTGCTGCTGGGTGTGCAGCGCAGTGGGCTGTTGTGGTGCGGTCCAGCTTGCCCGCAATTGCCCGCCCAACACTTTCAAGGACATGTGTGCAGCCGCCAGCACTGTCAGGCGAAAGTGTCCACTGTCACCACCCGCTGGTACAAACTGGCCTTGATGCTGCAGGTGGGGGACCAGGTCCTCAAAAGTTTGGTGCAGCCGTTTGTAAACCTCCACACCGTCGGTACAGATGGGTGCCGTGGCCGCCTGCACCCGCTGCAAATGCCGGTGCCAGGCCTGCTCCCACTGCGGCAGGTAATCGTCCACCGTCTGCCAGCGCGGCAGGTCGATGGGAGAGAAATGGCGGCAGCGGTTCAGCGTGAGCCAGTTGTTGCCGTCCTGAAAACAGGTGATGAGCTGCAGCATGCAAGGCTGCTGTGGCTCGGGCATGGGGGACGGCGACACCATGGCATGGGTATGGCCGTCGCGGTGCTGGTAGACGTCAAAAAAGATGGACTCATTCTGCGGCGTCACCAGCATCTTGAGCGTCGCGCCGCTGTAACGGTAGACAAAGCCCAGTTGCTCCAACCCGGCGGCGGGCCGCTCCAGTATCGCCCGCAGCCTGGCAGGAACCTCCTCCCGTGCCACCGTGCGGCTGCGCACTGGCTGCCAGCGCATCAGGGTCAGGCGGCGCACAGCCACCACCAGCATGATGACCACCAGAGCGGCCAGCGCCAACATCACGATCAGAACACCCTGCAACACCATCGCCATGCCTGCATCTCCCCTGTTTCTGCGTTGTGCATGATGCCACGGCCTGCTGCTGTTCACCGTTTAGCGGCAAAGCCTCATAGCTAAATACGCCTCCAGCCCTCGTGAAATATGCGCGAGCAGCTATAAACTCAATAGCAAATTGCAGAGCCTGGCGCTCCACGACAATGGCGGTGATGGATACCACCCACCGCACCCCATTTTTCAAAGGCCCATGGCCCGCGCGCATGCTCAAGGCCGCTATCGGTTTGGCAGCCGCAGCGTTGCTGTTCCTGCTGGCAGCGCTGGCCTACTTTTACCCCCAGCTGCCCGACACGGCAGCCCTGTCCAACTACCAGCCCAAACAACCGCTGCGGGTGTTTACGGCCGATGGTGTCGAGATTGGCGGCTTTGGTACCGAGCGGCGGGTCTACCAGCGCATTGACCAGTTTCCAAAGCTGATGAAGGACAGCCTGTTGGCGGTGGAAGACGCGCGTTTTTATGGGCACTTTGGCCTGGACCCGATTGGCATCGCCCGGGCTGCGACGTCCATCGCCACCGGCGGGCGCATGCAGGGCGCGTCCACCATCACCCAACAGGTGGCGCGCACCTTTTTTCTGGACCGCTCGGTCACGCTGGAGCGCAAGCTCAAAGAGGCCATGCTGGCCTTCAAGATCGAGTCGCAGCTCAGCAAAGACCAGGTGCTGGAGCTGTACATGAACCAGATTTACCTGGGCTCTCGCTCCTACGGCTTTGAGGCTGCCGCCCAGACCTATTTTGGCAAAACCTTGTCAGCCCTGAGTGCTGCCGAATGCGCCATGCTGGCGGGCCTGCCGCAAAACCCCTACTTCGCCAACCCCAACCGCAACCTGGAGCGCGCTCGTGCCCGGCAACAGGTGGTACTGGCGCGCATGCGCAGCCAGGGGGTTGTGGACGAGGCCCAATACCAGGCCGCCAAAGCCGAGAAACTCAAGCTGCGCAAAGCCACCGACGTGGAAGTGCATGCCGAATACGTGGCAGAGATGGTGCGACAGCAGGTTTATGCCCAGTATGGCGAACTGAGTTACACCACCGGCCTGAACGTCACCACCACGCTGCGTGGCAACGAACAGCAAGCCGCCTACACGGCCCTGCGCCGCACACTGATCGACCACGCCCTGCGCCAGGCCTGGCGCGGCCCGGAAGGCATGGAAAACCTGGGTGCGGACCTCAAGAACGAAGACCCGGCCGTGGCCCAGGCCCTGTCGGACTATGCCGACGACGAAGACCTGCGCCTGGCCATCGTGACCCAGGCCGCGCCCAAGGCGGTCACAGTGGTGCTGGCCTCGGGCGAGGTGGTCAAGCTGGAAGGCGCGGGCCTGCGCGCAGCGCAGTCCGGCCTGGCAGACAACGCCAATCGCAGCGTACGCATCCGTCGGGGTGCGGTGTTGCGGGTCCTGCAGCAGGGCAAGAGCTGGGCCATTGTTCAGTGGCCGCAAACCCAGGGTGCGATGGTGGCGCTGGACCCCGCCAATGGCGATATCCGTGCGCTGGTTGGCGGGTTCGACTTTCACCGCAACCAGTTCAACCACGCCACCCAGGGCTGGCGACAGCCAGGCTCCAGCTACAAACCTTTTGTCTACTCCGGTGCCATCGAGAGCGGTGTGCAGCCCGACACGCTGATCAACGACGCGCCACTGGATGACGTAGGCAACTGGTTTCCCGAAAACGACGATGGCAGCACCGATGGCCTGATCACCTTGCGCAGTGCACTGGCGCGGTCCAAAAATTTGGTGTCCATTCGTCTGGTGCAACTGCTGTCGCCGCAAGGCGCGCGGGAATGGACCAGCCGATTTGGCTTCGACATCGAACGCCAGCCCAACGACCTGACCCAGGCGCTGGGAACCGGCAGCACCAATCCGCTGCAACTGGCGGGTGCCTACGCCGTGCTGGCCAACGGCGGCCTGAGGGTACAGCCCCGTCTGGTGCAACGCATCACACGCGCCAACGGCGAGGTCGTGTTTGAGGCACCACCGGTCGTGCTGGACGAGACCCAGCGCGCCATTCCCGAGCGCAACGCCTTTTTGGTGTCCACCCTGCTGCAGGAGGTAACCCGCTCCGGCACGGGCGCGCGGGCGCAGGCGACGTTAAAGCGGCCCGATCTGTATGGCAAGACGGGCACCACCGACGACGTGGTCGACGCCTGGTTTGCCGGCTACCAACCGGGCCTGGTGGCCGTGGTGTGGGTGGGCTACGACACGCCCAGAAGCCTGGGCTCCCGTGCGTCAGGATCGGCCCTGGCCCTGCCCGCGTGGATCGAGTTCATGGCAAATGCGCTCAAAAACGTGCCGGTAGCCGAAGCACGGGCGCCTGAGGGGGTGACGCAGGTGGATGGCGAATGGCGCTATACAGAATGGGCCGATGGTGGATTTGTGCGCAACCTGGGGCTCGATGGCGAGACCATCAGCCCGGCGTTGGCCGTGCGGCCTGTCGCCAATCCCATGCCATCCGCAGTTCCATCCAACTGAGATTTGGGGGAACCAGACCGATGCGGCGATGCATTGGAGCGCATCACGGAGCGCATCCTGCCAGCGCCTTGTAACTGGTCGTAGAACCAACGTCCAGCAGGGTATTGCCCGTGGCGGGGCCGAGCACCCTGAGCTGATTGTCGGCCGAAGAGGTTGCCAAGAAGTTGCCGGTGTCCGCGTAGTAACGGTAATAGTAGGGTGCAAGGATTGCCGACGGTGCGCCCGCCGGCGCAAAAAACTGCGGAAAAGAGCGTTCCGCCCAGTTGAACAGGCAATTGCTGGAGGCATACGCCGAATACTGCAAAACACCACCACTGTCGCTCATCTGGCTGCAGCCCTTTTGCAGCGACAGACTGTTGGCTGACAGCGTCACGCAGTAGGCGGTTGCCGGAGCCAGCCCCGTGATGACATGGTTCACCACCGGCGCAGCAAAGGTATAGGACAAGCCGGTAAACGGTTGCCCAAACGACTTTGGAAACAGCACCACCGCCGTGCCCACCTGAGCACCTTGCCAGGCGGCATCGG
This sequence comes from uncultured Rhodoferax sp., assembly GCA_964569855.1. Lineage (GTDB taxonomy): Bacteria > Pseudomonadota > Gammaproteobacteria > Burkholderiales > Burkholderiaceae_C > Allorhodoferax. Next base: position 15,042 of record CAZMXB010000026.1, read on the forward strand.
CAGTTTGAATCAACTGCGCTGGGCTGACAGTCGCGCCGGCATCGGCGGCTTGCAGTACCTGCAGAAAACGCACATCCGCGGGGTTGCCCGGGGCGTCGATGCGCAACCGCACCTTCATGGGCTCATTGCCCGCCACCGTGTTTTCGATGTGTTCTTCACGGGTATTGACGGCACTCAGGGTCGCACCACCGGGCAACAAGCTGTTGACCACCAGTTGCTGTCCGAGCGCGGTCGTGACAGTAGCATTGCTGCCGATCACGTTGGCGGGGCTTGCGGACTGCAGCCACCAGCGCTTGAAGCGGTTGGCGGTTTTGGTCTGGGCGCGGTCAAAGACCACCACCGCATCGGGCTTGAGCCAGACCACCGAGCGACTGGCGTGCAGCACATCGCCCGCACGCTCATTGCTGCTGTTGTAGAGATTGGTTGCGTCGCCACTGGCATAACTGAACACGTCGCTGCTGCTGTGCGCCAGCAACTGCGGGTCGCCGACCGCCACCAGATTCCACTGCGCGCCGCGCTGCCACAAGTCAATACGCCAGTCGGTCGCATCGCGATCGGGCTTGTCGTTTTCGATGGCCAGCACATTGCTGAATTCGGAGCTGGCGATGCCTTCGGCAATATCGGCATAACCGGTGCGCTGCTTGGTCAACCATTCCCCCTTGCGATACCACTCGAAGTGGTTGCCGTTGGCATGCTGGTGATCGATCAGGCTCCAGCTCAGGCTGTAACTGAACCAGCTGGCATTGGCATCCCAGCCGGTGCGCCCCAGCAGCCGATTGAGCCCCGGCGCAAAGTGCTCCAGGGGAATCTGGCCACGCGGGTCGCTGGCTGGTGCCAGGGCAGGGTCATACAACATGAAGTACAACAGGGAATTGCGAAACTCGTCGCTGTTGGACACGCGCCGTAACAACTGGCTGGCGCCCCCTGGTGGCGTATGGGTTTGCGCCCAGCGCACCGATTGCAGACGCGTCACATTGCCCGCTACGCTGTCGTAAACCCCCAAAGCGCCGAGCGCACTGATCAGGTCGGTCGATGCATAGGTCTGCGCATCGCCATACCAGGCTGGCTGGTAGGCCGCAAGACCATCCCCATCGGCTTGTGTGGCTGGACTGAGTGAATGGTAGTAGCCCGCCAGAAAGTCGTCCCAAAACGGATTGCCCTGCACCAGGCAGTGTGCACCGCAGGTGTCAGCGCCAGCGGTGCGCAGGGCCAGCAGAAATTGAATGGCATAACTTGCGGTCTGTGGGCTGTATTCAAACCCTTCCGGCAAAAAGCCACCCTTGCTGTCGGTGCGGGACAAGTGGTCAAACGTGTACAACCACGCGCCGGTGGCATTGCCCAAATAGTTGCGCAGCTGGTTGTTGGCGTCGTCCGCCGCATCCAGCGCCAGCGCCATCATGCCCAAATTGCGCATGTGGCCGGTGAAGTAGTTGTTGCCCGACCAGCGTACCTGGCTCCGGTTGTTGAGCAGCGAAATGTCGTTCACCAAACCCACCGGTTCGGGATGGTGGTAACCGCGATCGAGTATTTCTTGCGACCAGCGCAAAAACACACCGCGTATGGCCTGTTTGTCCTGTGCCGTCAGGCTGGGGTAGATCCAGTCCACCACCAGGGGAAAGGCCTCGCCGTGGTAGCGGGCGCGGTTCGAGTCTTCGGTAAAGAAACGGGGGCTGCGAAAGGCCGGGTAACCGGTCGACTGGCTGCTGGGGCACACAAAATTGGCCTCACTGGCAGGCCCAAGCGCCGCAATGTTGATGATGTGCATCAACAGACTGCGGGCCCGGCCCGCATAGTCGGCGCGGGCCGTCGCATCATTGTCAACGAGCGACATGAATGCGAACAGCTCGGCATACATTTCGGTGGGGTACGACTCGTACTCGGTGCTGCCGCAGTCGAGTGCGGGCACGTCGCCCCGGTCCATGGCCGCCTTGGCGCGCTCCACCAGCGGTTTCAGGCCATTTTCAAACAACGGGTTCGCTGCAGTGGCCCAACTGCGCAGCCGGGGCAGATCGGCACCGGTGAGCCAGAGCCGCGGATGGCTTTGCGCGTGCGCCGCAACCGCCGCAAACACCAGCCACAGGGTCAGGCCACAGCACTTGAGGTAGTTTTTCATCACACGCAGTCTCCGCTTTTCTGTGTCATATCGACAGGGTTGCCGGTACTCCATCAGCCAACCGCGACACGATTGCGGCCGTCGCGTTTGGCGCGGTACAGGGCAGCGTCGGCACGGCTGGTGGTGGCTTCCAACGAGGTTTTGTCTTCATGCACGGCAAGCCCAAACGAGGCTGTGACGCGAATCGATGCCGTGCTGTGCACCACATTCAGGGCCGCTACAGCCTGCCGCAAAGTTTCGGCCACGTGCACAGCTCCGGCACCATCGGTGTCGGGCAACAGGGCGATGAACTCTTCGCCGCCCCAACGGGCCACGATGTCCTGATCACGCAATGCACCACGCAATGCCTGGGCGACAGCCCGCAGTGTCGCGTCTCCGCCGTGGTGACCGAATTCGTCGTTGATACGCTTGAAGTGGTCCACATCGACCATCAGGACCGACAACACCAACCCCGCGCGAAGGTGCTGCACCAGCAACCGGTCGGCCTGTTCCGCAAAACTGCGTCGGTTGGGCAACCCGGTCAGCGCGTCGGTCTGGGCCAGCGCATCGAGTTTGCGATTCGCTTCTTCGAGATCGGCCGTTCGCTGCTGCACGCGTAACTCAAGGTGTGCGCGCAGCGACTGAAGTTCCTGGTACTCCCGTTCAAAACGCATGCTCAACGCGCGGGCCGCCGCCAAATACAGCACCGTAAAGCCGAGCACCGGCACACCCTCGGTCCGTGACAACAGCCCCAGCGACGAGACAATGTCGTACATCAAGGTGACGAACAGAAACACCAACCCGGCGGCAAGCATGCGGGCTTCGTGGTCACCTCGCCGTGCATCTTGTATGGCGTTGCGCATGGCGGCTACCAGAAAGCCGGCAGCCATGATCAGCAGTACGGGTCCCAGCACGGCAGTACTGGAAAAAAAACCGCCCACAACCGGTATGAACAACAGCCCCTGAAACACGCGCGCGCGCTTGCTCACCGGTCGCAATCCTACGGCCTGGACCAGTTCGTACAAACCGACCAGTGCCAGGGCCACCCCCATCAAATTGAGACCTGCTAACACGTGGGGTGCATCGGGAAGCACGGGCCGCAGCAACTGGCCGGTGATATTGACCAACAACGCCCCCAACGCGGACGTGGCCAGCCAAAGGTGGGTAGGCCGATCATGGCGATGCAGCCACAGGTCCAGATGAATGACCGCCATCAGCACGTAGACGCCAGCCCCAAAGGCGTCCACGTGTTCTATGGTCAAGAGGGAAGTCCAGTGCGTCATGTCGCTCCTCATCTTGCAGCCAGTATCGCACTGCGCATCGGCGCTGGGACGCTTATCCGTCGTTGTGACCCAGCTTGAACAGGCACATGCATTCGGTGTCTGCGTGGTTCATGGGGTGGCAAACGCAGCAGCTACACACCATTCCATGCATGCCGCACCAGCAAAAATGCCAGCACCCACATGGTCAAACCAATCAGGTAATCCAGTATCTGCCACGCCCTCGGCTTGGCAAACCAGGGGGCCAGCCAGCGTGCGCCAAATCCCAAGGATCCGAACCAGACCAGGCTGGCAACACTTGCACCGACCACAAACCAGAGACGCAAATTCGCTGGTTGTTGCGCGCCAATGCTGCCGACCAGCAGCACGGTATCGAGGTACACATGGGGATTGAGCAACGTAAAGGCCGCCGCCTGCGCAATGACACCCGCCAGACCCAACCCGGAACCGGTTGCTTGCGCCCGCAACTGGTGGGATTGGCGGGCCCGGCGCAGCGCCTGCCAGCCATAGCTGGCCAGAAACACCGCGCCAGCCAATGCCAATGCACGCGCGAGCCCCGGGCGTTCCCCCAGCGCCTGGGCCATTCCATACACCCCAGCGGCAATCAACACCGCATCTGCCAGCGCGCAGAACAGCACCACACTGCCCACATGTTCGCGGCGCAAGCCCTGGCGCAGCACAAAGGCGTTTTGCGAACCAATGGCCACTATCAAACCAAAGCTCAATACCAGGCCCTGCACAAAGGCGGGGGCGATGCCAGAAACAGTTTCAGGGAGATTTGTCATGTCGCAAGCTTGCCGGTTTTCACAGATGAAGACAAACTATGGTTTCTACTTTTGATTAAGGAAAACTAACTTCATGCTGGACTATGCCTCGCTTTCAGCACTGGCCGCCGTGGTGCGGGAGGGCAGCTTCGAGCGGGCTGCCCGTGCGCTGCACGTAACCCCTTCCGCGGTATCCCAACGCATTCGCCTGCTGGAAGAGCGTATTGGCTGCGCCCTGGTGGTACGCGGGCAGCCGTGCAAAGCCACCGAGACTGGGCGACGCCTGTGCCAACACGTGGACCGGGTGCGTCTGCTGGAACACGAACTGAATGGCGAAGTGCCCTCACTGGGGCAAGACGGAGAAACCCGGGTGCCCCTGCCCATAGCGGTCAATGCCGACAGCCTGGCCACATGGTTTGCACCGGCGGTGGCGGGCTTCGCCGCAGCGGCCCCGGTGCTGATGGAGATTTCGGTCGATGACCAGGACCACACGTCCGAATGGTTGCGCTCCGGGGCGGTACTGGCGGCGGTGACCGGCAACGCCCGCCCGGCCGCGGGCTGCAACAGCCAAGCCCTGGGCACCATGCGTTATCTGGCCGCGGCCAGCCCTGAATTTGTAGAGCGCTATTTCGCCAAAGGTGTGGCCGCAAGCAGTCTGGCCCAGGCTCCAAGCCTGGTATTCAATAACAAAGACGAACTGCAATCGCGCTGGGTCCAACGGGTGTGCCATCGGCACGTCGAATTGCCGCGGCACACCTTGCCGTCTTCACAGGCCTTTGTCTCGGCATCGGTTGCCGGGATGGGGTGGGGACTGCATCCGCAGTCGCTCATCATTAACCACCTCAGGGATGGCTCATTGTTGGAGCTGATACCCCATACCCCGCTGGATGTGCCGCTGTATTGGCAACAGGCACGCGCAGCGTCGGCATTGCTGGATGGACTGACCCGCGAAGTGCTGGCGGCGGCTCATTCAGCACTGTTGCCGCCCAGCCTCCCGGCCCCACAGTCAATGGTTAGCTCCCGTTGACCAGCAACACCGTGGCCTCCAGTGTGCGTACCCCAGCGCCCGTGGCGGACTTCAGCAGGTGCCCTTTCAGGCGACCTGAACCCACCGTCCAGCTGAATGACGTAGTGGTGGTGCCATTGGCGGTGACGTCGTACTTGACCTTGCACGCCGCGAAGCTGCCCACCAGCGTGCTGATCTGTTCGGTGCTGTAGGTGCGGGTTTCAGTCTGGGTACTGGCCGCAGAGACGCTCTGGCCAAGGACGCTGGTATCGGTGGTCACCGTGAAGGTCTTGGTGTAGGGCGTGTTCAAAGTCGGGTTGGTTGGCCACACCGCCGGCGGTGCGTAGGTGCTGGTGGCTGTGGTGCTGAACCCGGCAATCGCGGGCGGCGTCGTGATCAGGCCATAAATGGTGGAGTCCACCGCGCCGAAGTTGAAATACGAACTGACCACGGTTGGCCCGACTGTGGTACCCGACAGCGCGCCATTGGCCGCAGCCGCCGTGTAGCTGGAGGTGTTGGTCTGCCGCAGTTCTGTCAAACCACCCGTGCCCTTGAAGGCGGTGCCGGTGGTGATGAGGAACTTGTTCTGCTGGCTGATCAGCACTGTGTTGCCGTCGGCACCATAGATGTTGTTGTCCATCTGCGCGGTGTTGCCGTTGACGGTGAAGATGTTTCCACTGGAATTGCACTCGCCGCCCGCCGACGGCGTTGGCGTTGGCGTTGGCGTTGGCGTTGGCGTTGGTGTTGGTGTTGGTGTTGGCGTCGGAGTAGGCGTGGGCGTGGGCGTCGGAGTAGGCGTTGGAGCGGGAGTGGGTGTCACCAGGTTGGTCAAGGAGGCTCCGGACATAGCGGCGGCGGTGAGAGCGGTCTGGGTCACGGCCGCAGCCTTGAACCTGGCGGCCAGAGCATCCAGCACCTTGTCGTCCGCATCACCGACCTTGAAGACGCCTGTCATGATGTCGGTAGCCAGCGTGCTGCCGGTCAGGGCACTGACCTGGGTCTTCACATAGGTCTTGGCGGCCTCCAGCCCGGCCTTCAGGGTGTTGCCATTGGCGGCGCTGAAGTTGTCGAATGAGGCCAGGGGTGTCAGCGTCTTGAGTGCGTTGGCAACGGCCAATTCCGTCAGGGGCGTGATGTTGGCGCGGCCGGCTTCAGCCGCAAAGCCGTGCAGCCGGATGGCCGGTGTACCGCCAGCCACCTGCAACAGGCAGGGCGCGGTCTGCCCGGCCGACAAGGCCAGCGTGAACGAGCCGTCAGCTGCCGTGGTACCGGTCACTGGCGCGCCGCTCACGCACTTGGCAGTAACCAGGGCGTTGGCCAATGCCGCGCCCGTGGCGGCCACGCCAACAATCGACGCAGCCGGAGCAACAACCGCGTCGTTGTTGCCACCACCGCCACAGGCCACCAGCGCCATGGCGGCGGCAGCAACGGATGACAGCACCAGGCTTTTCTGGCGATAACGGATAAATGGAGTCATAAATAGTCCCTGTTGAACGGTCAAAATGGAGGCCATTTGCAGCAAAAATACGGTTGCTGCGGCAGGCGCATGATGCTTGTGCACCCCCAGGCATGTCATCATCCAAACGGATGAACGAACCGAAAAAAGTATAACTTCGTCAGCTTGAACCAAACCCTATGAACCACGCACTGATAGACCGGATTTACGAATGTTCCTTTGTGCCCGAGTTGTGGCCCGACGTGCTGGACGAACTGGCGGCCCTGGTGGACGCCCGGGGCGGCCAGCTGTTTGCCGTACGCGAAAAGACCATGAGCTGGGTCACGTCACGCTCACTGACCGAAACCTTCCAGGCCTATCTGGACGACGGCTGGTTCGCGCAGTGCAACCGCCGGGTCTGCCTGTTCAGCAACAACCAGCCCACGTTTTTGTCCGAGTTCGACTTCTGGAGCAAAGAAGAGCTGGACAACAACGTGATCTACCGCGACTTCTTCCGGCCCCGAGGCCTGGGGTGGTCGGCCAGCACTGGCCTGGCCATGCCAACGCGGGACAACATCGTCTTCACCGTAGAGCGCGACTACCAGCGCGGCCCGATTGAAAAAGAGGCGGTGGACGCGCTCAATGCGCTGCGCCCGCACCTGGCCCGGGCCGGATTCATCGCCGCGCGCCTGAGCCTCAAAAATGCACAAACCGCCAACAACACTTTGGCCCTGCTGGGCATGCCCGCCTTGCTGCTGGATGAGTGGGGGGTGGTCATCGAGGCGAATGACGCTATCAGCGGGTTGCCCGATGCGGTGCGCTGGCGCGCCCAAGACCGCATCGTGCTCGGTGATGAAAATGCCGACGCACTGTTGCGTTCAGCGCTCGCCCAGCTAGACAGCCCTCTGCCGGCAGCGGTCAGCTCGTTTGCACTGCGCAGCCAGACTGGAGCAGCCACGCTGGTGGCCCACCTGGTACCCATTCGGCGCTCGGCACACGATATCTTTGGCCGCTCCTGCGGCCTGTTGGTCTTCACGCCGGTCACCGGGCGCAAGGCGCCGCCGGTCGAGCTGTTGCGCTCGCTGTTCGACCTGACGCCTTCCGAGGCGCGGGTCGCCCGTGGGCTGGCTACCGGAGAATCACTGGACGATATTGCCGCAACCGGCGGGGTCACCCGCAACACCGTGCGCACCCAACTGCAGCAAGTGATGGCCAAAATTGGCTGCACGCGGCAGGCCGAAGTGACCGCCTTGCTGTCCAACATAGCGCTGGGGCCAGACGCCGTGAAGGCACAGGCCTGATCTGATGCTTGCAAGCATTTTTGGCCTCTAGCCCTCGTAAAACATGCACAGACCGCTCCTAAGTTGATAGCATTTTGAGGCGTAGCCTCGGGGTGGCGTGTTGGTTTCGATATCAAAATTCAGGGGAGAGGGGATGATTGGCAGGGCGGCGGCGGATTCAGCCGGCGAGCCCCTGCCACAGCGGCGCGAAGAGCCGCAGCAGGGCCAGCAACAGTGCCAAGAGCAGTGCGACGAACGCGGCCAGCAGGACCCATTGCAGCCAGCGGCGCGAGGCGCGAACCGGTGCCGGCCGCAGGCGATCCTCGATGCAGTTTCTCAGCAATGCCGCGTTGCGCAGATTGGCCTTGAAGCCGATGTCGAACGCATCGCCCAGTACCGGTACCGCGCCCACCAGGGCCTCCAGTCCGACATTGCGCAACATTTTGAACAGCACACGCCTGGATACGCCCAGACGTATCGCCTCGACGACGACGTAGAGCGAGAGCGCCAAACCCAGCGCATCGCCGATGCCCGGTAGCAGGCCGATGAGAGGGTCCAAGCCAAAACGAATCCGCGTCCCCGGCACCCTGAAGCGCGCATCCATCAGCGTCGCGTAGCGGTCCAAACGCGCCAGCGCCGCCTGGTGCCTCAGTAGTTCATCCGCCATACGGTCCTTGTTTCTAGCTCAATGGATTGGAAAGGGCGTCGGGATTCTAAGGCCGCCTTGTTGTGAGAGCTGGCATCGCGGCCTCATCTACAGCCGGCCTTGCGAAATAGCGGGTACATGAGATATTTGATGTCCGGGCCATATATGACCCTCCAACTTGAACAACGGGTTAAAACTGGCAACTCGCCCTCCTGGACAGCATCCGCGCAGCTGCCTCTGACAACGACATCCAAGGCGCCGCATGGCTGACAAAGAAAACCTCTGCTACGTCTACACCCAACTGCCAGCCTCATTCGAATGGGTGCTGGCGCATTCCAGGGCACCTTCACCTACGGCACAGGCCATCTTGCGCGGGCCAATGTCGTCGAACTTGACCCGTACCATCTCAGACTGACCGACAAGCCGCTTCAGTTCACCACGCTCAAGGGCATTCCGGGTGCCTTGCGCGACGCCAGTCCCGCCGCATCTACCTGGCAAAGCTTCCCGAAAAGCGGGACAAGCACAACATGCAGCGCATCGAGTACGCGACGCTTGAACTTGCCCGCGCCGCTGGCCTGCATGTGAGTGGCACGCGGATGGATTCGGTCGGCAAGGCAGAGGCGTTGCTGCTGCTGCGCTTCGATCGGGAATGGGACCCACCGGCCAACGCCTATGCGCGGCATGGTCTGGTGTCGGGGCTCACCGTGTTGGACGCTGGGGATTGCTACAGCGGCCGCGACCGGTGGTCGTACTTGCTGCCCGCCGACGAAATCCGCTGCTGGTCTGTCAGGCCCGACGCTGACATGGCTGGATCTGTTTCGCCGAATGGTGTTCTACGCGATGGTCACCAACAACGATGACCACCCGCGCAACCACGCGATGCTGCGCACCCCGGGCGGCTGGCGGCTGTCCCCGGCCTTGCCAGTCAGGGGTTGGCGCTGCTGGTTCCTGAAGCACCAAGTTGAGGATCGCTCCGTCGAACACTTTTCCGGGGCTTTTCTCCCCGAGTGTTTTTTCCGCCAAGAGCCAATCCCGGCTCCATGACGAACCTCTAGAGCTTTCAATTCGAGCGTCCGACAGTCCGCAGTGCTTCTTATGCGGGGCAATGTCGAATACTGCTCTGTACATCCTCCACGGGCAGGAATAGACACATAGCCGGTGTTCTTCATGGGTTATGGACGACCGCCTGGAATACGAATTTGCTACTATATTCGTAGCAAACTATCGATAATTCAAGAGGGCTGGCGGCTTAAAAACGCTTATAGATTTTGGTGGAATGCCTCTTGCGGTGGCGGACGGCGTGGATGTAGGCGGCCTGGGTCTTGTGTGCAAGCTGGCGCATGCGCATGTCTTCGAGCATGCGTAGGCGCAACGGTGATACCGGCTGGTTGGGTGATTGCATGGCTGTGAACCTAATATGAAACGAGGCCAATTGCCACATTGCACAACATAGGCATTCACAGGTGCCTGGCGCAACCTACATGCGCTGGAGTGGGAACTACCGCGGTTTAGTCCTTGGACGCATAGCGGCTGTTCACCACAACCCAAGGGTGCGCAACGGATTTGAGAAAGGCGACCTTCGTTTTCGCAGGATGCTGCCACTCGTTTGCAGGGTCAAAAACTCGCAAGTGCTCGATCACCAGTGAATGCCAACTTGTTCAAGTGGCCGTCAGCAGCGGGGCGCAAGCTGCCGCTGACGACGGTCCGGTATCGGGTACGCCAGTTTTATGAATTCCGAGACCAGTAAACCGCCGTTCACATCGGTCGTCTACGTGCCCATTGCAAACGGCCACGCCCTTGAAGACCTGACGTTCGCAGGTTCGACCGAAAGGAGAGAGTCGGCCGCTGCGGCGTGCGATGACGCGCAAGCATGCGACCCTGACGACCCTCGCGCGCCGCCCATTGCTTACAATACAGGTCTTCCGCAGCACCACCTCCAAGTACTTCACTTTGGGTTCCCGCCACATGCCCAAGAGACTGGTCTTTTTCATTGGGCTGCTTGTCCTGGTCAGCCAGGGCGCACTGGCGGGATCATCACCCATCAACGTGACCCTGCAACTCAACTGGCTGCACCAGTTTGAGTTTGCGGGTTATTACGCCGCATTGCACAAAGGCTTCTACAAAGACGCTGGGCTGGAGGTCACACTGAAAGAAGGTGCGCCCAATATTTCACCGATTGACGAGGTGACGCAGGGGCGTGCCGATTTTGGGGTTTCTTCCTCCGGCCTGGTTAAATCGTATCTGGAAGGCAAACCCGTGATGGTCCTGGCGCCTATCTTCCAGCATTCACCTGAAGTTTTGCTGAGCCTTGATCCAAAAATAAAAACGCCCTCGGATGTTGCCCGAGCCGGGGCCATTGGCCTGCAACCGGGTGATGAAAGTCTCGACCTCAAAGCGATGTTCGTGAACGAAGGCATTGCGCTGGACAAACTCAAGATCGATACGGAAGCCAATGGACTGAAGGACCTGCTGGCGGGAAAAATAGTGGCAATGAATGCCTATCTTTCCAATGAACCGTTTATTCTGCAAAAACGCGGCATTGCATACCGAGTAATCGATCCCAATCAATACGGCATGGATTTCTACAACGGCGTTTTGTTCACCAGCCGCACCGTGGAAAAGGCGCAGCCTGAAGTGGTTTCAGCCTTTCGCCGCGCGACCCTCAAGGGCTGGGAATATGCGCTGGCCCACCAGGACGAGGTCATCGGGCTCATTCTGGCCGGGTACAACACGCAGGAAAAAAGCCGCGACTATCTGATCTTCGAAGCCAAAACGCTGGCGGATTTGATCGGCGCGGACGTGATTCAGATCGGGCACAGCAACCCGGGGCGCTGGCGGCATATTGTTGAAACGTATGCCAAATTCGGCATCATCAAATTCAACTACAGCCTGGACGGGTTTTTCTACGACCCCAATCCGCCGCCGCCAGATATGACCTGGCTCTATCGTCTGTTGGCTGCAACCTTACTGGTCGGGAGCGTCGTTGCAGCTATTGCGGTTTATATTCATCGCATAAATCGCAAGTTGCAAACCACGCAGGCTCACCTCGTCGATTCAGAGCGACGTGCGGACGCTGGTCAGCAGCAGGCGCTGGAAGCACTGGCGGCCCAGCAGCAGTTCATCGCCATGGTGTCGCACGAGTTCCGATCGCCCCTGGCGGTGATCGACAACTCAGCGCAGTTGCTGGCCAAAAAGCCTGAAGTGCAGATGGACAGCAAGGCCGCCACCCTAGTCGCAAGAATCCGCCGCGGCACCGTGCGCCTAGCGCAGTTTCTGGACACCTGCCTGACGCAAGATCGCTTGCGCGACACCGGACTACTACTCAAGCCCGCTGCGCTGGACCTGGCTGCGCTCGCCGGTGAGACCAGTGTGGGCGCACAACTGTTGGCGGACCAACATCGGATCGTGACCGAAGTGCAGCCGGATCTGCCGCCATTGCAGGGGGACGCGGAGCTTCTACGCATCCTGCTGGCCAACCTGCTGAGCAATGCCGTCAAGTATTCCGCCCCGGCGAGCGAAATCCGCCTGCGGGTGACGAATGTTGGCGACAGGCATATCCTCGAAATCATCGACCATGGCTGCGGCATCCCGGCCGATGAGGTATCCCATATTTTCGAGAAATACCGCCGTGGCCGCCTGGCCGCAGGCACGCCCGGCGCAGGCCTGGGCCTGGCCTTGTGCTGGCAGATTGTTCAACTGCATGGCGGGCACATCCACGTTGACAGCACGCAAGGTGTTGGCACGCGGGTGGTCGTTGAGTTTCCGGCAGAATCGAGCGCCGATGCCCACACTTCGCAGTTCGCCGACCTGCCACCCACCTGACGCCATGAGTCCAAAACCCTCGTCCAGCCCGAGCGCTGACAGGACGGCCCACATTGCGGTTGTCGAAGATGATCGTGATCTGCGCGAGCTGACCGTTGAATTCCTGCAAGACCAAGGCTACGCCGTTTGGGGTTTCGAGTCTGCCGAGACGTTTTACCGCCACCTTGCGACGCATCCGGTCGATATCGTGGTGCTGGACATTGGCTTGCCCGGCGAAGACGGCTTGAGTGTGGCGCGCCATTTGCGCAGCTTGCCCCACATGCGCATCATTATCCTCAGCGCCCGCGTATCAGAAGCCGACCGGCGTGCTGGGCTGCTGGCTGGCGCCGAGCGCTATTTGATCAAGCCCATCATTCTGGAAGAACTCGCCTTCAGCGTCGAAGCCGAACTGGCACGCGCCGCCGTCGGTCGTGCCAGGCCAGCAGAGACTGCCGTGACGGCCCCGGTGTCCGAATTGTGGCTTCTCGATAAGCAAAGTTGGGGCATCACGGCACCCGGCGGCGCAAGCATGGTCTTGTCCGCTCGGGAATTCGCCTTTCTGAGTTGTCTCATGGCGGCCTGTACAAAAACAATTGGGCAGGACACCGTCGTGGCCAACGTTTATCCCGGCAAAGTGCCCAGCCGCCACGAGCGCATGGACGTATTGCTGTCGCGCCTGCGCAAGAAATGTGTGGACCGTCTGGGGCTTGTGCTGCCGGTGAAGACGGTTTACCAAGTTGGCTACGTCTTTACGGCGGCGGCGCAACTCGAATAACCGCTTGGGCGTTTGCCGACCTTTGGGTTGCATATTGCAAAGTTTTGCACCCCATTTGAAAGGACATGCAAGGGCATGCAAGGTTTTTTTATCGCACCATCGGTGGGTACTGAAGTCCAAACTCATGCTCGCTTTGTCAACTCATCCCACTTTCATTTCCCTATTACGCACCCTGTTCGGTTTGGGTAAGAAAGCCAGGACACCTCCCACCCCGCAGAAAGCTTGCGCGACTCAGGCACCTGTTGCGCCTGGCCCGGATGCTCCGTCCGATTCCCCGGTGGTTCAGCCCGGTGCGCAGGAGCGTAGTTGGCGCAACGCCCAGTTGCAAGCTAAATTGGATCTGTACGAAAGTCATGATCCGATTCCTGTTGCTCAGGCATCAGAGCACAGTGGGAATGAACTGTGGTCCGCTTTCAGAAACTTGCAGCAATCCGCGCACCCCGTACTCCCGTTCGACGGCGGGGATGGGAATGTCCACTTTACATCCACCGTACCGGCAAGCGCAGCCATGCTGACGCCTATGAACCATCGCGGGGCAGGGTTTGCCTCGACGGTTCATGCGTCCATGGTTGAAGACCCGGAAATATCCAGCCCTTCCAGCCGAATTCTGTACCCGGACCAACCGACCATCACGGTCGAGGAGGTGATCGCCATCTCCCGCTATCGCAATCGGGCGTGCCCCAAGCCGCATGCATGGTTGCGTTTGTGCGCGCATCTGGGTAGTCTTTCTTTACCGGCAGATGGCTGTTCACCACCGGCACCCATTTCGAGCGCTGAGTGGCCGCAAACCACGTTCCTGGCCAAGCGCGTTGCATTTCGCAAGGTTATTGAGTGGTCGGCTGCGGCGGGCTGCTTGCCGGTGTTGCAGCAACTCATGCTGGATATGCCGGAATCCGACTGGCAGTACATTGACTGACGGGTCTATACCGGCACCACTGCTGCGCGTAAGCGTTGACCGAATGATGAAGTGGACCCACAGCACTTTGCTCGTTACCCACGACCCTGGGCTATTGGCACATTGGCAAAAAGCTTTT
>CAZMXB010000027.1:0-28610 GCA_964569855.1 uncultured Rhodoferax sp.
TCCAGATACGGGCTCTTGCGGAACATCTTGCGCGCCTCGGGCCAGGTGGCGTCCAGCAGCACAAAGAGAGGGCGCTTGCCGGGCACCGGTTGAACACCCGTCACCACACGCCCGGCCGCCACGAACTCCCCCGGAAACACCACATAGGGCTGCCATTGCGGATCGGCCAGCAGCGCCAGCAGTGCGGGGTCTACCTCGGTGCGGGCCCAGCCAAAGGCAAAGGTGTCGGCCACCACATCGGCAATCAGCCAGCCCGTGTTGCTGGGCTTGAGCGGCTCGATGTCGGCCATCAGCAGGCACACCCCGGCGCGGGTCGCCACGACCGGGCGCTCGGCACACAGGCAGTGGCTGGGCACCAGACGGCAACCGGCGCAGCGCTCCCCGTGCGGCCCGCCACGTGCGCGGAAGGGCTTGGCGCTACGGGCCAACCGGTCGGTGCGCAGAAGGGAGACTGCGTGGGGCGTGGCTGCGGATGTAGAGGTTTGCATTCACCCCAAGCTTAGCCGTTCATACTGGGGGAGATCCACCGCGCACCCGGCATATTCACTTCCTACTCTGGCCTATGGTTCGGTGTCACCGTGGCCACAATCGCTTCATCTTTTTGAACACGCCCATCCACCAGCTCAATGACGCGGTCGCAGCGCGCGGCCAGACGCGGGTCGTGGGTGACGATCAGGAATGCGGTGCCGCTGTTGCTCACCTGACGCATCAGGGTGAACACGTTGTCGGCGGACACCGTGTCCAGGTTGCCGGTGGGCTCGTCGGCCAGCACCAGCGCGGGTTGCATCACCAAGGCTCGGGCAATCGCCACGCGCTGCTGCTGGCCGCCCGACAAGTCGTTGGCCAGATGGTGGCCCCAATCTTTCAGACCCACCTGCTCAATCAGACTTTCGGCCCGCTCGCGCATCTCGGCGTTGGGCCGGCCCTGCGCGGCAAGGAGCGGCAGCATCACGTTTTCCACCGCAGTGAAGGCCGGCAGCAGATTGTGAAATTGAAAAACAAACCCGATGGCCTTTGCACGCAATTGGGTGAGCTCTTTGTCCGGCAGGTTTTCAGCCTCCTTGCCAATCAGGAAGAGCTTTCCCTTGCTGGGTTTGTCCAGCAGGCCAATGATGTTCAACAGCGTGCTTTTACCTGAGCCCGAAGGCCCGATGAGTGCTGCGAATTCGCCACGTGCCAGGCTGAGGTTTATGCCGTGCAGCACCTCGGTTTCATGCGCAGTACCGCTGCCATAGGACTTGTGGATGCCCTCAAGCCGCAGGGTGTCGCCCGCGGCGGGCGGGGCAGAGTCCGCGGCCTTGGGCTTATCCACGGATGGCCACCGCCGGGTCCAGTCTGGCTGCGCGCTGGGCCGGGAACAGGGCCGACAAGGTGCCCACCGCAGTAGCCCCCAGCGCCACATACAGATACAACATCGGCCCGGCATCCAGTGTAAAAAACGGCACGCCATCTTCGTTCACGGCAATGCCGCGCCAGGCATTCAAAAAGACCCAGCCCAGCAGCGAGCCGAACACGGAACCCAGCAGCCCGAGCATTGCACCTTGCAGCAAAAACACGCCCAGGATCTGGCCGCGCGTGGTGCCGGTGGCTCGCAAGATGCCAATCTCTTTTGACTTTTGCACCACCGAGACCACCAGCACACTGGCAATGCCCAGTGCTGCCGTCAACCCCACAAACAGGCGGATGATGAAAAAGCTCAGCGTCTGCCCTTGCAGCGCCTTGAAAAAATCGGCATTGGTCTCAATCCAGCTTTCCACCATGATGTCCGGCTGTGCGGCAATTTGCTGCGCCGTGACTTCTGCCTCAAACGGCGCCGCGACCTTGACCCACAGGCGGGTGACGCCACCCGGCAAAGCCAGCAGACTTTGCGCCGTGCGCAGCGCCACATACGCGCTGCCCTTGTTCTGCCCCTGACTGCCAAAGTCAAAAATGCCCGACACAAACAGCACAACCGGAATCCCGGAGGCGGCTTTCAGGGTCAGTTTGTCGCCAACGGACAGGCCCAGGTCTTTGGCCAGGTCGCTGCCAATCAACACGTCGGTGCTGGCCAGATCGGCGCTGCCTGCAATGATTTTTTCCTGCAGCGCAATCAGGCGCAAATAGCTTTCCGGCTCGATACCGCGCACGCCCACACCGATGTTGGCGTCGCCGCGCACGATGAACGCCGCGCCTTCGATCACCGGCGTCACCACCAGCACTCCTGGCATGGCAAGCGTCTTGTCGCGCACTTTTTGCCATTGATCCAGTGACCGCTCGCGTTGCGCGCCCGGTTGCACGCGCGCCGCGACCTCGACCCCTGGTTCCTGGCGCAGGCTGCGCGGCACCTGATCGGGCGGTTTGATGACGATTTGCGCCTGGTAGTCCAGCAAGGTTTTGAAAATGCTGGCCTGCAAACCCGTGAGCAACGCAGACATGAACACAATCACCGACACGCCCAGCGCCACACCGGCAATGATGAACAGCGTTTGCAGCAAGCCCTCGCGCAAAAACCGCGTGGCCACCACCCACTCGAATGGCAGCAGCGAGTTCATTGCGCCATTGGGTTCTTGCCCGCCTCGTGCTCACGCGATGGCGGGGGCACTGCCTGCACGTCGGGGCGAACGCGCTGGCCCGCCTTGACACCGGTTTTTGACTTGGGGACAACGCCCTCGCCCGCCGCCACGCCACTCAGCACTTCCACCCGCGTATCGCCGCGCAGCCCCAGTGTGACGAACTGCTTGACGGCACGCTTGTCCCGCACCACGAGCACCCAGGGCTTGTCGCTCGCGCCGTCTTCAAGCGCTGACGTGGCAATCACCACGGCAGCACTGCGCCGGGCGGTTTCAATGTCAACAGACACCGTCATGTCCTGACGCAAGTAGGCAGGTGGTTCGGCCACATTGAGCTTGACTTCCACCGACCCGCGTGTGGCATCGACACCGGGGTTGATATAGGCCACCGTGGCGGCAAAGCGCTGGTCGGCATACGCATCGGCCGACCCAAGAGCCGGTTGCCCCAGCGCAATTTTTGACAGGTTCTTTTCATCGATTTGAATCTGCAACTGCGTCTGCCCGCTGGCCGCCAGCACCATCAGCGCCTTGCCCGGTTGCACGATGTCACCGGCCTCCACATCGCGCGAAATCAGCACGCCATCGCTGGGGGCCAGCACCTGGCCCTGCGCCAGCTTGACATTGGCCAACTGCTGGCCGGCTACCGCCTGGTCCAGCGCGGCCTGCGCCATTGCAGCGTCGCTGCCGCTGGGCGTGTTGCTTTGGGCCATTGCCCGGGCGCTCGAGACCTGGCTGGTGGCAATGTCCAACGCGCGTTGTGCTTCGTCCAGCGCCGTCTGGCTGATAAAGCCTTTGGCCACCAGATCCCGGTTGCGCGCCAGCGCCTTTGCAGCCTGCACGGCCGTGGCTTGGGCTTGGACCAGCGCTTGCACGGCCTGTGGCTGGCCCAGTTCCCGCATTTGCCGCACGCGGGCCTGCGCTTGGGCAACCGCTGCGCGGGCTTGGGCCAGTCCGGCACGTGCATCGCTGTTGTCGAGTTCGATAAGCAATTGCCCCCGCACGACGGTTTGCCCCTGGGCCACTGCCACGCGAAGGACGCGGCCTGTGCCTTGCAAGGCCACCGTGACGCGCTGCGACGGAATCACCCGACCACTGGCCACCACGGTTTGAATCAGCTCTGCGCTGGTTGCGGCATACACCGGGGTTGGTGTGCCAAGCACGATATTTCGCAGCAAATAGGCCGCCAACACCAGCAGTAAAAGGGCAGCGATGCCCAGCTTCCACCATGTGCTGGCACTGGGCATCGCGCGCTTTTTGGAGGCAGACGGTGCGTCGGGTTGTGCAGCGGGGCTTGGTGGCGGTGCAGGTGGCGCAGCGTTTGAGCCTGCATCTGCATTTTTTTCTTCAGTAGCGCCCACGCCGTGCTAACCAAACACCGCTGGTTGTATTGCAGCCTGCACACCTTCACACAGGCGGGCCACCCTGGAACTGATTTGCTGCGGGGACCGGACGCTCACCTGGTCGGACACGTCTTTCATGGCAAATCCCCTCAAACTGTTGCAACACGCTGAGTGTCAGGTCGTGCGGGCTCACCGGTCTGTGTGAAGGCGTACACAGCGGTCAAAAGGCCCGCTAGCCCTAAGCCACCAACCCGTCCCACACCAGCTTCAGCCCGGTCAAAAACATGCCCGCATACAGGAAGCGGTAGAACAGCACCTGGCTGATGCGCCGCGCCCAGTGCACGCCAATCCACACCCCGATCGGCGCAATGGGCAGCAGCACCAGCGATGTGGTCATGTTGCGCATGTCCAGCAGGCCCAGCCAGGCATAGGGAATCCACTTGCACAGATTCACCACAAAGAAGAAAAACGCCATCGTGGCGGTGAACTTGATGGGCGACAGCTTGAGCGGGATCACATACGCGTTGATGGGCGGCCCGCCCGCATGCGCCACAAAGCTGGTAAAGCCCGACAGCGTGGCCAGCACCGCACCCAGCCACCTGGGCGGCAAGGGGCTGTTGGGCCCGGGCGGAAACACCAGACGCTGGGCCAGAAAGAGCAAGGTGAACACACCCACAATGGCCGCCACCGTGTGCGCGTTCAGCAGCTTGAACAGCAGCGCCCCCACGATGATGCCCAGCACCCCGAATGGAAGAATGAAGCGCAACAGCGTGTGGTCAAAGTCCTTGCGAAAAGCGGCGATGCCCAGCAGGTCCATCACCAGCAGCACCGGCATGAGGATGGCCGCCGCCTGCGGCACGGTCACGGCCAGCGCCATCATGGGCACGGCCAGGGAACCGAACCCTGCGCCGAAGCCGCTTTTGCTGATGCCCAGCAGGAGCACGGCAGGGATGGTTACGGCGTAGAAGTAGGGGTCGGTGATCAAGGCTTGGTATTCGCTGAAGGTTTGAGTACCGGCTGCTCCCAGCCGGGCACGTTCACGGCGTAGCGTGTGGCCTTGCCCACACCCTCCACGCGTAGCAAGCCTTTGGCAAGCAGCTCCGAAAAATTGAGCCTGGCCCCTTTTTCGTGATTGTGCTTGCGATGCGGACGCAGCGCAAGATAGGTCTAGGTGTGAAAACAGGCTGTAGCCCTCGTGAAATATGCGCAAGCAGCTATCAAAACCGCAGCAACTACACCTTGGGCGGGCGTGCGGTAGAAGTTCCGCCCTGCCACGCCGGTGTGGTTGTAGATGTCGGGCTTGATGCCCAGGGTGTCCAAAAGGGCATCGTAAAAGCGCTTGCATGCTTCCAGGTCGTCAACTCCATCAATGATGTGGCTGAACAAGGGGACTCCTTTTTTTTATGTCATGGGTGTGCAGAGCTCTACCAGAAAGCCGTTGATGTCGGCCACATAGGCAATCGTCTGGCCCCAGGGCATCACCTCCAGGGGGCGCATGGGCTTGGCCCCGGCGGCCAAGGCACGTTCCAGCGCGGCGGCTACATCCGGCGTGCACAGCGCAATCTCAAAGCAAGGCGCTGTGGGGCTGGCAGCCTGCGGGTTTTTGCCCAGCTGTTGCATGAGGCTGTGGGATGAAAACGCCAACGCCGTGCTGCCTGTTTCCAGCTCGCCGTAGTCCCCGCCTTCATGCAGAAAGCGCGTGGTCAGCCCGAAGGCCGCCTCGTAGAACTTGAGCGTGGCGGGTACGTCGCGGACGTAGAGGATGGTGTAGCCGAGTTGCATGGCAAAGCTTCTTTGGAGTTATGTTTAACCCGCAAGATACCCTATGCGCTGCAGACTCAGCCATCAACACGCTTCCTGGCGGTAATGAAATACAGCAGCGGCCCGAACGAACCCACCACCAGGCTGAACACAGCCCAGGGCACAAACGGGCGGTCGTTGGCTTGTGCATCGCGCCGGATAAAGACCAGCAGCAAACACATGGTGATCACCAGGTCTGCAAATATCTGCCAGCTGGCCGGGTCACGTGTGTAAAACGCCAGCCACGCGAACAGCCCGCCGTAGTGCACCAGCGTGTACCCGCTCAGGGCACCAAAAATAATCAATACGGTGATCAACAAAGCCTTGTTCATGAGAGTTCCTTGTGTTTTGTGGTGTCGGCAACAAACGCTGACCATGCCAAGTGTGCGCAGCCGTTTGCGTGCGCGCAATTACGTTGCAGGTAATTGCCAATGCGCGGCGCTGTGATTCAATAACCCCATGGAAACCAGCACCACCACCCTGCCACAGAACCTGCAAACCACCCTGCAAACAGCGCGCAAGTCCAAGCGCCTGAGCCAACTGGAGCTGGCCCTGCGCATGGGCGTGAGCCAGCGGCATGTGAGCTTTGTGGAAAGCGGCCGCTCCCAGCCCAGCCGCGAGCTGTTGCTGAGCTGGCTGCACGAACTGCAAGCCCCGCTGGCGCTGCGCAACGTGGCACTGCAGCAGGCCGGCTTTGCCCCCGTTTACCGTGGCAGCGAACTGGCCGACGCCGTGCTTGCCCCGGTGCGCGAAGCATTGGGCCAGCTGCTGCAGGCGCACGACCCCATGCCCGCCATGGTGATGGATGCCGCGTGGAACGTGCTGCAAATGAACCGCGGCGCACAGTGGATGGCCACCACCCTCATGCCCTGGATTGCCGATTTGCCACCCGGCCAGCCCATCAACATGATCGACGCCATGCTGCACCCAGAAGGCATGACCAAGCACATCACCAACCTGGAAGAAGTGGCCCCCGCCCTGCTGGCCCATATGCGCGATGACGCCAGCGTGGTCCCCGAAATCCTGCCCCGCGTCGAGCAGCTGGCGCAGCAGATGCAGCAGCGCCTGGGCAAGCGGGTGCTCGCGTCCTGGCCGCGCCAAATGGCACCGGTGCTCACCACCCGTTTTGCCACCCGATACGGCGAGCTGGCCTTCTTCAGCATGTTCTCGACCTTCGGCACACCACAAGACATCACACTGGCATCACTGCGTGTGGAGCATGTGTTTCCGGCGGATGAGGCGACGCGGGCTGTGTTGACGGCACAATTGAGCCAAATTGCCGTCTAGCCCTCGTGGAATGTGCGCAAGCAGCTATCAAACCAATAGCAGTTCACAGTGCAACTTTGCCCGGCGCATTTAAACCGCCCCCTTTAGGCATCCACAACACGGCTCATTCGCCGTCGGAAGAACCAGGATTCTTCAACTCCGCAAACTTGGCCGCCATCGTCGGGTTGCCCCGCGTCAGCTTCTTGATCGTCACGTCCTGCGCCTTATCGTTCGCAAGGCGTAGGTTCCGATCTGTGCCAAGCAGTGCGTCCTTGGTTTTCTGCAGGTGGTCGATGGACTTATCGATCTCATCGATTGCCTTTTTGAAGCTATTGGATGCAAGGTCGTAGTTCCGCGCGAAGGCGGTTTTGAAGGTATCGAGGCTGTTTTCGAAGTTCGTGATGTCGATGTTCTGCGCCCTGACCAGCGCCAGCTCCGACTTGTACTTGAGCGAGTTCATCGCCGCATTGCGCAGCAGCGTGATGATGGGCAAAAAGAACTGTGGGCGGACGATGTACATCTTGGGGAAGCGATGGAACACATCCACGATGCCGGTGTTGTACAGCTCACTGTCTGGCTCCAGCAGGGAGACCAGCACGGCATATTCGCACCCCTTCTCAAGGCGATCCTTGTCCAGCTCCTTCAGAAAGTCTTCGTTCTTATTCTTGGTGGTGGTGCGGTCGTTCTCATTTTTCATTTCGAACATGATGGAGACGATCTCGGTGCCCGACTCGTCCAGGTCGCGAAAAATGTAGTCGCCCTTGCTGCCGGTCCGCGCATCGTTGTCTTTCTCGAAATAGGCCCGCGGAAACGCCGTCGCGCGAATGCGGTTGAACTCCGTCTCGCAATGCTGTTCCAGCGTCTCGCCAACCATCTTGGTGGAGAGGCGCGCCTTCATGTCGCGCAGGCGCTCAATCGCATCATCGCGATCCTTGATCTGCGTTTCGTACTTGTCTTTGAGCGACTTCTCTGCGAGTTGCTTTTCAAGTTCGGCCCGCGCAAGGCCATTCTTCAGCTCGTCGCGCTCCCGCTCGACGACATTCACCGCCTCGGTGATCGCCAGCTTTCGCATAACGTCCGTGGAATCCAGCTTTGCCTTCAACGCTTGGATCTCGGCGTCCTTATCCGCTGCGGATTTCTGTAGCCCGTTGGCGAGCTTGGCCTCAGCCAGTTCTGCCGCAGCTATTCTGTCGCGCTTGGCCTGCTGAAGTTCGTTGACGAGTGCGTCACGCTCCTTTTGCACGGCACTCAGGGCCTCGGTGATGGCAAGTTTGCGCGCGACCTCTGCCGCATCCAGCCTGGCTTTCAGTTCCTGGATTTCGGAGTCCTTGGCTACCGCAGTCTTCTGCATTTCGCCGGCAACTTTGGCCTGCGCAAGCTCGACGGCATTGCGCTTGTCTTGCTCGGCCAATTCAAGGCGCTCATGTAACTGCTGCTCAAACGCACCGTCGCGAACTTGCTTCAGGATATCTGCGTACCCCGCCTCGTCGATTTTGAATGCTTTGCCACAGTGGGGGCAGATGATTTCATGCATGTCTGTGCATCCGGTTTTTGTTAGTTATCGTCCAATCGGACAGCTGGTCAAGTAAGTTCGCTTGGTAAATTGAGCCCGGCCGCTTTAGTCCTCTAGTGATCAAATAGGGCTGTAGCACCAGTCGGCATTGCGCGCGCAGCTATTAAAACCGAAGCAAATGCTGGCCAAAATCACTCGTACAAACTTTGTACGCCAAGTGTTCACACCACCTACAGCCCGTCTCTGGAGCATGGCTTAGCTTGATTGCAAGACGACATCTGCCCCGACGCCGTTACGCAGTAACTAGAATGGACGCTACTTGTTTTGGTGCCGCATGAGCGAATGCATTTACGTTTGTGTATGCAGGTGCAATTGCTGCGATTGCCGTTGCGCATCCGCCACCCCCGCCGTGACAGCCACCCTGAAATATATGCGGTCTTGCACCCCATGGAGCTAGGACATGGCATGGGCGCTGGCCAGACACGGCGGTTCCAGTAGGTAACCCCCAGCCATTTTCCAAGTGAGCTGCTAACGTGCTGAACATTGGATGTCGATATGAGTTGCGAGGTCCTACAGAAAGTACGGATGATGAGCTGCGCTTGGGTTTTGGATATGTGGCCGAATGCAATCGACCACCATGATGGGTCATGCCGAGGACGTTAAACGAACTTCCTGCTTTGACTGAAGGGATGTATGCATACGCTGCATCGCCAGGCAAAAGACAGTTCTGTTTGCTTTTTTGACTGCGACGAAGTGTCACCGCCAAACCCGAATCGTTAGCAACGCGTCCGGTACAGCGTTCTATCGTCACTGGCCCATCATTGACTACAGCAGGCCATGAGTGATCCCAGATATGCAATGAGCCTTTTGCATACAACTCGGCTGCAAAGGCCTGCTGAATCGGTTTCATTGGTACTGGCGGTGCCAGCCAAGTTGCGTCTAACGCCTCCGGATACCGTTGCGCTGATGACCAATGGTCCCAGTCCCAGTGAGAAAGGATCACCATGGGTTCTGTAGTAAAACAAAAGCCTCCAAAGCTATCGGGGAAAGTTTTGCGATTGGTAAGTACGCCGCCTCCAAAATCAATGTAAAGCTGCGGTATGTGCATAGAGCGATCGACGGCAGCCTGACACGAACCTTGACCAACGTCGTAGAAGCCAACGCCACCGGCAATACTGAGCTTTGCTAGGTGCGCCCTGATATCAGTCTGAAAATTCGGCGATGGATACTTTGTGTTGATAGCTCTTTGAACCCAGCCATCGGCACCCATTGGCCCATTTCCCTGCCATTCCAGATCGCGAGGCTCGTGAAACGAAATTTTGACGTCTGCACCATCCGAAAAGAGGTTGGTGTAAATTCTCGCATCGCCTTCCGATCCTGTCGCGGGCTCGTATCCAAATTCATACCATGCAATATCCCCCGGCTCAGAACCATCTGGAAAGGGCGGCAGGTTGTATCTAGTGAGTTCCAGAACAGAAAGGGGCGCGGACTGATAGATGTCAGTCCATAGTGTGCCCCTGTCGCTTGACTGCTTACTATGAAACCAAGTGGTGTCAACACATTCGAGGTAGACGGGCTCCGGCTCGTTGGATTGACTATTTGTAAATTCAGTCTCCGGCTCTGGCACTTCTATCGCTGCGTAGATCCGTCCCCGTCTCCGTTCCTCGCGGTCGCCTTCGCCGGGGGGAATAAAAAATGGATTTCGAAAGGTTGGTTTGCTCATATCGTCCTCTCTGCTTGGCGCGCTTCTAAAAGCGGTTGGAAGTTGGTCAAAGGCGTCACTATGGGCATCTTCCTCAGCTTGCTCGTGGGAATCCACTAGAAGATGTTTGGGACTGGCTCTCATTAGTTGGTTCATAAGTTCTGCTTTCCGCTATTCCAAAACCATATTCGTCACGAATCCGTTTAGCCACCGCATATCCATGTTGGGCGAGCCTATCAAACTCAACCGCAGACAAGCTGCGGAGGGTTGTCGGGAACTTGCAAGCGAAACCCGCATTCAGGTCAGTTTTATGGTCGAAGAGGGGAGAGTCAATTTGTATAAATGCCCCAGCTTTCGTGCGCCTCAAGTAATCGACGAAAGTGCGGACCCGCAGACTTCGAGCTTGGTCAGCCATGATGTCAGCAACACGTTTCAACCGCCATGGATTGAGTGCGATTGCGCTGAAACCTTGGGCAAGAGGTGCGCCAGCATCTAAAGCAATGATGACATTGCACTCGCTCTTTGGCTTGCCCGTACCCGCATCAAACAGGGGTTCAAGCCCTAAGTTGTCATACACGCCGCCGTCGTACAAGTGCAGCGTACTAAAGTCAGGATCAACCAGTTTGGCTTCACTCGGCACTTGCCCCCATTCGCGCTTCTTCCACTGATAGGCGGCGGTACGTAATGCGAGCGGACCAATTCCGCCTGGAAATGCGGCTGAAACCGCTACAGCCGTCGATACGGGTAAGTTTGCAGCGTCCGCATAGCCGACCTCATAGTCGCCAATAGTTGCTTCTTTAAATCGAAATCGTTTTCCAGTCTCAGCAGTTGTCGCATTTATGGACCAAGTTGGGCTTGGCGCGAGCTCGTTTAACGTGAAATCAAGATTCCAGTGCTGAGCGAGCGCCTTATCCACAAGGTTTGCACGCGACAACAAATAACGCCAGTTGTTTGGATTTAGGAGTTGAGCCAAGCTATCACGCATCAAGCTGCGGCTACACACCTTATCTTTGATGGCAGGATAGACCTTGGTTAAAAAAACTTCCGAAGTTGGCCAGCGCGCACCCGAATTGGCAAAAATCAAACCTGTAACAAGGCTGCCGCCAGACACGGAACTGATGTGATTAACGTTTTCCATCAAGCGCAGTTCAGCCAGAAACCTCAACACGCCAAGGTGAAATGCTAAAGCGCGAACACCGCCGCCAGAGAGTGCAAGAGAGAAGCTTGCATTTTGAGGGTTCGTCAATTCGGACATTGTGTGGCTCTAACTACTTTGCTGGCAGTGATTACTTAACGACATGGCGTGGGCATCAGTCATCAAGGTACAAACTTGAAGGTTTTGATACCTTCTTTGTCTGCAACTGTTTTGAGCGATTGCCCTCCATCACCTGAGTGCGTAGAAAAATGCTTTTCGGCATAGGTATCGAAAAGTCTGGTCGCTTCTGAATGAGGGTGACCATATTGATTGTCTAGACCCGCGCTAATTAGTACTGTGTGCGGTTTGATTAGTGCCATCGCAGCAGCTGATATCCCATTCCTTGAGCCGTGGTGCGGCGCGTCAAGAATGTCAGAAGAAATAGCGCCTTGAAAAATGTCGGAAATCGATGACCATCGGTCATTTTCTGTGTCGCCGGTAACGAGGTAGCTCCTACCTGTACTTAGTTCCTTGATCTTGCATACCAAAGAACAATTGTTTGACGAATTCATGTCTTCAGCGTGCGGTGAAAAAACCTCAATACTGAAATCTTTTGAAATCGTATTGTAAAAACGCGATTGATTCGTCCCAAGAAGAACAGAGATTTTCTGAAATACCTTCTGCTGTTCGAAAGCTCTGATAGCTGCAAAGCATGAATTGGCCGTACTTGTTTCTTTGAAGTACTTTGGATACATGATCCAATCGGGCCGGTACTTATTCAGAATGATCTTGATGCCTACTTCGTTGAAGTGATCTGAATCAAAACCTGTCACCATCAAACCTAAGAGATGCTTGCCTGACAAAATTTTTGCGAGTGCGCCCTTAACGTTGATAACGTCGTTACTAGGATTCAACGGAACGTACGTATCGATAATGATCGCCTCCGTATCACCGGTAACAACAACAAACTGACCTTGTCCGACATTTAACGTGTAAATAATCATGAGTTGTTTCTAAAGGAAATTTATTTGACTGGATCATGCCGCAAAGCATTCGTCCAGGTATACGTAAACATTCACATCTTTGGTTGCAGACTCCTCATTTTGGGGTCTTTTTATCTTGTATTTACAAGCTTTGAGACGTTACCCGTTGCCCAAAACTTCCGTCTCCACCCGCTCCAATAACTAACCGCTTCGTCGCCCGAGCGTCCTCCTGCTAATCCTCAACCACAGCAGGCATCTGCCCCACGCCAGCCGGCGCCACCACGGGGAACTCCAGGCCTTTGCTGACCTTCATGTCATCACTCATCCTCGAAGTCCCCCAACAACACCCCACGCCTTGCCAGGCGTTCGCGCGCCTCAATTAAAGCTGCATGCAGCTTTTGCTCCAGCTCCGCTTTGGGTGGCAGTTCGGTCCAGTACTCGGCCACGGTGATGCCGTCTTTGTGCATTTGCAGCAGCTCCACCTGCTCGCGGCTGGATTCAGCGCACAGGATGAGGCCGATGGGGGCCTCTTCGCCCGGCTGGCGCTCGTGTTTGTCCAGCCATTTCAGGTACAGCTCCATCTGGCCCTTATGCGCGGCTTTGAAGCGGCCCAGCTTGAGTTCGATGGCCACCAGGCGGCGCAGGCGGCGGTGGTAGAAGAGTAAGTCCAGATAGAAGTCGTCGCCGTCAATAACCATGCGTTTTTGGCGCTCTACAAACGCAAAGCCCCGGCCCAGTTCCAGGATGAAGGCTTCCAGCTGGCGCAGGATGGCGGCTTCCAAATCGGCCTCGTCGTGGCCCTGGCGCAGGCCCAAGAAGTCGAGGAAGTAAGGGTCTTTGAAGACCAGGGCGGGGGCGGCGTTGGCGGCAACGACCGGCTCAGCCTGAACGGAGGTGTTGGTCTGTAAGGCGGCAAGCTCGGTGCGCTCGAAGGCCTTGCGTTCGATCTGGTGGTGCAATTCGCGCACGCTCCAGCGAGATTCCACACTTTGCTGGGCATAAAACCAACGGGCGGCATCTGTTTTTACGGGTAATAGTTGCAGAAAATGCGTCCAGCTCAAATGTCGCATCAGTGATGCGACTTTCTCTGTATCCGGAAAAGCCACTGCAAACTGCACCATGCGGCGCAGATTCTTGGCTTCGAATCCACGGCCAAACTCTTGCGCCAGCTGATCGCCCACGCGCTTAATCAACTGGTCACCATATTTGGCACGGTCCACGCCGCCCAGCACTTCGGTGCGTAGCCTTTGGCCCACGCTCCAATACAGCCTTGTCAGCTCCGCATTCACAGCACCCGCCAGCCGCTGGCGGCTGCTGGCAATCAGCGCGCGCAGTTCGGCGTGCAGGCTATCGGCAGGCGCGGGCACCACGTTGTGTGTTGTCTCGTTCATGTTGTTTTCCTGGTCATGTTCCCAGCCTACTCCCAAACCCCCCATCCCCACCCACCCCAATCACCAACCTCTGCGTAGCCCGTGTCGCCGCCACATAAAACACCCGCGCGGCTTCTTGCTCGTCTTCGCCCTTGGCGGGCATGTGTCCCACGCCGGGCAGCGCCACCACGGGGAACTCCAGGCCTTTGCTGACCTTTATGGTCATGACTTGGATGGCGTCGGCGGCCGGGTTGTATTCGCCGGTGCGTTTGCGCACGTTGAACGGCAGCTTGCGCTGGTGCAGGGCGTGGGCGCACAGGTCCATGGTGTTCCAGTCCGCGCACAGGATGGCCATGTCTCCCCAGGCGTGGCCTTCTTTGTGCGCGTGGCTCAGTTGGTCGGCAATCGCATACGCCTCTTCGCGCAGGCTGGGCAGTTTGATGAGGATGGGCGCTTGCCCTTCGCGCCCGCAACTGATGGGTTTGATCAGCGGTATGCCGTCGTCGTCTTTATCGTCCGCAGTCAGCAGGTCGGACGCAATCAGGTTGGCAGTTTGCAGTATCTGCTTGGTGTTGCGGTAGTTGATTTTCAGAATGGTGGTGCGGCCCTGCGCCTGCACACCCACACTTTTGAAGCTGAACTGTTTGGAGCGCGCGCGTTCATAAATGCTTTGCTCGTCGTCGTACCGCAGGGGCGGGCTGTTGGTGGTCGGGTCCACCATCTGGGTGACCAGCCTGAGCCACTCAGGCGCAAAGTCGTGGCCTTCGTCAATCAGTACGGCCTGGTACTGGCCGCTGGGGATTTGCTTGCGGTCTACAGCGGTAATCACGCGCTGCACCATGTCCGCCATCTTGGCGGCCACCGGCATGTTGTTGGCGGGCAGGGTCTGCCCAAAGGCCACCAGTTGCTGGCGACACCATTTGTGGAAATGCCGCACATGCACCTTGCTACTCAAGCCCTTGGCGTCCATCACGCTGTGCAGCTTCACACCCAGCGGTTCGTTAAAGCACAGGATGAGAATGGGTTTGCTGCTGGCGGTGCTGGCCCGCGCCAGGTATTCCGCGCGGTAACCCAGAATCATGGTTTTGCCCGACCCCGCCACGCCGTGGATAACGCGGTGGCCGTCGCCCAGGCTGCGGGCCAGTTGCTCTTGCTGGATGTCCATCACGCGCATGATGCTGGGCATTTCGGCATCCGCATCCGCGTCGTCAAACAGCGCGCCTTGCAACATGGATGCGTCTGGCACCCGTACCTGCGGGAACATGATCCAGCGCACGCGGTCCAGTTGCGGCAGACTCATAACGCCGCGCATCATGTAGGGGAACATGTCCCATAGGCGGCTTTGCAGGTCTTCGGCACCCACGCTCTCCAGCATTTCGTCCTGGCACAACACGCGGTGCGGCTCAATAGCGTGTTGCAGTTCGGCTGCCTCAAACTGCTTGCGGGTGATGTTGGTAAACACCACGCCATAACTCCAGGGAAATGCCAGCTTGCCGGCGTGCGCTCCGTCGCTCTGCACCAGTTGCGGGTCGCGCTCCAGCGCGTTGATGACCTGGTGCGCGTATTGGCGGGCCTGCTCCAGCGGGTTGATGACGTTTTTGGGAATGCCGTCGGGGATGATTTCCCAGGTCTGCTTGTCGGCCTGCTGGATGGTGGACAGCTTCCAGTCCTTCACCTCCAGCACCAGAATGCCCCGGCGCGGGTGCATCACGCAAAAGTCGGGGTGGGCGTTCTTCGGGCCCATGGGAACGTCGTACCACAGCAGGTAGTCGTCATCCAGCTTGTCTTCCAGCCGCTGCGCCAGGCGGCGCTCGCCGCTGGTCATGCGGGACACACAGGTGCCGATGGAGGGAATGAGAGTCGCCATACTGGAATCACTCCCCTGAGTGAATTTGTTTTGTTGTCGGGCCATCATGCCGACTTTGTCGGCTTGCGCCTAGGGGTGTTTGCCTGTGTGTGGCATTTATGCAGAGAGAATCAGGCTGTAGCCCTCGTGGAACTTACATGAGGCGCTATTAAAAGCGCAGCAATCAGGGAATCCTAAGTCGGCTTATGCACCCACAGCCACGCCACACTTACACCGCCCGCCCATCATAGAAGCGCACCGGAATCTCATACACATCCACTCCCTCCAGACAGCGCACATTCACCGCCGCCATCGCATTGCCCTTCGGGTCGGTGCCCTCTCCAAAGGGGTGGATGCCGCAGGTGGGGCAAAACTGGTGCCGGATGGCGTGTTGGTTGAAGGTGTAGCTGCGCATCGCCTCGGGCGGCGTCAACAGGCGCAGCTGGGGGCGCGGCACAAACCACAGCAGTGAGCCCTTGCGCTGGCAGATGGAGCAGTTGCAGTCCATGGCGCCGGTCAGTTCGCCGTCCACTTCAAACTGGATCTGGCCGCAGTGGCAGCTGCCGTGGTAGGTTGGCGGCGCGGTGGTTGTGTTCGCAGCTCGCTCCCTGTTCATTATTTTGGCATCTCCGGTGATGCCGCAATCACCATCCAGCCCATGCCAAATTTGTCGTCCAGCATGCCAAAGGCCGGGGACCAGAAGGTCTTGCCCAGCGGCACGATCACATTGCCGCCTGGCAGCAGGGCGTTGAAGATGCGCTCGGCTTCGTCGGTGGTGTCTAAGCCCAGCGACAGCCTGAAGCCTTTGAAGCCGGAGGGCTCAGTGCTGTTGCCGTCCGACACCATCAGCATGTTGCCGCCGATGTTAAGCGTGGCGTGCATGACCTTGTTTTCAAACCCCGCTGGCAGCGCGCCGGGCGGGATCGGGTCCGGGCTTTCGTTCGTGCGCATCAAAAAAACCACCTCAGCGCCCAACGCCTGCTTGTAGAAGGCAATGGCTTCGTCACAGCGGCCGTTGAAAAATACATAGGGTTCAACTTTCATGGTGTCCTCCTTGTGTTCAATCCGGAATATTGGGCTCGACCAGCATGGCCAATTGCGCCAGCGATTCTTGCCAGCCCAGGTAGCACATCTCCACGGGAATGACCTCGGGCAGGTCTTCTTGCACGATGCTCACATCGGTGCCGCACAGTACGGGCTTGAGGGTGATGGTGGTCTTCATGGTGCCGGGCAGGTTGGGGTCGTCAAACTGGTCGGTGTAGCAAATCTTGGCCCCGGGCACCAGTTCCAGGTACTCGCCACCAAAGCTGTGGCCGTTGCCACTGCCAAAGTTGGTGAACGACATTCTGAAAGTTCCACCCAGCCTGGCATCCATGTGGTGCACTGTGCAGGTGAAGCCAAAGGGCGGCAGCCACTTGGCCATGGCAGCGGGCTCCAGAAAGGCCCGGTAGATGCGCTCCGGCTGGGCGCGGATGACGCGGTGTAGCTCAACGCTGTGGGGTTTGGGCATGGGCTGTTGTGCTCCTGGTTAGAAGTGTGGTTGCGCCTTGCCGGGTACGCTCACAACACGGCGCGATTTCAATTGTGGACGGCGTACACAAAAGAATACCATAGAGAATCGACAGTGTCCATGTTGCCAACCATGCCCGCACCTTTCGCACCCGCCGCACGCAAAACCTACCGCCATGGCGACCTGCGCCGTGCCCTGCTGGAGGCCGGCATTGCGCTGGCCCGCGACGGGGGCCCCGCCGCCGTCACGCTGCGCGAGGCCACGCGCCGCGTCGGTGTGGCGCCCAACGCGGCCTACCGCCACTTCGCCAGCCAGCAGGCACTGCTGGTGGCGGTGCGCGCCTCGGCGCTGTCAGCAGTGGCCCAGTCCATGGAGGCTGAATTGGCCGCGCTGCCGGCCGACCTGCCACCGGCCGACAGTGCCCGTGCCCGCGTGCGTGCGGTGGGCACCGGCTACCTTCGCTTTGCCAAGGCCGAGACGGGTTTGTTCCGCACCGCATTTGCCTTGTCCGACAAACTGATCCAGGCGACGCCCGAATGGCCCACATCTGGCCCCGGCGGGCGCAACCCGTATGAGCTGTTGTGTGATGCGGTGGATGCGTTGGTGCAGGCCGGTGTGATGCCGGCCGCCAAGCGGCCGGGTGCCGAGATACTGGCCTGGTCCGCCGTGCACGGCCTGGCCATGCTGGTGGTGGACGGCCCGCTGGCGGCGCCAGTGGGGCCGCACTTTGAAATGTTCGGCCAGCGGCTGCTCGATATGGTCGAAAAAGGGCTCTAGCCCTCGCAGAATGTGCGCGAGGCGCTATCAAAAACGTAGTTTTGATTCCCGCCTGGAATAGGTGAAGCCTAGGGATTTGCCAAGTGCAGGAACGCGCGCAGGCGGTCCAGCTCATCAGCCAGTGCCGCCCTGTAAGCGGCGGCGCGCGGTGGTTTGCCCGCCGCGTATCCCAGGTCGGCCTGCAAGGCGCCATCGACCACGGCAATGTTGCCCCAGCCGATGACCTGTTCGTGCCACAGCAGCGGCAGCGCGTAGTAGCCGCGCACGCGTTTGGGCGCTGGCGTGTAGGCCTCAAAGCGGTAGGCCCAGCCCCACAGATGCTCGAAGCGGCGGCGGTCCCACACCAGCGGGTCAAACGGAGCCAGCAGGCGCACCACCTCGTCGGGTGCATGGCGGCGCGATGCCGGGTTTTCGGTGGCGCTCCAGTAGTAGGTCTGGCCATCGACGGTGGCACTGGCCAGGCGCTCTTTGGCGCGCGTCAAAGCGTCGCGGCGCAGGTGCGCCCACTGCGGTGCGCCACCGCGCAGGTGGCTGATCAGCTCGCCCAAGGTGCGTTCGGGCAGCGGGGCGTATTTATGGACGATCACGTCCACCAGCGCGTCCAGGGCCTGTTGCGGGTCGCCGGGCAGGCCTTGTGCCTCGGGTGCAATGCGCTCGGCATAGGTGCGCACGCCGCTGGCACGGCCGGCAATGCGCAGCATCCCGCGGTAGTGCATGTCGTCGAGCAACTGGGTGCTGGCATTGCTGGAGCCACCA
The DNA here is from genome assembly GCA_964569855.1 of uncultured Rhodoferax sp. Taxonomy (GTDB): domain Bacteria; phylum Pseudomonadota; class Gammaproteobacteria; order Burkholderiales; family Burkholderiaceae_C; genus Allorhodoferax. Next base: position 18,548 of record CAZMXB010000027.1, read on the forward strand.
AACCAGTTGCGCGACTTGCCGTGGGCAAAGTGCGCGTCTACCGCACGCGGGTGCACCACGCCGTGCGCCTGTACAAAGGCCAGCACCGCGTCCATTTGTTTGCGCCGCGCCGGGGCCAGTGCCGTGCGGGGCGTGCGCGGATGCATCAGTGCCTGCGTGGCGCGTGGCAGGAAGCCGTAGTTGACGAAGAAGTCTTCTTCAATGTCCAGCTTGGAATAGCGCCGCTCCAGGTCGCCCGCGCGGTAGTCCTTGACGCGGTGGCGCAGCGTCAGGTCTTGCGCCCGCGCCGGGGCGCGGATCGGGTCGGCCTGCACAAAACCCAGTTTGGCGATGGCTTTGGGCAAGCTGGTGGGCGCAAACAGGGTGCGCGCGATGGCGTAGCGGCGCAGGGTGTCCGGGGTGATGGGCATGGTGCGGTTTTGACGTTCGATGGCGACACGTTAACGCACGCTGGCCCGCTCCAGTGCAAACAGCGGCAGGTCTGATTTACGGCTGAGCCACACGCCGCCACCCAGTTCAATAAAACCCTCGGAAAGGCCCTGTCGGTAGAGCTGGGCGCGGTGCTTGAACAGCCGGGGGTCGGTCAGCGTCTCGTCCACAATGTCTTGCTCCCAGTCTTCGCGGGCCACGGCTTCCACGTACAACGCGCCGCAGCTCAGGCGCGCCAGGTTGTTCATGGCAAGTTTGGCATCGGCCGCGCTCAGGTAGGGCAGCACGCCCTGGCAGATCACCAGGTCAAACGGGGTTGTGGCCTTGTAATCCACCACAGAGCCCCGCTCCCAGCCGAAGCGGTTGCATAAATACTCGCTGTACTCCACGCCGTGGAACTCTGCATGTGGGTAGTGGCGCTTGACCACATCCCGCCAAAGCCCTATGCCGCAGCCGACATCCAGAACCCGGCGCACCGGCACCCGTATGAACTGCAGATAGCTGCAGACGAAGGCCCCCAGGCGGTCCACATGCTCGGGGTCGGCCACACTGGTTTTCTTGTTGAAGTAGTAGCGCTCGTAATACGCCTCATCAAAAAGATCTTTGCCGGCAGATTGCATGCTGTTCCACGGTGTCTCAGGGCTTGGCGGGCCGGTGCAGCGCGCACAGCTTGTTGCCATCGGGATCGCGCAGATATGCCAGGTACAGCTTGCCCACTGCGCCGTCGCGCCATCCTGGGGGGTCTTCACAGGTGGTGCCGCCATTGGCGAGCCCCGCCGCATGGAACGCATCCGCCTGCTCGGGCGACTGCACCGTGAACCCCAAAGTGCTGCCGTTGCCGTGGGTTGCCGGTTCGCCATTGATGGGGGTGGTGATGCCGAACGTACCGGTGGGGCTGCGGTAGAAATAGCGGTTCTTGTTGGCAACGCCCGGGCCAATGCCCAGTGTGCCCAACAGCGCATCGTAAAACTTGCGGGAAACTTCGAGGTCGTTGGCACCCAGCATCACATGACTGAACATCGCTTGTTATCTCCGTTGGCGCCCGGGATCGGGCGCAGGGGTTGTTGGACTCCGGGATGGTACTTGATGGCCGTCGCGCCTCTGTGGGGCGAGGCATTGGCGCTCGCAACAAAAAAGCCTGCGACCACAATGGCCGCAGGCTCTTGATGGTGGCGGTTGACGCTGCCAGGCGACCAGCACCTATGCCCGATAGGCTTGGTAAGCAATATGGCCAATCATCACGATCCCGACGAAGGGAAGTGCCACGGCGTAGACGAGGCCGATGAAGGGAGCGGCTACCAACAAGGCCACATTTCTGGCGGTGATCAGCACTGCGCGAGTTGCAGGGGCAGTGGCAATTGCCCGTGCGCTGATCCAGACCAACATGGCAAAACCGACGATGGGCAGTGCCACAGCGTAAATCAGTCCTATGAATGGAGCAGCTACAAAGAGGGCGATGTTGCGAAGTGTGCGAGCAGCAGCGATAGCGGCGGCTTGTACGTGTGTGAAATCTACTGCTGGAAGACCCAAGGCGTGTGGGTGGCCAGTGGTGTGAAGTGTGGCGGTCATGATTTTCTCCTTGTAAGCGGTCAATTTGGTTGATGGGTTCAAGGCATAAGGCGTGCCAGCTTCACGGAGGAAAAATTTGTTCAATGAAATCAATGGGTTGCGATTGAGACCGGGCTTCCAGGCGGAGAAAGGCCTGGTCAAGAACCGGGTGCGAAGTACATTTTTTGCATACGGCCGAGACGCGCTATCGCAAAAATATTCAACAAAATCAATCACTTACGGGCAGTCAATGGGCAATATTTTTTTCATCCGTGTTGGTTCATTGGGGTGTACAAAATCCAAAGCGGGGTTCAAACGGGCTAACTGCTTGATTCAAAAAGGCTTTTTCAATTTCCCCGGGGAAACTGTACGAATGTTTTGTACTTGACGAGGCTTGCAATGCTTGGGGTGGCCCCCGTCAGTCCGCTGCAATCCTGTGTAAGTGCTTGAAAACCAAAGAGGATTTCGAATGTGCTGCCTTTGGCATAGGCCTTGCGTAACACGAACCAAGTAAATCCAGAGAGTTAGGTGACCAAAATGAATGCCGAAGCCAAAATCCTGATCATTGACGATGAAGAAATTGTTCGCCGTTGCTATGTACGGGCACTTTCTGGTCAGCAATGCAATGTCCAAGCCGTGAGCAATGGCCGTGATGCCTTGCACTTGATGGGCGAGCACGCTTTCGATGTTGTCCTGCTGGACCAGCGCATGCCAGGAATGGACGGCATGGAGGTCCTCAGGGTGATCAAATCAAAGTGGCCTGAGAGCGAAGTGATCATGATTACGGGTTACCCGGAAGTGGAGTCCGCCAAGGAAGCCGTCACGCTGGGTGCCTACGACTACCTTGCCAAACCGGTGGGCCCGGATGATGTGATCAATGCTGCCAATGGCGCGATGACGCACAAACGCTGGGCCTTGCGCAGCGAGATATCTGGACATGGATCAATGTTTTGAGACACCGGCGTCGCTAAAATCACGAAGTGCACCCACAACCAACAATCGGGATGACCCCGGCCCGCAAGGTTGGGGGCGTTTCTGTCAGCGCCAACATTCGTTGAATGCGAGTCGTCTCCAATGAAAAGTCTATTTGTGATGGTCGCCAAGACCCTTTTGTCTGGCAAAGGGAATGTTTTGTTCGCATGGCTGTGCGCAATGACGTTCGCACTCACCGGTGCGCAAGCGCATGCTGCAGAGGTCGAGTTGTCAAAGGACACCTTGGCTTGTTTAAAGTGCCATGACAAAGAGGGCGAAGTCAAAAAGCTTGGAAATGGCGAGTTGCTCCCGTTGCACATCTCGACCAAGGCGTTTGTCGAGTCCATGCACAACAGCACCGACTGTGAGGACTGCCACTCCGATATTGACGGCAAGACCCACGGCAAGGTACCGACCGCGATTCCCAGTTTGCGCGAGTACTCTATGGGTATGCGGGACTCTTGCCGCGAGTGCCACAAAAAGAATGTGAAGAGTTACGAGGATGGACTGCACGCTGCCCTTGTGAAAGAAGGCAGCAAGCCAGACCGCAAGGATGCGCCGGTGTGCTCTGACTGCCACAACCCGCACAACCTGCTCTCGGTCAAGTTGGTGACCCCTATTGCCGACACCCCATGTGCAAGCTGCCACGAAAGTATTTTCAAAGCCTATGCCAAGGATGTACACGGTCTGGAGCGCATTGCCAAAGGCAAATCTGCGCCCATCTGTTCGGATTGCCACAAGGCCCACAATGTGCAGGCCGCATCCCTCGGCGATGGCATCAAGGATGCCTGCATTGGCTGCCACAAAGAAGCAGTGGTTCAACACAAGGACTGGCTGCCCAACGCCGAGCGGCATTTCGACGCGATTTCATGCCCCGTCTGCCATGCACCCGAAGCCCAGCGGCGTGTCAATTTGCGGCTCTATGACAAGGCGGCCAAACACCAGATTTCCGAGCAAGTCGGCGTGCCGCAATTCGAGAAACGCACCCAGGCTGCCGATACCAACAAGACCGGCTTGGACGAGCGTGCGCTGTGGAGTCTGCTCAATGAGTTCAACCAACCCGGAGCGCCCGGCAATACGGTGTTGCGCGGGCGCCTGGAAGTGCGCTCGGGCATTGAGGCACACCAGATCAGCGAAAAGTCCAAGGCCATCAAGGACTGCGATACATGCCACAAAGTGGGTGCCGAAGCCTTTCAAAGTGTTAGTTTGACCATCGCCGGACCCGATGGCAGACCCATTCGCCACGGGGTCAATAAAGACGTCCTGACTTCGCTGATGGCCACGCAGTCGATTCGCGGTTTCTACGCAATCGGAAGCACCCGCATCAAACTGCTTGACTATTTGCTGGTGCTCGTCGTGCTGGGCGCCATGAGTGTGCCGATCGGACACATGGCCGTCAGACGTTTGTTCAAGAGCGTTCGCGAGCGCCTGGAGGCCGAGCGGCTGGCCGCAGCGACCGGTGCCCCAACCAGCGCAGGCGGGCCCAATCCGACCGACACCGAACCTCCTGCCGAAAAGTAAAGGATGCACGCCATGAAACAACTCTACATTCATCCGTTACCGGTCAGGATCTGGCACTGGACCAATGCATTCGGGTTCTTGCTGCTGATTGCGACCGGTCTGCAGATTCGCTACATGGACCTGTTCCAGGTGGTGTCTTTCCGCACAGCGGTTGTTTGGCACAACTGGATTGGATTTGTGCTGATCGCCAATTTTTTTGTCTGGCTTGGTTTTTACCTGTTCACCGACAAGATCAAGGTCTATCACCCCGAGTTGAGCCCAACCAAGTACTTTCGTGAAAGCTGGCGCCAGATCCAGTTTTATGGCTATGGCATTTTCAGGGGGGAAGCCAATCCGCACCACCCGAACGCGTACCACAAGTTCAACCCCCTTCAAAGCATGATGTACCAGATCATCATGATGCTGCTGGTGCCGCTACAGTTCTTTACGGGGCTGGTGCTGTGGGACGTCACGCGGTTTGCGTCCGTGGTGGAACTGTTTGGCGGCCTGCGCGTGGTTGATACCGTGCATGTGCTGCTGTTTATCCTGTTTACCGGATTCATGATCGTGCACGTCTACCTGGGCAGTTTGGGCCACACCCCATCGGCGCACTTCAAGGCCATGATCACGGGCTACGAAGACATTGAGGACGAAGCCCACCAAACTCCAGGCGCGTAAGCCTGGGGGTCAACTGGCGTCAGTTTCGCCACCGTCGTATTCGGTGTCGCGAACGCGGATGTTGTACTTCTTCATCAGCGCCTGAAAATTGGTGCGTTGCATGCCCGTTTCTTCGGCGCTTCGGGTGACGTTGGATCCGTTGCGCTTGAGGGTCTCCTGCACAAACAGCTTCTCGACGTCTTCCACTGATTTTTCGCGGACCATTTTTTTGACGCGCTTGAGGTCGTCGCTGGTGCGCGGCACATCCAATTCCGGGTGCGCTGAATTATCGAGCAGGCTGGACAGGTGTGCCTGGCGGATGATGTTGTCGGACGTCAGAATCACCGCCCGCTGGATGGTGTTTTCCAACTCCCGCACGTTGCCGGGCCAGGGGTAATTGATTAAAAGGCTCATTGCACCTTCCGAGATTTCCGCCACCGGTTTCTCCAGTTCGGCGCAATACTGTTTGAGAAAGTGAAAAGCCAGGGCCGGGATGTCGTCGCGACGTTCTCGCAACGCCGGTGCGTGAATCGGAAATACGTTCACACGGTAATAGAGGTCTTCACGGAAACTGCCATCAGCCACCATACCTTTGAGGTCTTTGTTGGTTGCTGTTATCAGACGTACATTGGTCTTTTGGGTCACGGTGCTGCCAACCGGCCTGAATTCGCGTTCCTGGATCACGCGCAGCAACTTGGCTTGGGTTGACAACGGTATGTTGCCGAATTCGTCCATGAACAGGCTGCCATTGTTCGCAATGTCGAACATGCCGCGCTTGTTGGACACCGCTCCTGTAAACGAGCCCTTGGTGTGGCCAAAAAGCTCGCTCTCCAACAGATTTTCGCTCAGAGTGTTGCAGTCCACCGTAACAAAGGGCTGGTCCTTGCGCAGACTGTTGTAATGGATCGCCCGGGCAATCATTTCTTTGCCCGTTCCGCTCTCGCCCTGGATCAGCACCGTGCTGTTGGTCGGTGCGCACTTTGCGATCAGCCCGAAAACGGCCTGCATGGGGGGACTCGATCCGATGATGTTCTCAAACCGGTACTTGGCGCCGACCTCGGTTTTTAGTTTCACATTTTCCTGCAGCAGGTGGCGTCGCTCTAGCGCTCGGTTCACGATGATCAGGAGCTCATCGGGATCGAAGGGCTTGGAGAGGTAGTCAAATGCGCCGAGTTTCATCGCCTTGACAGCGGTTTGAATTTCGGACAGCCCGGTCATCATGATGACTTCCAGGTCCGGATGGCGTTCTTTGACGGCTTGCAAAACCTCCAGGCCGTCCATCTTGGGCATCATGACGTCCAGAATCAAAAGGTCGAAATCGGCTTCTTCAACCTTCTTCAATGCGCTGAATCCGTCCTGAACCGCCTCCACCGTGTAAGCGCCGTCGCTGAGAATGCGCGTACAACTGCGGATCACGATTGGTTCATCATCTACGATCAAAATTCTGGCGCTCATGTGGGACTTTCGGCCTCGGGGCCTTCGGTTTCATCTTTTGGCGGGGATACCGGCAGGAGCACATGGAAAGTGGTTCCTTCGCCGACTGTACTTTGAACGCTGATTCTCCCACCATGGGCCTGCACAATGCCGTAGCTTACGGACAGGCCCAGTCCGGTCCCTTTGCCCACTTCCTTTGAAGTGAAGAACGGGTCAAAGATGCGACGTAAATTCGCTTCCGGAATGCCGCAGCCGGTGTCCTGCACCGATATGTCCACCATCGCGCTGCCCGCTTCGCCCGCGGACAACGACTGGCTCGTGGTCACAGTAACACGTCCGTGGCCTTCAATGGCCTGTTGGGCGTTAACCAACAGATTCAGGACGACTTGCTTGATCAGGTCCGCATCGCCCCATATTGGAGGCAAATCCGGAGCCAGCTGGGTCGTGAGCTCGATTTGTTGTAACGACGCTGGACGCTCCACAAAGCGAACTGTGTCTTCGATCACCTGATTGATGTTGCACAGGCCTTTGACGGGTGTTTTCTCGCGGGCGAAGTCCAGTAATCGCTTGATGATGCTCGCGCAGCGCTTCGTTTCGCCGATCACAAGGTCAAGGTCTTCTGCGTCTTCGCTGCCGTCTATTGCCTTTTTGCGCAGCAGCGAGGTAAAAGTCAACACGCCGGTCAGCGGGTTGTTCAACTCGTGCGCAATGCCAGAGGCCAGCACGCCTATGGATGCCAATTTCTCGCCCTGCGCGACTTCGGCGCGGGCATCCAACAATTCCTTTGTGCGCTCCCTAACCTTGATCTCCAGCGATTGCACCAGGTCTTGCGCGGCTTGGCGTGAGGCCTTCAATGCCGTTGTCATCTGGTTGAACGCATCCGCTACGCGACCAAACTCATCGTCACTGCGAACCGGGATGTGATTTTCGAGACCACCGGATGACACTCTTTTCGCGCCCTTTTCCAGGTCCGTCAAAGGGACGTACACAAGCCGCTGCAGCATGAAAGCCACACCCAGAGAAAATGCCAGAATGAATCCAAAAGAGATGCCAATAAAGTGAATGAGATGGGATTTCATGGATTCATCAATTTCGTCCATCGAATAAGCCAGGTCCACGATACCCAAAACAGACTGGCCCGGAGAGTGTTCGTGGCACGACGCGGAGGAGCAGGACGGCTCATTGCGTACGGCTTTCATGGTGCCCAGCACACGGTGCCCTTTCGAGTCTTGAGTAATATTCCAGCGTTGCTCGTCGGGCACCTGTTTCAGGGGGCTGCTGGTCAAGTGGCATTTGACGCAAGGTTCATCAGTCTGTTCGACGGAATAGCCGACCTCAGAGAGCCGGTTGGAGTGAATGATGGTTCCATCTTTGCTGATGACCCGCACCCGCTCAATGCCCTTCTGGCGTGCGATGTCTGCAATTATCTTTTCAGCCAGGTCACGCTTGTTTTCCAGCATGGCGTAACGTGTGCTGGAAACGATTGTTTCTGCAACTTGCGTGACATGGCTGGAGATGACGGTTTGCATGTCCGCCTGCCTGTGCAGGAAGAACAGCAGCGTAAAGAGGACCATTGCTGCGGTCAGCATACAGGTCAGGATCAGGCTGACCTTAAGTCGTAAGTCGATCGTCGGCATGTAGCACCCTGTCGTGCAGGCCACGACACCGCAGTCGGATTCGGGTTCGTGGTTTGTGCTGTGTGATGGCTAAACGCCTACTGGGACAAAATCCAGGCAATGAGATTCTTGATATCGCCCATATCTTTTGTGCCAATGGCTTTGTGTTCTTCTTCCGTGCCATCTTTCAACTTGACTTTGGGCGACTTTGTAAGACTGTCAATGAGTTTTGCTTCCGCATCGGCTTTGCCCTTCCAGTTGGCGGCAATTGTTTTGTAAGAAGTCGCCTTTTTGTCCTTGTCGATGGCGTGACACTTCATACAGTCATTTTTTTTGGCCAAGGATTTGGCCGCATCTTCATTGATTGCCGCCGACGAGGTGGCGGAAAAGGCGAGTGCCACCGTCGCCATGCTGCAGAGGGTGATCAACTTGCGGTACGTGTACGACTTCATTGTGAATTTCTCCAGTGCAAATCTGCAAACGCTTGCAGAGAACTTTATTTTGCGCGTGATAGTCCTGCGCGTCCTCAGATACTGCCATCCCTTTGATTTGCATCAATTCAGATGCCCTCAATCGATATGTACAAAATAGTTGTTCGCCCAGAACTCCGCAAGTTGTTGATTTATATGCAGAAACTTTCCAACTTGGAATAGGTGTACAGATTGGATGTACTTCGTGCGTAACTTCGACGGAACTTCTGAATCGGACTCTTTTCAATTAACTACGTAAGTCATTGAAAACAAACAGGTTTTTCCGAAGCGGACGTATTGGCATGAGACATGCGTTAGTGCATGCAGTCTTCAACAAACTTGTATCCAAAAAGGAGAAATATCATGGCTGCACTGCGCAAGATTTTAGTGGTGGACGATGACCCGGTAGTGGGCAAGAGCTTTAACCGCGTTCTGGGCGTCGATAAAGGTTATGTGGTGATCACCGCACCCAATGCAGCTCAGGCACTGGAAAGGCTACGCGAGCAGGAATACGACCTTGTCGTTACCGATATCAAGATGCCGGGCATGGACGGAATGGAACTTGCCGAACAGGTAAGGGCGCGCAAACCTTGGACGCCCGTTGTGATCGTCACAGGTTACGGCACTGTGGACAATGAAGCACGGGCTCACGCAGCCGGTGTGTCAGCCTTCATGCGCAAGCCACTAACACCGGAGATGATTGAAGCCAGCGCCAGCCATGCTCTGCTCGAACCAGCGGCTTGTGAAGTCGCAACAGGGGAAATAGTGGCAACAGAGGCAACTTTAGCGGCCGCACCCGTGGGGCTGGTTGCCCATCCTTTGTTGGAGCGTATACGAAACATTGCTCTGTTTGTGGCGGCTCCGTTCATTGGACTGTTGTATGCAATATTCCTTCCTATCGTAGGTGGCGCAATGTTGGCATGGATGGCCGTGCAGGCAGTCTCGAAGAACGCAAATGCCATGCGACTTATCAAGGTCACTCTGTGGGTAGTCGCGGCTCCCTTTATCGGCTTGGCCTATGCGGTATTGTTGCCGCTCGTGGGAACTGCCATGCTGCTGTGGATTGGCGCCAAGTCGCTATTGACAACACAAGAGGTCAAATAGTTGAATTCGACGAATTCCATAGCCGCCTAATGTGACGAAGCCCGGCGACAAATGATAAGCCAATGGCGAAGTCATCTTGCCGTACTAGCAAATCCTTGAGCCCATCGTGTCCACTTCAACTTAGGTGGACACATGAGCACTCCAAATCCAAAACTTCGAATTCCTGTGGCCGTTCGCCGTCGCGGCGCTACAGCGAGGCACGAGCTACGTAAACGCGTGGTGGTGTCCGCTTAGCCCAGCAGCGAGCCCTGAGTTGAGCAATCATATCCGACAAAAAAAAACGCCCAGTCGATTGACTGGGCGTTTTCGGTTTAATAGTCTGACGATGACCTA
>CAZMXB010000028.1:0-324 GCA_964569855.1 uncultured Rhodoferax sp.
GTGCCCTGCACAATGCCTTGCGAGCCGATGTAGATCCAGCTGCCGGCGGTCATCTGGCCATACATCATCAGGCCCTTGCGGTCGAGTTCGTTGAAGTGCTCCCAATTGGCCCACTTGGGTACCAGGTTGGAGTTGGCGATCAGCACCCGCGGTGCGCCTTCGTGGGTGCGGAACACGCCCACTGGTTTGCCGGACTGCACCATCAGAGTTTCATCGGCTTTCAGCTTGCGCAGGGTGTCCAGAATGGACTCAAACGCGGGCCAGTTGCGTGCGGCCTTGCCAATGCCGCCGAAGCGCCCACGCGCGTACGCATCGACACCAGCC
>CAZMXB010000028.1:334-28511 GCA_964569855.1 uncultured Rhodoferax sp.
TCGTTCGGGTTCTCGGCCACATCGGGGTCCAGGTTGTTCTGCAGCATGCGGTAGGCGGCTTCAATTTGCCAGTTGGCACAGGTCAGTTCGGGGCCACGCGGTGCACGCACTGGGCGCGACTTGGCATCGGAAAAAGGAGATGATGATGGTGTAGGCATGGTGGTGCTTGCGGGCAGTGGTTGGACAGTGGTGAATGTCGATACTGTAGTTGTCTATACAACTTAAGGCAATAGCGGGTTAACCCTTATTCAGTATTCGGTGGCTCGTCACGAAAAAGTGGTCAACTCGGAGGGATTCCAAGGAGCCTGCACCGATGCCGCAACACGTCATCAACCGATCCCGCCGCAACTACAACCAGTGGGTCGCCAATGAGTCGATAGAGGACTACGCGCTGCGCTATTCACCTGCCAGTTTTCGCAAATGGTCACCACGCACACTGGCTACTACGCTGATCGGCACGAATTCCGCGCTGTCGTATGAGGCCATAGGCGCGTTGTTGCTGCTGGACTACGGCTTTGGCAACGCCCTATGGGCCATGGTTTTTGCCGCCGTGGTGATCTTTGCGGTCAGCCTGCCGATCTGCCACTACTCGGCCCGGCACAACATTGATATGGATTTGCTGACGCGGGCGGCAGGCTTTGGCTATGTGGGCTCCACCTTCACATCGCTGATCTACGCCTCGTTCACTTTCATCTTTCTGGCCATCGAGTCCGCCATCATGGCGCAGGCCCTCAAGCTGTGTTTTGGCCTGCCGCTGTGGCTTGGCTACATCGTGTGTTCGGTGGTGGTCATTCCCATCGTGTTCTACGGCGTGACGGCCATCAACCGGCTGCACCAGTGGACCCAACCACTGTGGCTGGTGCTGCTCATACTGCCGTTCTATTTTGTACTGACCCGCGAACCGGCAGCCTTCAGTTCCATGGTGCAAATCAAGGGGCAGGTATCAGGAAGTTCGGGCTTTGATGCACTGCAGTTTGGCATTGCAGCCGGCATTTCATTCGCTTTGATTGCACAAGTAGGTGAGCAGGTGGACTACCTGCGCTTTATGCCCGACCGCACCAAAAAGAACCGGTTCAGCTGGTGGTCCAACACGCTGGCGGGTGGTGCCGGCTGGATTGTGATTGCATTTGTAAAACAGTTGGGAGGTGCGCTGCTGGCCGCATTGGCCTTGCTGGCCGGGATCGCGATTGCCGATGCGAAGGAACCTATTGCCTTGTTCAACATGGCATTTCGTTACGGTATCGAGAACCCTGGCACCGCGTTGCTGGTGGGCACTTTGTTTGTGGTGGTGTCGGAGCTCAAGGTCAATGTCACGAATGCCTATGCGGGCTCGCTGGCATGGTCCAACTTCTTCTCGCGGGTCACACATGCCCACCCGGGGCGCGTGGTCTGGCTGATCTTCAACAGTGCCATTGCCCTGTTGCTGATGGAGCTGGACCTCTTTGAAGCACTGAACAACGTACTGGGCCTGTACTCCAATATTGCAGTCGCGTGGATCTGTGCCGTGGTGGCGGACCTGGCCATCAACAAGCCCTTCAAACTCAGCCCGCCGATCATCGAGTTCAAACGCGCCCATTTATTTGACTGGAACCCGGTGGGCGTGGGCAGCATGGCCATTGCCTGCGTGGTGTCCACCATTGCTTTCAGTGGGCTCCTTGGCGCGTATGCACAGGCCTATTCGTGGTTGATTGCGGCGCTACTGGCCTTTGTGCTGTCACCCGTGATCGCCATCCTGACCAAGGGCAAGTACTACATTGCCCGCGACAGTGTTTTTGCCCACCGTTCAGAGGATATGGTGTTGTGCGAGGTCTGTAACCAGAACTACGTGATGACCGACTGTGCACACTGCCCCTTCCACGGCGGCGCCATTTGCTCCTTGTGTTGCACGCTGGAAACCAACTGCAAGGACCAGTGCAAACCCGCCACCAGCGGTTTGCTGGATCATTACCAGGCGGCAGTGGCGGCAGCCTTGGGCTATGTGTTCAAACATGGGGTGAGTCGGCAAAACGCTTTGCGGGTCTCCAATTTTGTGTTGTTGTGGGGCGTGATGCTGGCTTTGATTGGGGTGATGGTGTGGGTCACCTTGCCGTCGGCAAAGGCCGCGCTCGATGCAAATGCCCTGAGTGCGCTTTCGGACTATTCCTATCGGCTGTTTTTCTTCCTGGCCGTTTTTTCCAGTATCGCGACCTGGTGGGTCGTGCTGGTCAACGAGAGCCGCAATCTGGCCGAGGAGGAACTGCGTGGCGCCAAGGAGGTCGCTGAAACCGCAACCCAGGCTAAGGGTGAGTTTCTGGCCAATATGAGCCATGAAATCCGAACGCCCATGAACGCGATTATTGGCATGTCCTATCTGGCTTTGCGTACGGATCTGAACCCCAAGCAACGCGACTACATCAGCAAGGCCCACACGGCAGCCACCTCCCTGCTGGGCATCATCAATGACATTCTGGATTTTTCCAAAGTCGAGGCTGGCAAGGTGGAACTGGAACACATTGCGTTTGATCTCGATGCGGTGATGGCCAATGTGTCCAATGTGACGTCGTACAAGGCACACGAAAAAGGACTGGAGTTCCTGTTCCAGACACCTGCGGACATACCCATGGCCTTGATCGGGGACCCGCTGCGCATCGGCCAGGTCTTCACGAACCTGATCAACAACGCAATCAAGTTCACCGAGGCGGGTGAAATTCGGGTCAGTACCGAGCGGCTGGAACAGAACGCCGATCGCGTACACCTGAAATTTACCGTACACGACACGGGCATAGGGATGACGGCCGAACAACTGGGCAAACTGTTCCAGGCGTTTTCGCAGGCCGATGGTTCTACCACCCGAAAGTATGGGGGCACCGGCTTGGGCCTGTCCATCAGCAAACGACTGGTCGAACTGATGAATGGGCGTATTTGGGCTGAAAGTGTGGCGGGTCAAGGAACACGTTTTATCTTTACAGCGTGGTTTGATATGGCAAACAGTGTGCCGGTGAAACGGCAATTGCTGCCCCAGGCCCTGAATGGACTGCGGGCACTGGTGGCGGACGACAACCCTGCGGCCCGCGAGATTCTGATGGGCATGCTCTCCACCATTCCCTTTGATGTTGACGCTGTAGGTTCTGGCGCCGAAGCCGTGGCAGCGGTCAAGTCTGCGGCCGGAACGGCACGCGCCTACGACGTGGTCTTTATGGATTGGAAGATGCCGGGCATGAACGGGGTTGACGCTACCCGGCTGATCAAGAGTGATGCCGGCCTGGCCAAGATGCCGGCCGTTGTCATGGTCACCGCGTTTGGACTGGAAGAGGTTCGCACGGCAGCCGAACAGGCGCGTGCCGACGGTTTCCTGGTCAAGCCGGTCCACCAGTCGGCCCTGATCGATGGCTTGTTGGAGATTTTTGGTTATGCCGAAGGTGAAGCCACTGCCCGTGCCCTGGCGAGTGCGCCGGTCGAACTGCAGGGTGTACGTGTTTTGCTGGTGGAGGACAACGACATCAACCAGCAGATTGCCACCGAACTGCTCCAGAGTGTGGGTGTTCGGGTGGACGTGGCTGGCAATGGAGCCCTCGCGCTGGAAGTGCTGAGCGCAGCTGATGAAGATCTTTACGATCTGGTGCTGATGGACCTGCAAATGCCCGTAATGGACGGCTTTGAAGCTACGCGTCGCTTGCGCCTGAATCCGCGTTTCCGCGACCTGCCCATTGTGGCCATGACCGCCCATGCCTTGGCCACGGAACGCGACAACTGCCTGGCGGTGGGCATGAACGACCATGTGACCAAACCGATTGACCCGGACACCTTGTTCCGGGCACTGGAGCGGTGGTGCCGGGGCCGCGCCAGGCACTCCGATCACGGCACGAACGCGAAGGGGGGCGCGCGTTCAGTACCCGTGCGGGTGGAATCATTGGGTCACGCAGACCTGGACATTGCCGCTGGTTTGCGGCGCATGGGCGGCAATCGGGATGCCTTTCGCCAGGTTCTGACGCAATTCTGCGAACGCAATACGGTACTCGTTACCAACCTGAGAGAGCATTTGGCCAGCAATGATCGGGTGGCTGCTCAGCGGCTGTTGCATACACTCAAGGGTGTGGCGGGTAATCTGGGAGCGCAGGCTTTGGCGGATGCGTCTGCAAGGACGGAAATCTTGCTGCAACAAGGGGCGTTGCCGGAAGAGGCCGTGGCGGATCTGGACGCGCAACTGCATGCCACGCTCGCCAGCATCACGGCGGCGCTGCAAGATGGCGCTTTGTCTGTTGTATCCGATCGAAGCGTGAATCAAGACACAGTGGTGCAGGGTATTCCCGCAAATGAAGTGATCGGCGTGCTGGCGCGTTATCTTGCCGAGGATGATGGTGAAGCTTTGAACCACCTGCTGGAGCATGCAGCCACAATCAGGCAGGTGCTGGGTAAGGCAAAATTTGCCCAACTTGAAAGCGCAATTCACAATTTTGACTTTAAGGCGGCGTCGAACCATTTGGGTGCGATGTAAATGTCTGCGGATGGACAACCCATGATCAACCCGAACGCCTTGGCCCTGAAAACGGTGCTAGCGGTGGATGACACACCGGAAAACCTGGCTGTGGTCATCGCCCTGCTGCGCGGACTTTACAAAGTCAAGGTTTCCAGCAGTGGTGAACATGCCCTGACGATAGCGGCCCACACCTTGCCTGATTTGATCCTGCTGGACATCATGATGCCGGGGCTCGATGGTTACGAGGTGTGCCGCCGCCTCAAGAGTAACCCCGCAACCAAGGACATTCCGGTAATTTTTCTGACCGCCAAATCGGACGAAGCGGGCGAGCAGCACGGGTTTGATTCGGGCGCCGTGGACTACATCACCAAACCCATCAGCCCACCGCTGCTGCTGGCCAGGGTCAAGGCCCAGCTCTCTTTGAAGGAAGCGCGGGATGCACTGCAGCGCAACCACATGGAGGACAAACAGCGTTTTGAGCTGGCCATGGCGCAGCAGATGGAGATCAACGCGCTGAAATCGACCTTTGTGTCCATGACCACACACGAATTTCGCACCCCGCTCACAACCATCCTGTCGTCACAGGAGTTGTTGCGTCACTATGGAGAACGCATGTCGCCCCAGGATCGGGCCGAAACCCTGGACAACATTGCATCTGCCGTCCAGCGCATGGTGGCCATGCTGGACCAGGTGTTGACCATCGGCAAGGCCGACGCCAAATTGTTGGAGTTCCAACCCAAGCCCATTCACCTGGGGCTGTTGTGTTCGCAATTGCGGGACGAGGTTCTGGCGGGCCAGGTTGCGGACGAAGCGGGGCCGGACCAGGCTGTTACGCTGACACTGGACATCGGCGACGAGATGGTGCTGGCCGATGAAAAACTGCTGCGCCACATTCTGGGCAACCTGTTGTCCAATGCCATCAAATACAGTCCGGGCGGGCAGGGCGTCCGTTTCTCGGTATGCCGGGATGCAAATGGTCTGGTGTTTGAGGTTCAGGACCAGGGTATCGGGATCCCGCCTGAAGAATTGCCGAGCCTGTTCGGCAATTTTCACCGCGCCAGCAATGTAGGCAACATCCCGGGTACCGGGTTGGGGCTGACCATTGTCAAACGTGCAGTAGAGAGCCATGGCGGCAGCATTGCGGTCGACAGCGAGTTGGGTCGTGGCACGCGGTTTAAGGTCTGCTTGCCCCAGCCCTGAAGCCTGCCGGATAGAAACAGTTGGGCGCATGACACCGGGCACTCGCCGCGGCTCGCCAGGTGATCAGGGTTTTCTCATGGGGTGACATGTTGTCTATACAACTTGTACAATGCAATGACTCTAGCTGACTATTCGCATTCCATGCCCCAGATTCCATTACCTGCCTACGAACAGGTGAAAGCCTTTGTCAAATCCCAAATCAGTGCAGGGATCTGGCGCCCGGGCGACGCGGTGCCCAGCGAAGCCGCGTTGCAGCAGCAGTTTGGGGTCAGCCGCATGACAGTGAACCGCGCGGTCAAGGAGTTGGCAGTGGAGGGCGTGGTCACCCGGGTGCAGGGCTCAGGTACCGTGGTGGCCCAGTTGCACCGCATTTCGAGCACCCTGGCGGTGCGCGACATCCACGAGGAGATTCTGGAGCGCGGACACATCCACAGCACGACCGTGTTGCTGGTAGAAACGGTCCGTGCGGCTCCTGACCTGGCACAGACTCTCAAATTGCGCACCGGCGCCAGGGTGTTTCACTCTGTGCAGGTGCACTTCGAGGACGGTGTGGCCATTCAGTTCGAAGACCGCTACGTGAATCCTGCATCGGCGCCAAACTATCTGGACGCCGACCTGACCCAGACCACGCCGACCCATTACCTGTTGCAACACGCGCCTTTGACCGAAGCGAGTTATTCGATCGAAGCGACGCTGCCCAGTGCACAGGAAGCCAAGGCGCTGGGAATCAAACCCGATGCCCCGTGTCTGGTGATGAAACGGCGCACCATCAGTGGCGCGCAGGTTGCCAGTTTTGCCCGCCTGGTGTACCCAGGTCATCGGTATAGTTTCAGCGGAAATTTTCAACTATGAGCTGGCGCACCGTCCATTTGTCCGATGTAGCGGCTACGCCCTGGCGCAATGGTGGCGGGTTAACCCATGAAATGGTGGCCTGGCCGTCGCTGGCAGTATGGGATTGGCGCATATCCGTGGCACAGGTGGCCAAAGATGGCCCTTTCTCGTCCTTCGATGGTGTGACGCGGTGGTTTGCGGTTTTGCAGGGTGCCGGGGTCGACTTGGCAGTGCGTACGCCAGGCGATACGGATGACGCGGTTGTCGCGCACCGGTTAACGCAGGAATCTCCCCCGCTGTGTTTTGACGGCGCAGCGACAACCGACTGTCGCCTGGTCGACGGTCCCACTCTGGATTTCAACCTGATGGTGCGTGACCGCTGTTTGCCAGCCCGCATGGTGCGTGTGCATGGCGAACTGCGCGAATTGGCACATGCTACTAAAACAATAGCTATCTACGCAGTGGATTCGAGGGCTAGCGTGCTATTTAACTCTGAAGCGTTATACATTCCGCCGGCCACGCTCATTTGGCGCACACTGGCCAAATCTGCCGTCGTGCAAATTCGCAGCGCACATGCCCTGTGGATGGAGTGGTCGGTATGAGCCTACAGTTGTGGACCCACTGCCGGGCGGCAACCATGGAGCCGGGCCGTACACAAGCCTACGGGCTCGTGGACGATGCAGCGCTTGTCGTGGATGGTGATGCCCTGGCTTGGGTCGGCCCTCGTTCGGAGCTACCGGCCACATTGCTGGCACGCTGCACCATGCACCACGACGCCAATGGTGCGCTGGTGACTCCGGGCCTGATCGACTGCCATACGCACCTGGTTTACGGCGGTGACCGCGCCCGCGAGTTCGAACTGCGGCTGAACGGTGCCAGCTACGAGGACATTGCGCGCGCTGGCGGCGGCATTGCCTCCACCGTCCAGGCCACCCGCGCCGCCAGCGCGCAAGCATTGCAGGCCGCCAGCGCCAAGCGCCTGCAGCAACTGGTGGGCGAGGGTGTGACCACCATCGAGATCAAGTCCGGCTATGGCCTGGCGCTGGATCACGAACGCAAGTGCCTGCAAGTCGCCCGCGCGCTGGGCCAGACGCAGCCCGTGCACGTGCGAACCACCTTCCTGGGTGCCCACGCAGTGCCGCCGGAATTCGCTGGACGCACCGACGACTACGTGGATGCCGTGCTACAAATGTTGCCCGTGCTGCACGCCGAGGGCCTGGTTGATGCGGTCGATGGTTTTTGCGAACGCATTGCTTTTAGCACCGCGCAGATGGCGCGCGTGTTTGCAGCAGCTCAAGGTTTGGGCCTGCCGGTCAAGCTGCATGCCGAACAGCTCAGCGACAGCGGCGGCGCGCAGCTGGCTGCGCGTTTTCAGGCGCTGAGTTGTGACCACCTGGAGTGGCTCTCCGTCGACGGCGCACAGGCGCTTGCCGCGGCGGGCACCGTCGCGGTCTTGTTGCCCGGTGCCTTCTACTTCCTGCGGGAAACGAAGTTGCCTCCGATCCCCTTGTTGCGCGCGCATGGTGTGCCCATGGCCATTTCCACCGACAGCAATCCGGGCAGCTCGCCCTGCACCTCGCTGCTGCTGATAATGAACATGGCCTGCACGCTGTTTCGCCTGACGCCCGAGGAGGCGCTGGCCGGTGTCACCCGCCACGCGGCTGCTGCCCTGGGTCTGCCGGACCGTGGCGTTCTCGCAGCAGGCAAGCGCGCCGACTTTGTGCTGTGGGATGTACAACACCCGGCCGAACTGGCCTATGCGTTGGGCAGCAACCCGCGCCTGCAAACCATCTTCAAGGGGAAAGTGGTATGAGCGCCAACGCTGTCTACTCCCTGCAGAAGGGCACAGCGCCCCTGCTGGTCAGCATGCCCCACATCGGCACCGACATCCCCGCCGAGCTGCGCGCGCACTATGTGCCACGCGCTTTGCAGGTCGAAGACACCGACTGGCATCTGGCGCGGCTCTACAACTTCCTGGGCGAACTGGGCGCCAGCGTGCTGATGCCCACCACGTCGCGTTATGTCATCGACCTGAACCGCCCGCCGGACGACGCGCCCATGTACCCCGGCGCGTCCAACACCGAACTGTGCCCTACGCGCTTCTTCACCGGCGAGCCGCTGTACCAGAGCGGCCAGGAGCCGGATGCAATGGAGCGCGCCCGGCGCCGCGACGTGTACTGGCAGCCTTACCATTCGGCGCTGGCCGCCGAGCTGGCGCGCCTCAAGGCTCAGCACGGCTATGCGCTGCTGTGGGACGCGCACAGTATTCGCTCCGAGATCCCGTGGCTGTTTGACGGCCGCCTGCCCGACCTGAGCATTGGCACGGCCAGTGGTGCCAGTGCTGACGAGACCCTGACCGACGCCGTGGTGCGGGCCTGCAGCGCCTACCCGCAGTTCAGTACGGCGGTGAATGGCCGCTTCAAGGGTGGCTACATCACGCGGCACTACGGCCAGCCGGACCAGCACATCCACGCCATCCAGCTGGAGATGTGCCAAACCCTGTACATGCAGGAGGTGGCGCCCTTTGCCTATGACGCCACGCGGGCCGCGCTGGTCCAGCCGTTGTTGAAGAATATGGTCGCTAGCCCTCTAGAAATAAGCCGGAGTCGCTATGAAAAGTGAAGCAAAGTATTTTTTCGCGCAGCAGGCCTGGGTGGCCGGTGCCTGGGCGCAGGACGTGCTGCTGGGCGTTGCCGCGGACGGCAGCTGGAGCCAGATAACGTCCAATGCCCCAGAGCAGCAGCGCGCTGCCGCCACGCATCTCAACGGCCCGGTTCTGCCCGGTGTGGTCAATGCCCACAGCCATGCCTTCCAGCGCGCCATCGTCGGCCTGACCGAGCGGCGCAGCACGGGCGCCGCTATCGCAGACGACTTCTGGAGCTGGCGCGACCGCATGTACGCCGCCGCCAACTGCATCACACCCGAGCAGCTGGAAACCATCGCCAGCCAGCTGTACGCCGAACTGCTGGCGGGCGGCTACACCCAGGTCTGCGAGTTCCACTACCTGCACAACGCCATTGCCGGCTCGCCCTATGCCAAAGCGGCCGAGATGTCGCTGGCGCTGGTGCGCGCAGCACAGCGCACCGGCATCGGCCTGACGCTGTTGCCCACGCTGTACATGCGTGCCGGTTTTTCGGAGAGCGGCCTGCGCCACGACCAGCGCCGCTTTGCCTCCACACCCGACAGCATCGTTCGCATCGTCGAAGACGTGCAGCGCCACACGGCGCTCGACGCGCGCATCAACGTGGGCGTGGCCATCCACTCGCTGCGTGCGGTCAGTCCACCCGCGCTGAAGGAGTTGACGGCCTATGCGCACAGCGCCGCTTTACCGGTGCACATCCATATTTCCGAACAGACGCAGGAGGTGGATGACTGCCTGGTCCACACCGGCCAGCGCCCCATCGAATGGCTGCTCAACCATGCCGATGTTGACCGGCGCTGGAACCTGGTGCACGCTACGCACATCTCGCCGGACGAATTGTGGGGTGTGCAGGCGCGCGGTGCGTCCATCGTCATCTGCCCGGCCACCGAGGCCAATCTGGGCGACGGCGTGTTTGATTTGCCGGGTTATGCCAAGGTGCATGGCACCTGGTCCATTGGTTCGGACAGCCACGTCACCCGCCGCTGGAGTGAAGAGCTGCGCTTGCTGGAGTATGCGCAACGCCTGACCGAGCGCAAGCGCAACCGGGCGGCGCAGTTGATGGGCCAGACCAGCAGCGCGGCCGCCCTGTTCGAAGCGGCACTGGCTGGTGGCCACGCGGCCAGTGGTCAGGCCCTGGGCGGCATTGCCGTGGGCCAGCGCGCCGACTTCTGCGTGCTCGATGCCCAATCCCCCGCGCTCCTGGGCATCCCGGCCGACCACGTGCTGGACGCTCTGGTCTTCTCCAGCCCGGACGCTCGGTTTGACGCTGTCTACGTGGCGGGGCAAGCCGCGCAGCTGAACAGCGATGCACGTTTTGCGCAGACGATGCACGCGTTGTGGGGCGGTTGAAGGATCAGCGGACAATGGGGGCCTTATGACAGCACCACCCGATCCGGCCCCGACCCTTGACACTGAGCGCACTCCCGCCAAACCCCAGGCCCGCAACCCCCTGCACGGCAAGACGCTGGAGGCCATCGTCACTGAATTGGCTGCCCACTATGGCTGGGACGAACTGGGCAGACGCATTCCGGTGCGATGTTTCACCCACGATCCAAGCGTAGCGTCGAGTTTGAAATTCTTGCGCAAGACCCCTTGGGCACGTGACAAGGTGGAGGGGTTGTACCTTTTCATGTTGCGGGAGGTGCGCCGCCAGACGTAGGCGGCACCATGGCAGGCCCGGGTGCCAACTTACAATGCCGCTGGCCTGCGAGAGCGGCAATGCGAGCCAGTCATTGGCGGTATGGCGGAGTGTGTGAGGCAAAAGGGAGATTCATGTCATTTCAAGAAAACAATCTCCGGCGGGAAATTGTTGTGGACCTCGACGGGACGCTGGTCCATTCGGATATGTTGGTGGAGAACCTGTTTGCTTTTATTCGGATTCATCCACTTCGCCTGTTTCAGCTGTGCCTGTGGCTATTGCGCGGAAAGGCCTTTTTGAAAAGTCAGCTGGCCGCAGCGGTCCTTCCGGATACCCGCCACTTGCCCTACAACCCGGAACTGGTGGCCTGGTTGCGACTGCAAAGAGAGAACGGCGCTCGGTTAACCCTTGCAACGGCTACCAATGCCCTTATTGCCCATCAGATCGCCCAACAGGTCGGCCTGTTTGATGAAGTCATGGCCAGTGAAGGGACCAATCTTTCGTCTGCCAACAAAAGAGATGCGCTGGATCAACGTTACGGCAAGTTCGCCTATGAGTATGTTGGCAACTCGCGTGATGACCTTGCTGTGTGGGAACACGCCGCAGTGTGCCATGTGGCAAGCCCGGATCGCGGCGTGTTGGACAAGGTGCGAAAACTCGATCGCGTGGGCCACGTTTTCGACAACCGGGTGTCGTACGGCCGGTCCTTGGTCAAGGCCATGCGTATGCACCAGTGGGCCAAGAACCTGCTGGTCCTGGTACCCCTGTTTGCATCGCATCGCATGGCAGAGCCGGCACTTATCCTCAACGGTATCCTTGCCTTTTTTGCATTTGGCGCTTGCGCGTCCAGTGTCTACCTGTTGAATGACCTGTTCGATTTGCCCGATGACCGGCAACATCCGACCAAATCGAACCGCCCCCTTGCGGCCGGTACGTTTCCAATCACCCACGCTGTTGTCTGGATGGTAGTCTTGTTGGTGAGTGCATTTGCGGTCGCCGCAGTGTTGCTGCCGATGGCCTTTGTGCTGATACTGCTGGGCTATTACGCCTTGACCCTTGCCTACTCTTTGTGGCTCAAACGCGTGGTGATGCTCGATGTGGTGGCGCTGGCCATGCTCTATACCGTGCGGGTGGTTGCCGGCGCTGCGGCCATGGGCCTGGCGGTCACCTTCTGGATTTTGGCTTTTTGCATTTTTATCTTCCTGAGTTTGGCGTTTGTGAAGCGTTACACCGAGTTGTGTGCTGCGCGTGCAAAAGGAAAAACCACACAAACCTCCGGTCGGGGTTACATGCCAGACGACTCGGAGTTATTGGCCTCTTTGGGCGGCTCGTCCGGCTATATATCCGCACTGGTGCTGGCCTTGTATATCAATGATCCTGCGACCCTGTCGCTTTACGCATCACCACAGTGGATGTGGGCTGCCTGCCCGCTGTTGCTGTTTTGGTTGAGCCGTGTGTGGTTGCTGGCGCACCGTGGGCAAATGCACGATGACCCCATTGTGTTTGCCCTGCGGGATGGTGCGAGTCGTTGGGTTGGTCTCGGCTTTATTGCCGTTTTTGTTCTGGCGTCCCGCCCATGAAGCCGTTGTTTTCCTGGGGGCGTTACCCCAAGTTGCCGCAAACACCACATGCTGTGAGCTGGCCCGACGCGTTACCACAGGCAATCCAGGCAATCCACGCACGGGCATCAGGTGGTGCTTTGCCGTTCGGTTGTGGCCGCAGTTACGGCGATTCCTGTCTGGCGGAGTCTGACCATGTGCTGGCCATGGGACCCATGAATCGCATCCTGGGGGTGAACTGGGAGACCGGTGTCCTGCGGGCGCAGGCCGGGCTGACTTTGGCAGAGTTGATTGAGGTCGTGCTGCCACGGGGCTGGTTTCTGCCTGTGACGCCGGGCACCAAATTTGTAACCCTGGGCGGTGCGGTTGCCAACGATGTACACGGTAAGAATCACCATGTGATGGGGACGCTGGGGCGACATGTCACCAGTCTGGTGCTGTACCGCAGCGACGAAGGGTTTGTGGAGTGTTCCGCGGCGCAGCGACCGGAGCTTTTTGCAGCAACAGTCGCAGGTTTGGGTTTGACGGGTGTCATTGTGAGTGTCGAAATGCAACTCCGGCGTGTGACCAGCGGCATGATTGATCAGCAAACAACCCGGTTTGGTGCGCTGGATGAGTTCTTTGCACTTTCAAAGCAGTACGACTCCGAGCATGAATACACGGTCGCCTGGATCGACTGTCTTGCCACTGGTAAAGACGCCGGGCGCGGCCACTACATCGCCGGCAACCATGCCCAAAGCGGACCGCTGGAGGTTGCCGCTGCGGGCGGTTTGCGCGTTCCCTTCGACCCCCCTGTGTCGCTCGTCAACCCGGTCAGCCTGCGGGCATTCAACACGCTCTACTACCATCGACAGCGCGCCAGGCAACGGTGCGCAACAGTCGCATACGATCCCTTTTTCTACCCTCTGGACAAGCTCCAGCAATGGAACCGCATGTACGGCAGGGCCGGGTTTCAGCAATTCCAGTGCGTGGTCCCCGCCCTTCAGGGACCCGACGTGATTCGCGCGATGCTGAAGGAAATCGCCACGTCCGGCACTGGTTCATTTCTTGCTGTGCTGAAACAATGCGGAAAACTGCCGTCCCCGGGCCTGCTGTCATTTCCCATGGAAGGCGTGTCTCTGGCGCTGGACTTTCCTCAGCGCCAGAATGTGAACGAAGCACTCTTCAAGACGCTGGATGCCATGGTTCATGAAGCGGGTGGCAGGTTGTATCCCGCCAAGGACGCCCATATGCAAGCCCATCACTTCCGGGAAGCCTATCCTGAGTGGCGCAAAGTGGAAGCGCTGCGCGACCCTTTGCTTTTATCAAAATTCTGGAAACGAATGACGCAATGAGTTTGATCGAAAACACAACTACCAGGCCCAAGGTCCTGATCATTGGAGCCACATCGGGTATCGCTGAAGCAGTGGCAAGGCACTATGCAGTGCAGGGTGCGCATTTGTTCCTGGTTGGAAGAAGCGAAAACAAATTGCTGGCCGTTGCCAGCCATGTCGCGGCGCGCGGGGCGGGCTCTGTGCAAACTTTTGTCATGGATGCCAACCACAGCGAAAGTATCAGTCCCATGCTCGACGCCGCATGGCAATCCCTGGGTCGCTTCGATGTCGCACTGGTTGCACACGGCACATTGCCGGACCAACAGCGCACACAGACGGACATTGTGTATGCCGTTGAACAGTTTCGCACCAATTCGGAAAGTGCCATTGCATGTTTGATTGGCCTGGCCCCCCGATTTCAGCAGCAGGGTCAAGGTGTCATTGCCGTGATTGGTTCGGTTGCGGGCGACCGCGGACGCGCCAGCAATTACCTGTATGGTGCTGCAAAGGCTGCGGTTGAGGCGTTTGCCTCCGGTCTGCGTGCACGCCTGTTTGCCAGTGGCGTTCACGTGCTGCTGGTCAAGCCGGGTTTCGTCTCGACCCCTATGACCGCGCATCTCCAGTTGCCCACCTTATTGACGTCTACAGCGGATCAGGCCGCGGCAGATATTGTCAGCGGCATTCACAAACGCAAAGACGTCATCTACACGGCCTGGTTCTGGGCGTGGATCATGCGCACCATTCGATGGCTGCCGGCGGTCATTTTCAAACGACTGAAGTTCTAGGATGGTCTTGTGAACACGCAATTCATCACGCGACCTCGCACGGGAGAGCACTGGAACACAGCCTGGCAATTCATCGCCTTTGCCGCCGTGTTGTTCGGAATCAAGCTCTTCCTGATTGCAACCTACGGAAACGCAACGCCGTTTTGGGATCAATGGGATGGAGAGGCGGTTTACCTGTACCGTCCATTTCTTGACGGGGACCTGCGATTTCTTGACCTGCTGGATCTGCACAACGAGCATCGCATCTTTACGACACGCGTGCTGGCGCTGACCTTGTTGACACTTAATGGCATCTGGAATCCGCTGCTTCAAATGCTGGTGAATGCGTGTATCCACATCCTGGTGATTGCGATTGTGATTGCGACCATTACACGGGTCATCGGCAAACAATTCCTGCCGGTGGTCTTGGTCTTTTCGCTGGCACTGTTTGCCGTGCCCTATGGATGGGAAAACACCTTGGCCGGTTTCCAATCTCAGTTCTACCTTGTATTGCTATTCAGCGTGTCAAGTCTGTGGCTCACTGTGACTCAAGCGCCTTTGTCTGCGCGGTGGTGGGGTGGAGTGGTGTGTTCTGTGCTCGCATTCTATTCGCTGGCCTCCGGAGTTTTTGCCCTTGCAGCAAGCGCCACGGTCGCCATAGTGATGGCTGCGCTGGGTGTCCGGTACACCCCCAAACACCTTTTCGCCGTCGTGATTTTGGCGGGTTTGTTTGTATTGGGTGCCTGGCTGACGCCAAGCCTGGAAGGCCACGCCTATCTCAAAGCCAAGTCGTTTTCGGATTTTTTTCACGCTTTCACGGTATTGCTGGGCTGGCCACTTCCGCAAAAATTCTATGTCCCGCTGACGGCGCTGTTTCGCAATATCCCGGCGGTTCTTTTTGTTATTTTGCTGTTGCGCAAGCGACCGGCGGCGACAGACTCGAGATGGTATTTGCTGGCGCTGGTGGTGTGGACCCTGGGTCAGGCCGTCAGCATTGCGTATGGACGGGCGGCGGGTGGTCTTGCACCGCGTTATCTGGATTTATTCGCCATCGGCATTTTGGTCAACTTTGCCTGTCTCCTTTCTCTCGCCCACCAGTACCTGGGGCATCGGCCTGCATGGGCTGCGACTTGTATTTCGATCTGGTTGGTTGTTGTATTTGCTGCCTTGGGGTTTTACGCCGGTGACAACGTCACGGGTTATTTGAATGCCAAACAAGGCCACGGCAGGGCGCAGGAACTGAACACCAGGAATTTCCTGGCGTCCGGCAATATCGAACATTTGACGGACAAGCCCGATCAGCACGTCCCGTATCCAGATGCGGCACGCCTTGCAGGGATACTCTCGTCGCCCAGTATCCGGAAAATTCTCCCCTCCAATATTCGCAAACCAGAACCGAATGGCATGCCTTTGGTGACGGGTCGACTCGACGCAATGACGAACACGGTGTTGAACCAATACACGTTTTTCATATTGTTGGGACTTGTTATCGCCACCTGCCTGATGGTGCAAAAAGCACTGGACACCAACCAGACAATTGCCAATGAATGAAAAAATAATATTGCCAGGCGGCGCTGGCCTGGTCGGTCAAAATCTGGTTGCGCGCTTGAAACAGCGTGGGTTCACCAATATCGTGGTTCTGGATAAACACCGTGCCAACCTGGCCATACTCCAACAGGTGCAGCCCGATATCACGGCCGAGTATGCGGACCTGGCTGAACCCGGCAATTGGCAGCGCCACTTTGAAGGTGCACAAGTCGTGGTCATGCTGCAGGCGCAAATTGGTGGCAACGATTACCAGGAGTTTGTCCGCAACAATATTGATTCCACGCGGCTGGTCTTGCAGGCTACCAAGACGCACTCCGTACCTTATGTCGTGCATATCAGCTCTTCAGTTGTGGAGTCGGTTGCGGATGACTTCTATACACAAACCAAAATCGCGCAGGAACGTATGGTGCTGGATGCGGGGATACCAGGCCCCATTCTGCGTCCGACCTTGATGTTCGGCTGGTTTGATCGCAAACACCTTGGCTGGTTGTCGCGCTTCATGAAAAAGGTTCCGGTCTTCCCGGTGCCCGGTAGTGGCCGTTACATGCGCCAACCTTTGTATGTAGGTGATTTTTGCAACATCATTATCAATTGCATTCAGTCGGGAAAATCCGGTGGCGTCTTCAACATATCCGGCCACGAAAAGATTGATTACATCGACATTATTCGTGAGATTAAACGGGTAACCCGGGCAAAGACCTGGATCGTTCATATTCCCTACGGCCTCTTTTACAGCTTGTTGTGGGTTTGGGGACTGTTTGACAAGAATCCACCCTTCACGACGCAGCAATTGGCCGCCTTGCAGGCCAAAGACGAATTTGAGGTGATTGACTGGCCAGGCATTTTCCAAGTGCCATACACACCATTTGCGGTCGCAGTTGACGAGACTTTCAATGACCTGCAGTACGCCGGTGTGGTGCTGGAGTTTTGAGCATGACACATGAAAACGCTGAAGGACAACGCATTGCCGTGTTAGGGGCTGGTCCCATGGGCCTGGCGGTTGCCTACCAACTGACACTGGACGGCCACCGTCCGGTTATTTTTGAAGCCGATGACCGGGTGGGGGGCATGACAGCCGCCTTTGATTTCAACGGCCTGTCAATCGAGCGCTATTACCACTTTCACTGCACGTCAGATACGGCCTTCCTGCAAATGCTGGACGAGTTGGGCTTGGCTGCCAAAATGCAGTGGGTCGAAACCCGGATGGGGTATTGGTTTCGCAACCGCCTGCAGGCCTGGGGCAATCCGATTGCTTTATTGCGTTTTCAGGGCCTGGGTCTGGTTGCAAAATTCCGCTATGGACTGCATGCCTTTTTGTGCACCAAACGAAACAATTGGCAACCGCTCGACGGGGTTGAGGCGACCGGCTGGATCAAGCGGTGGGTGGGCGCAGAGGCTTACGAGGTGTTGTGGCGGCGCTTGTTTGACTACAAGTTTTATGAGTTCTCTGACAATTTGTCCGCTGCCTGGATCTGGAGCCGTATCCGGCGGATTGGCCGGTCACGCTACAGCTTGTTCCGCGAGAAACTGGGGTATCTGGAAGGGGGCTCCGACACGCTTTTGCGCGCCATGCAGGCGGCCATTGTTCAAAGAGGCGGGGTGATCCGTCTCCAGGAGCCGGTGCGCAAAGTGGTCATGCAGGCACATGGGGTCTCAGGTGTGGAGACTGCGGCAGGATTTGAGGCCTTTGACAAAGTCATCAGCACCGTGCCCTTGCCGTATGTTCCCAAAATCATGCCCGACCTGCCTGCAGAGTTGCTTGCCAAATTCCTGGCAATCAAGAATATTGCCGTTGTGTGTGTGATAGCCAAACTCAAAAGACCTGTTTCTGACAACTTTTGGTTGAATACAAACGATCCTGAAATGGACATACCGGGCTTGGTCGAATACAGCAATTTGCGGCCGCTCGACCACCACGTTGTGTACGTTCCGTTTTACATGCCCGGTGAGCATCCCAAATTCGCGGAACCAGATCAGGCATTTCTGGACAAGGTCCGCCGTTATCTGAAAAAGATCAATCCGGCCCTGACCGATGGCGACTTTATGGACTTGCGTGCCAGTCGCTACCGGTATGCCCAGCCTATTTGCCAGCCCGGATATTTGCGCACCATGCCGCCACCGGCGCTGCCCGTTCGTGGTCTGTGGGTGGCTGATACCTCTTATTATTACCCTGAAGATCGGGGTATTTCCGAGAGTATTGGTTTTGGCCGGAACCTGGCAAAGTCCGCGGCCCTTTCCAACTAGTTTTGTTTAGAAATATGGTTCGGATATTTACGCCCCAGTTTCTCCGGTTTCTTATGGCGGGAGGGCTTGCGGCTGCCGCCAACTTTGGATCGCGGTTTTTGTTCAGCCAATGGGTGGATTACCCGCAAGCCATCGTGCTGGCCTATCTGGTGGGCATGCTGGTGGCCTTTGTTCTGATGCGGGACCATGTGTTCCAGGGCAGCGGGCAAGGGCTTGCTGCACAAATCCTGAAATTCTCGGCGGTCAATGCGCTGGCGGTGGTGCAGACCCTGCTGATCAGCGTGGTGCTGGCCCGCTGGCTGTTGCCGTCTTTCGGTGTGCAGCAACACGTAGAGGCCGTGGCCCATTTGGTGGGTGTAGCGGTGCCCGTGGTGACCAGCTACTTTGGACATAAGTACATGACGTTCCGATGAACCAGGAGCCTGCGGGTGAGCCTCTGACCCCGGGACGTTTCGCACTGATTCGATCCATGCTGTTCCTGGTGGGGCTGGGCATTTGCCTTTATCTGGGCGCAGTGCTGTGGACCGGGTGGGACCAAATCGGAAGTGCCTTCAACCGCCTGGGCTGGACGGCTTTGGCCTGGGGTACCGCGCTGGCGTCGCTGGCCTACGGGGTGCGTTTTTTACGCTGGCATTTCTGTCTGGTCAGGTTGGGTTACCACTTGCCGTGGTGCACGAACTTTTCCGTCTATTTGTCTGGGTTGGCCCTGACGTCTTCGCCCGGAAAAGTGGGCGAAACCGTTCGCTCCGTTCTGCTGCTGCCCCATGGCGTCAGAGTACCCCACAGCCTGGGCTCTTTTCTGGCAGACCGCATGTCGGATGTATTGGGCGTCTGTATGTTGGGCGTATGTGCGGGGCTGGTGGCAGACCAGCCCATGGACTTGCTGGGGGGCGCTGTTGTGGTGCTGGTGACAGCCAGTTTTATGTTTCGATGGGCGCTCACGCGGGATCGCGTGCAGACTCTTTGGCACGGCCTTGCGCAACGCACGCACTGGTTACCTGTCAAGGCAGGTAATGCCGTACTCGACACCTGGGCGAAGCTGTGGACGGTGCCCAACGTCCCGGGTTTTATGGTCATCGCCATGGTGGCCTATGGTTTGCAAGCCGGTGTTTTTGCCTGGTTTTGCTTTCTTTCGGGGATTGAACTGTCCCTGGCGCAGGCTGTCCTCATCTTTGTCAATGCAACCTTGTTTGGTGCTGCCAGCCTGATTCCAGGCGGCTTGGGCGTTATGGAGGCTGCACTGGTGGTGCAACTGGTGGCGCAAGGGGCCGACCAAGGCGTGGCAATCTCGGTTGCGATTGCGATCCGCGTTGTGACATTCTGGTGGGGGCTGCTGCTGGGGTTCACGAACCTGCTGTTCAGTGCACAGCGTGTGGTTAGCCCAGCTGACCGTTTGCGCTGATGTTGCGTTGCCCCAAGTGTGAGGCGGTGCCCGCATCATCCCCTTTGGGGAAATCGCCTATCGCGATTGCCTGCGCCCCGGCGGCCCACTTCGTGTCCAATACCCCCATGCAACACACCGACACCACCGACCAGCGTCTCACTGAACTTGAAATCAAGGCCAGTTTCAGCGAGGACTTGTTGGACCAACTCAACCAGGTCGTCGTTCGGCAGCAGCAGGAGATTGATTCTCTGATGCGCGAGGTTCGCCAACTGCGCCTTCAGCTGCCTGAGGGTAACGCGCCCGGCTTTGCGCGTGCCAGTGACGAGTTGCCGCCGCACTACTGATGCAAGAGCGTCTGCGCGCAAGATAGTTATGCACATAACAAGAGGACACCATGGCGTACAAAAAGTCAATGACAGGTTGCGGAAGGCGTAGCGCAGTGGTAATGGCAGGGTGGGCAATGGGGCTGGTCATGACCGGTCCTGCGCACGCGGCCGACCCCACGATGGTTCACATCGGCGTCGTCAAGATCGTCTCGCACGCGGCGCTGGACGCGGTTGAAAAGGGCTTTGAAGCGGCGCTGGCCAGTGCCGGGTACAGGGAAGGGGTCAATATCACGTACGAACGCCAGAATGCGCAAGGTGACGTGGCCAAGGCCGCCAGCATTGCCCAAAAGTTCAGTTTCGACAGGCTCGACCTGGTCCACAGCATTGCCACACCGACCACCCAGGCGGTGTTGAAGGTCATCACCCGAACGCCCGTGGTGTTCTCCGCCATTACTGATCCGGTGACTGCCGGAATCGTGCCCGCCGACAATGCCCCGGGCAAAAAGAGCGGTACCAATGTTACCGGCACCAGTGATCCTTGGCCGGTTTTTCTGCAAATGGAGATCTATTCCAAGTTTGTGCCCAATGCCAAGAAATGGGGCACCATCTACAACCCGGCAGAGGTCAATTCGGTCACCCATGTCAAGCTCATGCGTGCGGCGGCCAGGGCATTGCGGCTTGAGCTGGTTGAGGCCACGGTGGCCAGCAGTGCCGAGGTTGCCGCTGCAGCCCAATCACTGGTAGGCAAGGTTCAGGCCATCACCATCACGTCCGACAACACCACGGTGGCCAGCTTTGAGGCGATTGCGGCTGTGTGTGAGAAACACAGGATTGCCTTGTTTGCCGGTGACGTGGACAGTGTGCCGCGTGGTGCCACGGCGGCCTATGGCATGGACTATTTCCTGGTCGGTTATTCCGCCGGAAAAAAGGCCGCGCTGATTCTGAAAGGGGTCAAACCCGGAGATATTCCCTGGGGGCCGGTGGAAAAATTCAGCCTGGTGATCAACCAGAAAGCGGCACGTGCGCAGGGTGTGGTCGTTTTGCCGGAGCTGCTGAAGAAAGCCGACAAGGTGTTGGAATAATTGGCTTGGCATACAACCCGTGAGCGCCAACGGCTGATTTTGACTTATGCAGTCAACCCGTAGCCTGTACCTTGCCGTTGCCACACTGGTCGTGGCCATGTTGGTAGGTATTTATGTTGACCTGGAGAGTGACGCCATGCATGCCCGCCACCTGGAGGTCAACACCGGGCTGGAGCGCATGTTGCGGCTCAACCAGGATCTGACCAATATGGTGGTCATAGCCGTATTGGAGCAAAACACCTTGCGCACGGCGAGTTACGACACGGTGAATGCGGAACTGGAGACCACCATCAAAAAACTGGGCTTGTTGACGCGCCAGCAAACCCTCTCCGAAGAGATTAGCGCCTTGAGCGCAGACCGCGACAATCTGCACGTAACCGAAGAGGCGGCCTTGCGGCTCATGCGCACGGACCAGTGGCAAGAGGCGCACCGGCTGATGTTTGCTGAATCCTACGTTCTGGCCAAGAAAATATACGAGATCAACAGCGAGACGGCAGTGGGGGCTTTGACCGGTGAATTGGCTAAAACGGTTGAATATTTTGATCGTATTCGACTGGCCGCCCTGGTGATGCGTATTGGTGCTTTGTTATTGCTGTTGTGGGCTGGCGCCATGTTCTCGCGCAGACTGCGCAGCGAACTGGCCGAGCAGGCGCGGCTGCGTGAAGCCATCACGGCGTCCAACCAGATGCTGGAAGACAAAGTGCTACAACGTACGGCCGAACTGGAGGCCGCCAACCAACGCCTCGAAACCTTGAGTGCAACCGACGCTTTGACGGGCCTGGCCAATCGGCGCAGCTTCGATCAGGAGTGGGAGGCAGAATGGCAGCGTGCCAGCCGCCGGGGCTTGCCGCTGGCCATTGCGATGGTGGATGTGGACCAGTTCAAGGCCTACAACGACCACTACGGGCATCAGGCGGGTGATGTGTGTCTGAAGCTGGTAGCCCAGGCCCTGGGCGGAACAGCGCAACGTTCCGGTGAACTGGTGGCCCGCTACGGTGGAGAGGAGTTTGTGGTTGTCCTGCCGAGCCTCACCGGTGCCGAGGCCTTCGCTGCGATGGAGCGTATCCGGGCAGCTGTGCAACAGCTTGGTTTACCCCATGCCAAAGCTACGGTGGCCGATGTGGTGACGGTCAGCATCGGTGTGGCCTCGTGTGTGCCCCAAGTGGGCCAGAGTTCCGCTGCGCTGGTGGAAGCAGCAGACGCTGCCATGTACCGGGCCAAGACGCAGGGACGCAACCGGGTGGTGCTGGCGCAATAGGGCAGAAGCTGGCCTGGTTGGGGCCATTCGGCAAGAACTTTGGCAAAAAGGGCTTGCGTGAATATACTGTACAAAAAAACAGTTATTCATGGACCCAGCTGACCCACCCCCCGCCTATGCCGAACTGCATTGCCTGAGCAACTTCAGCTTCCAGCGCGGCGCCTCCCAGCCGGAAGAACTGGTGGAGCGCGCCGACGCACTGGGCTATGCAGCACTGGCGATCACCGACGAATGCTCGGTGGCGGGTGTGGTGCGCGCCCATGTGCAGGCCAAGGCGAGCGGGCTCAAGCTCTTGCTGGGGGCAGAATTTTGGGTGCCGCTGGGAATGGGCACTGGGGACTCGGCCCAAGGCTTCACGGCTGTGGTGCTGGCGCACAACCTGCGGGGCTGGGGCAATCTGTGCCAGTTCATTACGGCGGCGCGCCGGGCGGCGCCCAAGGGGCAGTACGAACTGGGCTGGCACGGGGCACACTTTCAGGCCTTGTGGGCCCAACTCACGGATTGCGAAATGCTGCTGGCGTTTCCGGATGTTATCAATATGGAAGCGGCGTATGCAATATCCACGAGGGCTAGAGGCCTGTTTGGCTTGAACGTTTGGCTGATGGCGGAGTTGCGCCTGGGTCTGGACGATGCGCTCTTTCGGGTACGCCTGCAGCAGCTGGAGCAGTGCACCGGCCTGCCCCTGGTGGCGGCAGGCAATGTGCGCATGCATGTGCGTTCGCGCAAGCCCCTGCACGATGTGCTGACCGCCGTGCGCCTGGGCCAGCCGGTGGCGCAGTGCGGCTTTGCCCTGCAGCCCAATGCCGAGCTGCACTTGCGTTCGCGTGCGCGGCTGGCGGCGCTCTACCCGGCGCAGTGGCTGGCCAACACGCTGGTGATAGCTGACAAATGCAGCTTCGACCTGAAAGAAATTGCTTTCCAGTACCCCATGGAGGCCCTGCTGCCCGGCGCCACGCCGGCCCAGACCCTGCGCCACCACTGCGAGGAGGGTGCCCGTGAACGTTATCCGCAAGGCGTCCCTGCGGAAGTGCTACCCATGGTGGAGCACGAGCTGGCGCTGATTGCCGATCTGAAATACGAGATGTATTTCCTCACCGTGCACGACATCGTGCGTTTTGCCCGAGGCAAAGGCATCCTGTGCCAGGGGCGCGGCTCGGCGGCGAATTCGGTGGTGTGCTACTGCCTGCATGTGACCGAGGTCGACCCCATGAAGGGCCACATGATGTTCGAGCGTTTTGTGAGCCGCGAGCGCAACGAGCCGCCCGACATTGATGTGGACTTCGAGCACCAGCGGCGCGAAGAAGTCATCCAGTACATCTACACAAAGTACGGCAGGGAACGCGCCGCCATTGCAGCCACCGTCATCAGCTACCGCCCGCGCAGTGCGTTGCGCGACGTCGGCCACGCGCTGGAAATTCCCGAAGCGCTGATCGTCGCGCTGTCCAAGGAGCACCCCGGCATGTACGACCGCGAGGTGCTGGTGGAGCGGCTGCAATCTGCTATCGAAAAAGTAGCTGCTGACGCAGATTCCACGAGGGTTATGACCGAATTTCCTTCGGAGCAGCGGCTGCAGCAGTGGCTGGCGCTGGCCATCCAGCTGCAGCGCTTCCCGCGCCACCTGAGCCAGCACGTGGGCGGCTTTGTGCTGACCCAGGGGCCATTGACCCGCCTGGTACCGGTGGAAAACGCCGCCATGCCGGAACGCTCCATCATCCAGTGGGACAAGGACGATCTGGACGCCGTGGGTCTGATGAAGGTGGACGTGCTGGCCCTGGGCATGCTCAGCGCGATTCGCCGCTGTCTGGCCCTGGTCACGCAGTGGCGCAGACTGCTAAAGCCCATGCGCTTGCAGGATGTGCCGCGCGAAGACCCCGCCACCTACGACATGATCTGCAAGGCCGACACGGTGGGTGTGTTCCAGATCGAGAGCCGCGCGCAGATGAGCATGCTGCCGCGCCTGCAACCAAGGGAGTTTTACGACCTGGTGGTGGAGGTGGCCATCGTGCGGCCCGGGCCGATTCAGGGCGGCATGGTGCACCCCTACCTGAAGGCGCGCAAAAATCCTGAAGCCTACGCGTCACCTTACCCTGACCTGAGAAAGGCGCTGGAGCGCACGCACGGCATCCCCATCTTCCAGGAGCAGGTGATGCAGATCGCGGTGATCGCGGCCGGTTTTTCTCCGGGCGAGGCGGATCGACTGCGCCGCTCCATGGCCGCCTGGAAACGTCACGGCAATGTCAGCCAGTACCACGACCGCCTGGTAGGCGGCATGCTGGAGCGCGGCTACCCGCTGGATTTTGCCGAGGCCATCTTCAAGCAGATGGAAGGCTTTGGCGAATACGGCTTCCCCGAGAGCCACGCCGCCAGCTTCGCCATCCTGGTCTACATCAGTTGCTGGCTGAAAAAACACGAACCCGCATGTTTTCTGGCGGCCATGCTCAACAGCCAGCCGCTGGGCTTCTATGGCCCGGCCCAACTGGTGCAGGACGCACAGCGCCACGGTGTGGAGGTGCGTGCCACCGACGTCTCAAACAGCGACTGGGATTGCACACTGGAGCAATGGGGGTCAGATCCCGTTTCAGGACAGGATTGCAATCGGAGCGCGCAGCAAAGAACGAAATCGGGCTCTGACCCCCATTGCGGGCGTGAGTCAAACCAACAACCCGCTATCCGTCTCGGTCTCCGCCAAGTCAGCGGCCTGCGCCAGGAGGTAGCCGAGCGCATCACCGCCGAACGATCAAAGGCCGCCTTTCAAAGCACCCAAGACCTCGCCCTGCGCTGCAACCTCAATGAAGCCGACCTCAAGGCCCTCGCCAGCGCCGATGCCTTGCTATCCCTCTCCGGCCACCGCCGCCAGCAGGTGTGGGACGCGTCGGCCCTGAAGCCGGCGCCCGCGCTGCTCAAAGGGGTGCCGATTGCAGAAGACGAACTGCTGTTGCCGGCAGCACCCGAAGGCGAGGAAGTGGTCTTTGACTACGCCGCGCTCGGCCTGACCCTGCGCTCCCACCCCTTGCGGCTATTGCGCGAACAACTCTCAAAAAAGAAGCTGCTGACGGCGGCGCAGATGGCCGACTACCCCAGCGGCCGCCTGGTGCGCGCCTGCGGCATCGTCACCATGCGCCAGCGCCCTCAGACCGCCAAGGGTGTGGTCTTTGTCACGCTGGAAGATGAAACCGGCAGCGTCAACGTCATCGTCTGGAAGGCCGTGAAGGAACGTTTTCGCCAGGAGGTCTACCAGTCCCGGCTGCTGGCGGTATATGGCGTGTGGCAGCGTGATGAGGAAAGCGGGGGAGAGGTCCGCCATGTGATCGCCAAACGACTGGTGGACATGACCCCGCTGCTTGGTGCGTTGAGCACCCACAGCCGGGATTTCCACTGAATAGGCCGCGTTTGCCCGGCCTACCGGGCCCGTTCAATGGCAGGTACACCCAGCCCGTAGTTGGACAGCCGTTGCGCCAGCACACGTGCGTCGCTTTCTGTGGACAGGTTGCTTAACTGGACGCGGTAAATCCGTTTGCCATTTTTTTTGTCCGGCACAAACTGCGCGGCATACCCGCGATTGCGCAGAAATTCATGCACCGAGAGTGCCCCGGCAAACGTCGTGTCCGCTTCAAAGCGCATCGTCCATTGGCCGTCGACCGTGGCACCACCCGCATTCGGTGCAATCTCGGTCTCGGCAGCCCACAGCGCCAGTTGAGCTTCCTCCACGCGGCCCACCGGCAGTGTCGGGGCATCCTTGGGTGCAATGTAAAACTGCAGCGGCTGGTCCAGCACGACGGGTGCTGCGGCTTGACCGGCAACCACGTCCCGCGAGACTTCAATTTTGCCCTCCAGCAGACAGACAATCTCTTTGTCGCCGCCCTGTTTGCCCCACAGGTCGGTGCCACGAATGCCGGCGGTCACGGTCGCCAGCCGGATGCTGACGTCACGGCGGCTGTTCACTTTTGACAGCGCACTGGTGGTGAAGCGGAATGCTCCGATGACCACGTTCAGCGCCGACTTCAAAAACACCGACCCGCCTTCACGCGTAGCGCTCAGGCTGTCCAGGTCCAGCTGTGCACTCTCCCCGAGTTTCACGCTGCTGCCCTCGGGCAATGTCATCAGAATGCGGGCGTTGGGGCCGGTGAGGACGCGGTCACGCTCCTGCAAGACCATGCCCGGGACCACCGGTTGTCGCGTGCCTGAACGCTCCAGCCAGGCAGGCATCACCACGCCATTGACAATCGCAGCAGGCGGCTCTACCCCACCCGCCGGCGCTGTGGCTGCCGTTGCCCCGCCTGCTGACGCAGCCAGCATGGCGGCCGCCCACAATGCCACGCCCAGGCGATGTCGTGAGCCGGATATTGGCAAGGGCTGCGCCCGTGGCAATGCGTTGGCACTTTGTATCCATGACCATTCCATGTCTCACTCCTGAAGTTGATACCACTTGCCAATATATACGGGCAAAACCGCATTTTGGATTCAAACCTATGCGAAAACAATCCACGGATGCCGTAGTTCGCCCCGCCGGGTGGCATCGTTTCAAGTAATGGTCAGGGTCTGAACATCCGAGTTCATTTGCAACCAGCGGGCAATGGCAGATTGCAGTTGCCCGGCGTTGCTGGTGCTGCCAAACACGGTGGACACAGCGCGCGCCACCAGCTCGCCGTGTGGTGCCAACCAGGAACGTGCCTCCAGCAGACGGCGGGTTTGTCGGGCGACCGGTGCACCGCCCTCCAGAAACAGCACGGCCTCACCGACGCACGCATGCAAGGTATGGCTGGCAAACGGGTAATGTGTGCACCCCAGCACCAGGGTGTCGATCTCACCCGGTTTTAAGCCAAATGGGCCCATAGCCCTCGTGAAATATGCACATAGCGCTTCGGTTTTAATAGCATCGTCGCGTTCGATGGCATCCGCCAGCCCGTCACAGGGCTGCAAAACGAAGTGTGCCTGCCCCTCCAGTGACGCCAGCAAGGCGCGAAACTTTTCGCTGTTGAGCGTGCCCCGCGTGGCGAGCACACCAATGCGCTTGGTCTGGCTGAATGACGCTGCGGGTTTCAGCGCGGGTTCAATCCCCACGATGGGAAGCTCTGGAAAATACTGCCGCAGCCGCTGGATGGCCGCCGCCGTGGCGGTGTTGCAGGCGACCACCAGCGCCTTGATGGCATGCTGGTTTACCAGATGGCGGGTTATGGCGTGGGAACGGGCAATGACGTGGGTATCATCCCGTTCGCCATAGGGCGCGTGGCCACTGTCGGCCACGTAAACAAAACGTTCGGCGGGCAATTCGGCATGCAGGGCACGCAGCACACTCAGGCCCCCCACGCCACTGTCGAAAACGCCGATCGGGTCAAGGCCTCTGGTACATCCAGGGGCGGTGACGGTCGACAGGCCCAACGCAGATCCGGACGACAAGGGCTTAGGCCGATGTCACCGCAATGTTCTTGAACTCACCGGTTGCAATCTTCTTCTGCCATTCGGCAGGTCCGGTAATGTGGGCACTGGTGCCACCCGAATCCACGGCGACGGTGACCGGCATGTCGACCACGTCGAATTCGTAGATGGCTTCCATGCCCAGGTCGGCAAAGCCCACCACCTTGGCCGCCTTGATGGCCTTGCTCACCAGGTAGGCGGCACCGCCCACGGCCATGAGGTAAGCGCTTTTGTGTTTCTTGATGGCCTCGATGGCGACCGGGCCGCGCTCGGCCTTGCCGACCATGCTGATCAGGCCGGTTTGGGCCAGCATCATTTCGGTGAAGCCGTCCATACGGGTGGCGGTTGTGGGGCCGGCTGGACCGACCACTTCGCCCTTGACCGGATCGACCGGGCCGACGTAATAGATGACACG
Source organism: uncultured Rhodoferax sp. (assembly GCA_964569855.1). Classification (GTDB taxonomy): domain Bacteria; phylum Pseudomonadota; class Gammaproteobacteria; order Burkholderiales; family Burkholderiaceae_C; genus Allorhodoferax. Next base: position 28,410 of record CAZMXB010000028.1, read on the forward strand.
GTTGGTGAAGTCGACTGGCAGTTTCTCACCTTTGGCCAGCATGTCCTTGATGCGCTTGTGCGCCGCGTCGCGCCCGGTCAGCATCTTGCCATTCAGCAACAG
>CAZMXB010000029.1:0-14451 GCA_964569855.1 uncultured Rhodoferax sp.
TGAAGAGCAAGGCCGTCATCCTCTCAACCGGCGCGCGCTGGCGCAACGTGAACGTGCCCGGTGAAGCCGAGTACAAAAACAAAGGCGTGGCCTATTGCCCGCACTGCGACGGCCCGCTGTTCAAGGGCAAGGACGTGGCGGTGATTGGTGGCGGCAACTCTGGCGTCGAGGCGGCCATTGACCTGGCCGGTGTGGTGCGCCATGTAACCGTTGTCGAGTTCATGCCCGAGTTGAAGGCTGATGCCGTGTTGGTGAAGAAGCTCAAGAGCCTGGCCAACGCCCAGACCATGGAGATCACCGGTGCGCAGGGCCGTGTCAATGCGTTGCGTTATAAAGACCGCGCCACCAACGAAGAGCACACCGTGGCGCTGGAAGGTGTGTTCGTGCAGATTGGCCTGGTGCCCAACACCGAGTGGCTCAAGGGCACGCTGGAACTCAGCAAGTTTGGCGAGATCATGGTCAACGCCAAGGGCGAGACCAATGTGCCTGGCGTATTTGCTGCGGGTGACTGCACCACCGTGCCGTTCAAGCAGATCGTCATCGCGGCCGGGGATGGTGCCAAGGCGGCGCTCAGTGCATTTGACCACCTGATCCGGCATTGAGTGCGCTGGGGCGGAGTTTGGTCGCGGTTTCCACCAGGATTTAAGCGAGACCTGATCATGCGAATGGCCAAAATTTCCGGAATAGCCGCCCTGCTTTTGTTGGGCGGACTCGCGTGGTATCTGGCACCTCTCAAGCCCGGTGTCTTCGCCCTGCAGCTCGCCTTCACGCCGCGTTCGTTTGGCAACATCATTCATCTCTGGTCGCCGGACAATCTGGCCCGTTATCGCATTCACCTGCTGGTGGATACCGGGTTGATCCTGGCCTATTCGGTTTTTGGCTTCAGCCTTGCCAGCGGCACCCGTCTGTTTTCCGGTTTCACGCATTTCTGGTCCTGGTTTGCCCGTTGGTGCCTTCCGGGCGCTGGCGCTTTTGACCTTGTGGAGAACGCCGTGCATGGCTGGCTCACCGAAATGCCACGGTTTGACGTACCCATGGTCTATGCGGTGTCGGCTTCGTGTTCACTGGTCAAGTGGTTACTTCTGGCGGCCTTTGGTCTCTTGGTTGCCTATGGCGCGGCGCGTGCCGAGACCTGAGCCTGCTGCATGCCTGCCGTGCAGCGGACAATGCGGCATGCGCTTATCAAACCTGTGTCTTTCCTGATTCCTGTGTCTGGCCGCATTTACCTGGCCCCCATGGAGGGGCTGCTGGACTTCGTGCTGCGCGACATCCTGACCCGCGTCGGCGGCGTGGACCGGTGTGTGTCCGAGTTCATTCGCGTGACCCACACCCTGCTCAACGAGCGCACCTTTTTACGCGTTATACCCGAGCTGGCCAATGGCGGCTACACCCCATCCGGCGTGCCGGTGCGCGCGCAGTTGTTGGGTTCGGATCCGGTCAGCATGTCCGAAAACGCAGCCCGCCTGGCGGAGTTCGGCCCACACGGCATTGACCTGAACTTTGGTTGCCCGGCCAAAGTGGTGAACCGCCATGGCGGCGGCGCGGCCCTGCTGCAATACCCTGAAGAGTTGCACGCCATCGTCAGCGCCGTGCGCCGTGCAGTGCCTGCGCACATGCCGGTGTCGGCCAAGATGCGCCTGGGTTTTAACGACGACAGCCGCGCCGTGGAGTGTGCCCAGGCTTTAGCGGACGGCGGTGCCGAAGAACTGGTGGTGCACGCCCGCACCAAGCTTGATGCCTACCGCCCACCCGCTTACTGGGAGCGTGTCAACGACATCCGTCTGGCGGTCAACATCCCCGTGGTGGTCAATGGTGAAGTCTGGACCGTGGATGATGCGCGCCGCTGTCTGCAGGCCTCGGGCTGCGACAGCCTGATGCTGGGCCGTGGCATCGTCACTGACCCCGGCCTGGCTCTTGCCATTCGCCACGAGCTGTGGGGGCAATCCCTGCACGAAGCTGTAGCGCAGATGCCAGTACCAAGGGTTGCAAACTCGCCGTTGGTGCCTTGGTCCGACATATTGCCATTGCTGGGCGGTTTCTGGCTGCTGGTGGTGGCCCGCCTGGAGCGACGCCAGCAGGCCGGACGTCTTAAACAGTGGCTCAACTTCATGCGCAATCGGTACCCCGAAGCGCAGGAAGCCTATGACGCGGTGCGCACCCTCTATGAGCCGGAATTGGTGACCCAGTGGCTGACGCTGCACGGCGCGCTGGGTGTGCAATGGCTGCGAAAGTGAAAGCCCGGCCATATTGTGAGCCAATGGTTATTCGGTGCCAAAATCCCGCCAGGTCTTCATCATCACGAAACGGAGCACCACCATGAAGCGCGTTACCGGTATTGGCGGCATTTTCTTCAAGTCCAGCGACCCAAAGGCATTGGGCGAGTGGTACCGCAGGCATCTTGGCATGGATGTGCAGGATTGGGGTGGGGTGGCATTTCGCTGGGTCACGGACGACAATCCCGCGGGGACCGGAACAACTCTATGGAGCCCGTTCAAGGCGGACACGACGTACTTTGCTCCCAGCACGGCTCCCTTCATGTTGAACTTTCGGGTCGACGACCTTCATGCCCTGCTCAAGCTACTTCGCGAGGAAGGCTGCGCTGTGGATGACAAGGTCGATGAGTCCGAGTATGGAAAGTTCGGTTGGGTCATGGACCCCGAGGGCAATCGCATTGAACTGTGGCAACCTCCGGTCGGTCAATAGGAAGCACGCTGCGCCTGGGCATCACCACCACATTATTGTCAAATGCTACAAAATAGATAGCTTCTTGCGCTTATTCCGCGAGGGCTACCGGCCTATTTGATATGGAGTCGTTGGCCAAATCACGGTCCCGCTGGCGCAAGCTCACCCAAACAAAGCCTCAAACCCCTCCACCGGTTCAAAGCGCTTGTTTTTGTACAACAGCCGGGTGACCCCCGGTAGCGCCTGCCGCGCCACGGAGTGTGCCGGATCGCCCGGGTAACACAACACCCGGGTGCCGCCTTCGTCAAAGGCTTCTGGCAGGACAAGGGGTGGCGTGATGGCGCGCGCGGCGTCCATTACGCTGGCAACACTGCGGTGGCGGGCCAAGTGGGCCAGGCTCATGATTTGCGGGGGTGCCAGTTCGATCTGGCGGTTCCAGTACTGCTCCAGCGCCGTGCGCGGTGGCAGCCAGACACTCTCAGTCGCTTCGTGGTTGTCGTGCGTCGCTTCCTGTTCGTGGGGCACAGCAGCCACGAAGAAGCGCGTGTCAAAACGCTTGTTGGTGACCGAGGGCATGCGCGGTGTGATCCAGCGGCTCCAGGGCAGCACATGCCGGGTCTGCAGGCGCACCTGCAGTTCGGCCAGCATGGCGTTGAAGGACTTGGTCTTGTCGCTCAGCAGCGCGGCGCGGGCGGTAGCCAGGTCCTGCGAAAACAGCACGCGGGATTCTTCAAACGCCTCACGCAAGGCGGCGACATACAGGCCCGTCGCGGTGTCGATAGTGATCGCTGGCTCGCCCAACGCGGCGTGCAACTGGGCTGGGTCCTGGTCCAGATGGGTTTGGGGGTCCAGCAAGGAGTCGCTGGGGTCGAGCTTGCCGCCGGGAAACACGTAGGCGCCGCCCAGTACGTCGGAAAGGCCATGGCGCTTGACGAGGAACACTTCCAAGCCACGTGGGCTGTCGCGCAGGAGTACGACGGTGGAGGCGTCGCGGGGTGGGGCGGTGGGGACTTCGGAGTTCAGTTCCATGGTGGGGTGTCTCGGTCTTGACGCAGGTCAGCAATGCCATTGGGGCGGTGATTTACAGTAGCCCTTGATGGGTAACTCCGCGCCGCGGATTCCTGGTGTCTGGGTTTTTTGAAGGGATAATTTGTATGTCCATAGATTTCAAAGGGCGTGTTGCCATTGTGACGGGTGCGGGCGGTGGTTTGGGTCGCCAACATGCCTTGGCCCTGGCGGCGCGGGGTGCCAAGGTGGTGGTGAATGACCTGGGGGGTGCGCGCGATGGCTCAGGCCACTCCATGACGGCTGCCGAGGCGGTGGTAGCGGAAATCCACGCGGCCGGTGGCGAGGCGATTGCCAATGGAGCCTCGGTCACCGACTGGGAGGCCGTGCAGGCCATGGTGCAGCAGACCCTGGACACCTGGGGCCGTATCGACATTCTGGTCAACAACGCCGGCATTCTGCGCGACAAGTCTTTCGCCAAGATGGACCTGGCCGATTTCCGCCTGGTGCTGGACGTGCACCTGATGGGTGCTGTGCATTGCTGCAAGGCGGTCTGGCCACACATGACGGCGCAGAAGTACGGCCGCATCCTGATGACCACATCGTCGACCGGGCTGTATGGCAATTTTGGTCAGACCAACTACGGTGCGGCCAAACTTGCACTGGTGGGGTTTATGCAAACGCTGGCGCTGGAAGGCGCCAAACACGGTATTCGCGTTAATTCGCTGGCTCCCACCGCCGCAACCCGCATGACGGAAGGCCTGATGCCCGAGGCCGTCCTGGCTGCGCTGGACCCCAAGGCCGTGGTTCCGGCCATGCTGGTGCTGGTGGCCGAAGACGCGCCAACGCGAACGATTCTGTGTGCGGGCGCGGGAAATGTGGAGGCGGCCAACATCACGATGACACAGGGCGACTGGATTGGTTTGGACAGCGACGCACCGGAACGGTTGGCCGCACAGTTGGACAAGGTGCTTGACCGCACCGGTGAAATGGTGCCACCCAATGGCTCGGCACAAGGCAGCCACGAGGTGGCCCGGGCCACCGTCAAGTTGGTATAGATGAACTGCGGCCCCCTCGGGGGGCAAGGAGCGACACGCAGTGCGCGACTTTGGGGGCTTGGTTCACCGTCGGGCCGTCCCAAAGTGAACTGCGGCGCCCTCGGGGGGCAATGAGCGACACGCAGTGCGCGACTGTGGGGGCGAGCTTAGGCCTGGCTCGCATTCACGCTGGGTGAGTTGCCGCTCGCTTGGTCGCTCGTCATCGCCAGTCGCTCAGCCTGTTCGATGACGCTGGCGGGGTCCGCATTGTCGGCCGTCACCTCCACTTGACCGATACCGATGCGCGGCAGGAAAGGGTGACTGGTGTCATCCAGCGCGGACACCTGTAGCGGCTTGGTGAGCAGGTAGCGCAGACGCTGCACAGTCTTGTCAACCAGCCGTGTCTGGCTGTAGGTAGAAATGACGATCACAAAGCATCGGGGGTGGTACAGGCCCATCACATGACTGAACCCGATCGCGCGACGCAACCGCGCTGATACGGCCGAAAGAATCTGCTGATCTGCGTTATGGCCTGCAATTTCCGCCAGTTCATACAGGTTGCGCAGGTAAACGCAAAAGACGGTGCATTCCTGGCCCATCCGTGCGCTACGCCAGATCGCGTCATCCACCTTGGACAACAACACGGAACCTTTTGGCAATCCGGTGGCCGGGTCATTGCCTTGGGCGAGACTGGCCAGGCGTTCGAGCCTGCGGTTGATGCGGTCGCGTCTGAGGCCCAGATAGGTTCCCAGCATGAAAAACGCTACCGTACAGACGGCCGTCAGTATCCAGGTACCCGTACCAAGACCCTGGACATGCAAGGCCCGCGCATACAGTCCGGCCACCATACAGGCCAACAGCACGTTGGCCGCAACCATGCCCCGTGCCAGACGGTCGCCCAGCGCGATGGCCCGCGCGGTAGCCACAGCGGGCGGCAACACCGCCAGTGCGTTGATCAATGCCGTGACTGTCAACAGGTCCTGCCATTGCTCTGGTTTGCTGGCAGCGGTCAGGACCGCCAAGCTTGCTGAGGCCACGACCAGACCCAGCGTTCCAAAGGCAATGGAAAGTCGCACCACGCGGTCTTCGGTGGCACGTCCCAGCCAGAGGCCCAGGTAGCTCAAGGACAGTGCGCCGGCGAGCGGCCCCAGACTGTTTTGCAGCACATGAACCACGCTTTCTGGCAGGGTGGGCACCAGGTTCTGAATCAATCCGGTCAGTAGCATGCAGACCGTGCCGGTTACTGAAACAAAAACGAACGCCCTCCACGACGCGATGCTGCGCCGTATCAAAGCGTCCACCGCGGCAAAGGCCGCTGTCGTTACCAAGGCCCCCAGCATGGCTGACCAGATGACGAGTTCAGTGGTATTCATGCCGCGCATTATGGGCCGGGTATGGGCCGCAGATGCCACTACCATGAAAAAACTGATGCCGCCGCGTGCAAGTGTTTGTCGCATGTGTTAACTTTGCGGCCCACCGAAAGTTAAAGGGCCATTTGGCATGCACATTCAATCACTGGCCCTGCAGGCTCTGACTCCAGCGCGGATCCGAGGCATGCGCCGTGGCGTCGAAAAAGAAAGCTTGCGCGCGTTGGCAAGCGGGGCTCTGGCGTTGACGCCACACCCCGCTGGGCTTGGTTCGCCTTTGACGCACCCGCATATCACGACTGATTTCAGCGAGTCGCAAGTCGAGTTGATTACAGGCGTGCATGCCGATGTTGAACCGTGTCTGCAGGAACTGCGTTTGATCCAGCAGATGACGGTGCGCGAGCTGGGCGATGAGATGTTGTGGGTTTCCAGCATGCCCTGCGGGCTGCCCGATGACGATGCCATTCCGCTGGGTCAATTTGGTAGCTCCAACGTCGGCCGCTCCAAAACGATTTACCGCATGGGCTTGGGCTACCGCTACGGTCGGCGCATGCAGACAATTTCCGGCATTCATTACAACTGGTCTATGCCGGAGGTCTCCAGCGAGCAGTATTTTGGTCTGATCCGCAACTTCCGACGCCACGCTTTTTTGTTGCTGTACCTGTTTGGCGCCTCACCTGCCGTATGTTCCACCTTTGTGGCAGGTCGCCAACACCAGTTGCAGGCTCTCAATGCCAAGACCATGTTTCTGCCCTACGCAACGTCGCTGCGCATGGGGCGCCTGGGATACCAAAGTGATGCACAGGCCTCGCTGGCGGTAAGTTACAACAGTTTGGAGGGTTATGGGCATTCTTTGGAAGACGCCTTGACCCGGCCGTATCCCGTGTATGAGGCGATTGGCCTGCGTGGACCGGACGGTGCATACCGTCAGTTGGCAACCACCCTGTTGCAGATTGAAAACGAGTTTTACGGCACGATTCGTCCCAAACGCGTGATTTTTCAGGGTGAGCGCCCACTGCATGCCCTGCGCGAACGCGGCGTCGAGTACGTGGAGGTTCGATTGATGGACCTGGACCCGTTTGAAACCGTGGGCATCAATAGCCAGACCATGCGCTTTCTGGATGTGTTCCTGCTCCATTGCCTGCTGAGTGACAGCCCACCTGATACCCCGCAAGAAATTGGGGAGTTGGCACACAACCAGCAGCGTGTTGCGGAGCGCGGGCGCGAACCCGGACTTGAACTTGAACGCGGTGGCACTACGGTCACGCTGGTGGATTGGGGGCTGGAGCTCATCACGCACTTGCAACCCATTGCCCGGAGCCTTGATGCAGCCCACAACAGCACCGACTATTCAACCGCTGTGGATGCTGCCGCGCACGCCATGCACCATCCCGAGACGTTGCCATCGGCGCGTGTGTTGCAAGCAGTAACGGAGCTTTTTGATGGCTCGTTTGTGGCTTTTGTGAAGGCCCAGTCGGCCTTGACCAAGCAGACCATGTTGGACGCGCCGTTGTCGGCCAAAACGCGCGAACACTTCGACGCTCTGGCACGAGACTCGTTTGACGCGCAGCGCAACATTGAGGCGTCGGACTCTTTGCCGTTTGATCGTTACCTCGAAGAGTATTTGTCGCCCCGACACCTGACTCCCTCGCGCCGGCCACAAACCTGAGGTTCTTCGTTTGCGCCAAATCAAACTCCCGGCAAATGGTCCTTGAAGCCTGTCGCGGGACACCTACATATCAGTGAAGGCGGCACCGTGGTGGTGCCGTCTGCAAACCCTGATGTGAAGGAGTGTCATCATGAGTGCCTTGATCAACCGTGGCAATTTTTTGGACGAGTTGTTTCGGGACGTTGCCCCGGGCTTTTATGTCAAGCCCTTGCACGGCGACCCATTGCCCACGGCCACTCAAATCAAAGTAGATGTCAAAGAAAGTGATCAGGCTTATACCGTTCAAGCGGAAGTACCCGGTGTCTCTAAAGAAGACATCCATGTGTCGCTGGACGGCAACCTGGTAAGCCTGCGTGCCGAAGTCAAACAACAGGACGTGCAGACCAAGGAAGAAAAAGTACTGCGTAGCGAGCGGTATTTTGGTGCGGTGGCCCGCAGCTTTCAGTTGCCGATGGATATCGACCCCTCCCTGGCGAAAGCCAAATACGATAGCGGCGTGTTGACACTGACGCTGCCCAAAAAGACCGGTGGGCAGGCCCAGCGCCTGGTTATTGACTGAACGCGGTTTGGTTCGTCACAAACACAAGGGGGCTGACCGCCATGCGGTCAGCCCCCTTGTTTGACGAGACCGCCGGTTGCGGTCTGTGTACAGATTAAGCAGCCTTGCGCGCAGCGCGGACGACCTTCTTGGCCGGGGCTGCAACAGCGGGTTTGACGGCAGCAACCTTGGTCTTGGTTTTGGCTTTGACAGACTTGCCTGCAATCTTGGTAACCAGTGCGCCCGACTTGGCTTCGATTTTGGCAGCGACTTTGGTCACAGCCTTGGCTGCGGGCACAGCGGCTGTCGCCAGCGTGCTGAGCGTTGTCACACCGGTGGATTTTTCAAAACGGCCGGCGTTGGCAGCGACTTGAACAACGCTCTTTTCGGCCAGCTCAACGGCCTTGCTGACGACCAGATTGGCGTTGTCAGATGTCACTTCCACGGTCTTCGCGTAGTAGGCGGTTAGCTTCTTCTCGGCGGTCACTGCGTTGGAGCGTGCCTTGGCGCTCAGGCGACTACCGGTCTTGGCCAGTGCCGACACGAAGGTCTTGTCCATGAACACGACAGCGCGCTCGTTGCCGACACGATAGGCATGGATCACGTTTTTGGCGGTGTTGCCGTAAGACTCGATCAGCTCGTTGGTAACAGTTGCCAGTTTTTGGTTGGACATGAAAATACTCCTGTAGAAAGGTTGTGTGAGATAGAAGCGGGTTGCTTGCTGGTTTGAATTCTCGGAGTTCCCCGTAGTGCGGGCACCTTAATTCCGGGTGTTTTCCTAGAGGCGGCCGTCTAGCCGCAGGAGGGTTTTCAAACTGGCCGACAATCGCGAAGTCTCCAAGCCCGTCTCACCACAGTCGTTCAAACAGAGATCCCATCGCACGCATTCAAAGGAACACCTTTTATGAAAATCGAAACCCTCGCAGTCCATGGCGGCTACACGCCCGACCCAACCACCAAAGCAGTCGCGGTACCGATTTACCAGACCGTGGCCTACGCGTTTGACAACACCCAGCATGGTGCCGATTTGTTTGACCTGAAGGTGGCGGGCAATATCTACAGCCGCATCATGAACCCGACCAACGGGGTGCTCGAAGCCCGCGTGGCGGCCATGGAAGGCGGCATTGGTGCGCTGGCCGTTGCCTCCGGCATGGCGGCTATCGCCTATGCCATCCAGACCATCACCGAGGCAGGTGACAACATCGTCTCAAGCGCCACGCTGTACGGCGGCACCTACAACCTGTTCGCGCACACATTCCCGCAGATGGGCATTGAAGTGCGTTTTGCCGACGCCAAAGACCCGGCTTCATTTGGCAAGCTGATCGATGCCCGCACCAAGGCCGTGTATTGCGAGTCCGTGGGCAACCCGCTGGGGAATGTGACCGACATTGCCGCCCTGGCCGCTGTGGCCCACGCGCATGGTGTGCCGCTGATTGTGGACAACACGGTGCCCAGCCCCTACCTGTGCCGCCCGTTCGAGCATGGGGCCGACATCGTGGTGCACTCGCTGACCAAATACCTGGGCGGCCACGGCACCACCATTGGCGGCGCGATTGTGGACTCGGGCAAGTTTCCGTGGGCCGAGCACAAGGCGCGCTTCAAGCGCCTGAACGAGCCCGATGTGAGCTACCACGGCGTGGTCTACACCGAGGCGCTGGGGGCAGCCGCCTATATTGGCCGAGCCCGCGTGGTGCCTTTACGCAACATGGGCGCAGCGCTGTCCCCGATGAACGCCTTCCAGATTCTGCAGGGCATTGAAACCCTGGCGCTGCGCATGGACCGTATTTGCGAAAACGCGCTCAAGGTGGCCAATCATCTGAATGCGCATCCTAAAGTCGGCTGGCTGAATTACGCCGGCTTATCCGACCACGCCGATCACGCATTGGTACAGAAATACATGGGCGGTCGTGCATCGGGTCTGATCAGCTTTGGGCTCAAAGCTGCAGACAGCCTGGAGGCCGGCGCGCGCTTCCAGGACGCGCTGCAACTGTTCACCCGCCTGGTCAACATTGGTGACGCCAAGTCTCTGGCCTGCCATCCCGCAACGACTACGCACCGTCAGCTAAACGCCGCCGAGATGGCCAAAGCCGGGGTCAAGCCCGATATGGTGCGTCTGTCGATTGGCATTGAGCACATTGACGATCTGATCGCCGATCTGGATCAGGCCCTGGAAGCAGTGTAAAACTTTGCCGGACAGACCAAGAGCCACACGCAGTGAGCTTTGCTCTGTCCTCAACATGTGTGAAACCTTGCGGGACAGACCAAGAGCTACACGCAGTGAGCTTTGCTCTGTCCCCAACTGATTAAAAACTATGGCAATCCAGTGGTTCCCCGGTCACATGCACCTGACGCGCAAGGCGATCGAAGAGCGCATCAAGGAAATTGATGTGGTCATCGAACTGCTGGATGCGCGCCTGCCCGGCTCTAGCGCCAACCCCATGCTGGCCCAGCTCACCGCCGGCAAACCCGCGCTCAAGGTGCTCAACAAGCAGGACCTGGCCGACCCCGCACGCACGTCTCTGTGGCTGGAGCACTTCAATGCCCTGCCGGGCACGCGCGCGCTGGGGCTGGACGCCAGCATGACGGCCCCGGCCAAGGTTCTGGTGAAGGCCTGCTTTGAGCTGGCACCCAACCGGGGCATCATGGTCAAGCCCATGCGGGTGCTCATTTGCGGCATTCCCAACGTCGGCAAATCCACGCTGATCAACACCTTGAAGGGGAAGCGATCAACAGCCACGGGCGACGAAGCCGGTGTGACCAAGATCGAGCAACGCATCGTGCTGCAGGATGGTTTCTACCTGTTTGATACGCCCGGTGTGCTGTGGCCGCGCATCATCGTCGCCAAGAGCGGCTATAACCTGGCCGCCAGCGGCGCCATTGGCCGCAATGCCTTTGATGAGGAAGAGGTGGCGCTGGAACTGCTGGACTACCTGCGCCAGCACTATGCACCCCTGGTGGAGGCGCGCTACAAGATCAGCGGCGTTGCCGGGCAGTCCGACGAGCAGATCCTGGAGGCCATTGGCCGCAAGCGCGGTGCGCTGCTGCCCGGTGGCAAGATCAATTTGCAAAAGGCGGCTGACCTGGTGATCCACGACTTTCGCAGCGCCGTCATGGGCCGCATGACGCTGGAAACGCCAGAAGAGTTTGCGCAGTGGCTGGCCCATGGTCAAAAGCTCGATGCCGAACGCCAGGTCAAGAAAGACGCCATTGAGCTGGATCGTGCGATCCGTTTCAAGAAGGTGCCCCGGCCACCCCGCGAGGATGCGTCCGGCGAGGATTAGCCTCCCTTCTGGCCTCAAGCACAAAATAAACCCAATTTAGGGTTGTTTGTGGTTTCTTATGAATAGTTATCGATAAAACGGGCCACTAGCCCTCGTGGAATATAGATGTATAGCTATCAAATATATAGCTATACGTCGCTGCCGCCGTTGCGCCGATAGTCCCCCGGCGCACGTCTGGTCCAGCGTTTGAATGCCCGGTTGAAGGTACTGGCCTCGGCAAAGCCCAGAGACTGGGCAATGTCGGCGAACGCGCGCTGCGTGTGGGCCACGGCCTGGCAGGCGTGCTCCTTGCGGGCAGCATCCAGCAGGTCGGTGTAGCTCATCTTCAAATTTTGCAGGCGCCGCGCAAAGGTGCGCTCGCTCATGCCAAAAGCCTGAGCCGCCTGGGCGCGGCCGGGCAGGGCATGGCCCAACTGGGCCGCCAGCCAATCCCGGAGTTCGGTGGCCAGGTCGCCGGATTCCTCGGACAACGCTGCGAGTCGCACTGCGGCGTATTGCTGGTGCACGGCAGCCAACTGCGCGTCGGCCTGGGGCAGGGGCTGGTCCAACGCGGCGTTGTCCAGGAGTAGGCCGCTGAAGGCCTGCTCAAAATCCACCGGGCACTGGAACACGGCCTGGTATCCATTCAGCGGCCCGAGCGCACTGTGGCTGAACTGTGCCCGCAGGGGCCGCATGCCGCTGTCGGTCACCCAGCGGCTGAAACTCACCACAGCCGACAGCACCGCCTCAAGCTGGTGCGGGCTGAACGCCAGCTCGCCTTGGCGCGGGTGGTAGACGATCCAGCTGGCCCGTTCACCTGCAATCATCTGAAAGCGCCCGCCGTCACTGATCAGGCGCTGGAACTTTTGCACCACGGCAATGGACTCGCGCAGCGTCGCCGACGACTGCAGGATATAGCTCACCACATTGAAGCTGGCCGGGCCCACCTGGCTGCCAGCTTTGAGGCCAAAACCGGCGTCCTGTGTCAGCGTGGCGGCGGCGCGCCACAGGCGGGTGATGTGGTCTATGGGCCAGCGCTGGGCTTTCAGGTCGGCCACGGGGATGCCTGCGTGGGCCAGCAATGCCTCCGGTGCGAGGCCCTGGCGCTGGGCCGCACCCAGCACCGTGCTGACCCAGCTCATGGAAACGGTGGCCTGCAAAGTCAAGCGTATGGCCTCTTAAGTCAAGTGTGTCGGCATCATATCCGGCTATCGTTGCACCCCACAAGGCCTGCATAGATGACAGGCCGCACGCACGAGGAGACAAATCTTGGCAAACACGGTGCAATCGGATGTGCTGGTGATTGGCGGTGGCCTGGCCGGCCTGGTCACGGCGTTGGAATGCCTGCAGGCAGGCCAGCGCGTAACGCTGGTGGACCGCGACACCCGCGAGCGCCTGGGCGGCCTGGCCCTGTGGGCCTTTGGCGGCATGGCGCTCGTGAATACGCCCCTGCAGCGGCGCATGAAGCTGAAAGATTCTCCCGAGATTGCGCTGCGCGACTGGATCCGCTTTGGCGAACTGGGCGAGCACGACGTGCTGCCGCTGCAATGGGCCCACTACTACGTGCAGCATTCCCGCGCCGAGGTGTACGACTGGCTTTTCGCACATGGACTGAAGTTCATGCCCGCCGTGAACTGGGTAGAGCGCGGCATGCAGGGCGATGGCAATACGTTGCCGCGCTACCACGTTGTCTGGGGCACCTCGCGCCAGTTGATCCGGCGCATGATCGAACTGATGCTGGCGGCGGACAAAGGTGGCCGACTGACCGTGCTGAGTGGCCACCGTGTCACGGCGCTGGACAGTGCCGGTGGCGTGGTCACGGGTGCCGTGGCGGTGAACGAGGCCAATGGTTCGGAAGTGCGCTTGAGCGCGCCCGCGGTGGTGCTGGCCATGGGTGGCATCAATGGGAGCCATTCCGAAGCCCGCGCCAACTGGGTGGCGGGCCGCCCCCTGCCGGTCACCATGCTCAATGGCGCCCACCCGTTCGCTGACGGCAAGCTGCACCATTTGGTGGCTGGCCTGGGCGGGAACATCACCCATGCGGGCGAGATGTGGAACTACGCCGCCGGCTTTCCCCACCCCCAGCCGCACTTTGAGGGGCATGGCCTGTCCACGATTCCCTGCAAATCGGCGCTGTGGCTGAACCACAGGGGCGAGCGCATGGGCCCTGAGCCGCTGGTCACAGGCTTTGACACCCATGAGTTGTGCCAGCGCGTGGCGGCACAGGAGAAGCCCTGGACCTGGCACCTGCTGAACTGGCGCATAGCGGTCAAGGAGTTCGCCATTTCCGGCTCCGAACACAACCAGCGCATCCGCGACATGCAGTTCCCGATGTTCCTGAAGGAAACCCTGCTGGGCAACCACCGCTTGGTGAGGCAGATGGCTGCCGAGAGCAGGCATTTTCTGGTGGATGACACGCTGGCTGGCCTGGCTGCCAAGATGAATGCACTGGCTGGCAGGCAAGACGTGAAACCGGAGGTGCTGCAAGCCACCGCCGACGCCTTTGATGCCAACTTCTCGCGTGGCGACTCCGTGGTCAACGACGACCAGATCCGCCGCATCGAGCAGGCCCGCCACTGGGGCCCGGACAAGTTGCGCACCTGCAAACCTGCGCCGCTGCAAATGCCAGGGGCCGGGCCGTTCATCGCCATCCAGATGCAGCTCATCACCCGCAAGAGCCTGGGTGGCCTGCAGACCGATTTGCAGAGCCGCGTGCTCAATGCCGCCGGCCAGCCCATGGCGGGTCTGTACTGTGTGGGCGAGGCGGCGGGCTTTGGCGGCGGCGGCGCCAGCGGCAAGCGTTCGCTGGAGGGCACCTTCCTGCCCGGCTGCATCCTCACCGCACGCGCGGCGGCGCGCGCGATCGCCACCGGACACTGACAGGAGCCCACCC
>CAZMXB010000029.1:14461-28469 GCA_964569855.1 uncultured Rhodoferax sp.
CGGCTGCATTCTCACGGCGCGTGCTGCAGCGCGCTCCATCGTCAGCGGTCGCTAAAAGGAAAGGTTATGAACCCCCAAGCTCACATTCGTTCACTGCCCCCCGAGGGGGCGCATGCCACCCTAGAGGCGGCTCGTCGGGAGGCATGATCATGCAAGGAGATATCGTTTCGGGCGTGCTGTTGCCGTTGATTCTGGCTTTCATCATGTTTTCGCTCGGGCTGGGGCTGACGGTGGGTGACTTTCGCCGCATTCTGGGCCAACCGCGCGCCTTGTTGGTAGGCGTGGTCTGCCACTTTGTTCTGTTGCCGCTGGTGTGTTATCTGATGCTGAAAACCATGGGCGTGACCGGTGTATTTGCGGTCGGGTTCATGATCCTGGCGGCCTGCCCCACGGGCACCACCTCCAACCTGTTGACCTACCTTGCGCGCGGTGATGTGGCGCTGGCATTGAGCTTCACCGCCGTGGCCAGCGTAGCCACCATCTTCACGCTGCCGCTGATCGTCACCTGGGCGCTGGGCCACTTCCTCGGTGCTGCACGCGCCGTGGACGTGCCCGTCGGCCTGATGATGGGCCAGGTGGCCTTTGTGCTGGGTCTTCCGGTGAGTCTGGGCATGGTGGCGCGCCAGCGCTGGAGCAGCTGGGCGCAGCGTTTCGAGCCCCGTGCAACAAGGGTGGCCACCGGGCTCTTCATACTCATCGTGGTGCTGGCGGTCGTCAAGAACTGGCCCTTGCTGCGTGACAACTTCACGTCGCTGGCGCCTTTTGCCGTGCTGCTCAATGTGGCCATGCTAGCCATAGGTTTTGGTGTGGCCTGGGTGGCGCGCCTGTCGTACCGCCAATCGGTCACGTTAGGAATAGAAACGGCGGTCCAGAACGCGGCGCTGGCGCTGGTGATTGCCAGCACCGTCCTCAAGGAAGACGCCATGGCGATCCCCGGTGCCCTGTACGGCGTGTTGATGTACGCCGGAGGCCTGGTGTTTGCGCTGGCGATGCGGCGATTCACCCGCTCCACCCCACAAAGTTAAGAAAAGGAGACTCCCATGTCCAACGGCGCCAATGCCCTGATCCGCACGCTGGTCGATGCCGGCATCACCACCTGCTTCACCAACCCCGGCACCTCCGAGATGCACTTCGTGGCCGCGCTCGACACCGTGCCCGAAATGCGCGCGGTGCTGGCGCTGTTTGAGGGTGTAGCCACCGGCGCAGCCGATGGCTATGGCCGCATGGCCGACAAGCCCGCCGCCACGCTGCTTCACCTGGGCTGCGGCCTGGGCAATGGCCTGGCCAATCTGCACAACGCGCGCAAGGGCCGGGTGCCGATCCTGAACATTGTGGGCGACCATGCCACCTACCACACGCAGTTTGATGCGCAACTGCAGTCCGACATCGAAACCGTGGCGCGCAATGTGTCGCCCTGGGTGCGCACGTCCAAGAACACGCAGGACCTGTGCAAGGACGCTGCCGAAGCGATAGGTATATGCCAGGGCCCACCGGGGCAGGTGGCCACGCTGATCCTGCCGGCCGATGTGTCCTGGGGGGAGGGCGGTGTGCCCGCGGCTCCACCCACCATCCCTAAGCCGGCAGCCGCAGACGACGCTACTGTGGCGGCTATTGCCCAGGCGCTGCAGGGCGAAGGCAAAAAGGCCATTCTGCTCGGTGGTCGTGCGCTGCGTGCACCGGCGTTGATGGCGCTGGCACGCATCGCCGCCAAGACAAGGGCCAAACTGTTTGCCGAGGTATTCCCAACCCGCATCGAGCGTGGTGCGGGTCTGCCGCACGTGGAACGCATTGCTTACCTGGCCGAACTAGCATCGGTGCAGTTGACCGGGCTGGACCACCTCATTCTGGTTGACGCCAAAGCGCCGGTATCGTTCTTTGCCTACCCCGGCAAGAAGAGTTATCTGGTGCCCGATGACTGCAAGCTGCACACGCTGGCGGCATATACCCAAGATGTGACCGGAAGTCTGGACAAGCTTTCAACCGCGGTGGGAGCCGGTCAGGCAGCACCAGTACTGCAGCCAGCCAAGCGCCCGGGCCTGCCACGCGGAAAATTCACGGCAGACAAGGTCTGCAAGGCCATCGGCCAGTTGATGCCTGAGAACGCCATCATCGTCGACGAGGCGCAGACCTCCGGCATCATGCTGGCGATGTACACCGCTGGTGCGCCGCGCCACGATGTGATTACGCTCACCGGTGGGGCCATTGGCCAGGGCCTGCCCAACGCCGTGGGTGCTGCCATTGCCTGCCCGGACCGCAAGGTGATTGCGCTGGCCGGCGACGGCTCAGCCTTGTACACCATCCAGGCCTTGTGGACCCAGGCGCGTGAGAAGCTCGACGTCATCAACATCATCTTCAACAACCGCTCCTATGCCATCCTCAACGTGGAGTTGCAGCGTGTGGGGGTGATCGGTGCCAGCGACAAGGCCAAAGCCCAGCTCGACCTGCGCACGCCGCCGATTGATTTTGTACACCTGGGCCAGAGCATGGGTGTGGCGTCGAAACGTGCCACCACGACCGAAGAATTCCTGGCAGCCTTTGAGCAAGCGCTGCGCACGCCGGGTCCGCACCTGATCGAGGCCATCGTGCCGCCGACACTGGCCGGTCTGAAACTGCGTGTGCTGCCGCACCTGTTGCAATCGTTGGCCAACCTCCCGCAGCCGATTGCGCGGGCGCTCAAGCGCAAGATTGCGCCCTGAGTGAAATTTTTGCGTCCGAAGCGCGCGGGCCCGGGCCATGCACCGGTGCTATGGGTTGTGACCTTCGGCGCACCTTGCTGTGCGCGACAATCACAGTACATATGAAATCCATTTTGCCCCTGGAACTGTTGTTCAAACCCGAAAAAAGCGATCCCCGGCCTCTGGTTGTGTACCATGGTCACAACTGCCCTGATGGATTTGCGTCAGCCTTGGCGGCCTGGCTTTTTTATGAAGGCCATGCTGAATTCCTGGGGCTGGACCATGGCGACGTGCGAAGTGTTGCCGACTTGCCTGATGTGACGGGGCGAGCGGTTTACATTCTCGATTTTTCGTTTTCCGCCGAGATTCTGCGGGATATCGATGCACGGGCTGCCAAACTGATCATGCTGGACCACCACAAGAGTGCGGCCGAGCACCTGACCGGTTTCACCTGCCGTTGCGGTGTGGTCCACTTCGACATGAACAAATCGGGTGCGCGCCTGGCCTGGGAGTTCTTCCAGCGCAACAAACCCCTGCCCGACTTGGTGCGCTTCATCGAAGACCGGGACATCTGGACCTGGCAATATCCCGAGAGCGCGGGCTTTCTGGCGGCACTGGATATGGAGCCTTTTGAGTTTGCCCACTGGGCAGCCATTGCCGGGTTCGACGCCGCGCAGTTGCAGGCTTTCATGGCGCGCGGGCAGGCCATGGACGACAAATTCAACAAGCTGGCGCTGGACATCGCCGATGGCGCGCAGCCCATTGTTTTTAATGGTCAGGCGGGCTTGATGGTCAATGCACCCAGCGTCTTTCACAGCGTGGTGGGTGACATCTTGTCCAGAAAGACCGGAACCTTCGCGCTCATGTGGGTTGCGGGCAAAGGTGGCACCGTGAAAGCCGGCTTGCGGTCCCAGCGCAATTTTGACTGCATCCCGCTGGCACGCAGCATGGGCGGCGGCGGACACTCCCAAGCCTGTGGCTTCAAGATGGGAGCGAAACAGCTAACGGATTTACTCGGCGGCGTTTTGAACGCCCCCACCCGCCCCGCAACCTGACAGTCGCCCCGCAATCGGGGGCGCTGGCACCTATTTGTTCTTGTCTTTGCCGCGCGGAATCACCGCCGTCATTGGCGCCATGGGGCGATCGGACGTGGAATGCTTGGGTTCGGAAGTGTCTTTTTTGGGCTTCTTTGCCATCTTCTCTTTTCGCTGGTCACCTTTAGCCATATTTCCTCCGTAGTCAACCCCGACATGGGATTCGATGTTGCGATATTACGGCAGAATAGGTCATGGTAAAAAATCTGTCTCCCAGCACTCAGTGGCAAGAAGATGTGGCTCCGGACGAAGCCGAGCGCTTCGCATCCTATGGCAAGCAGTTTGCCGCCATTCAAGCCCGCAAGTCCAAGAAATACGGCACTGGTCGCGCCTTGCACCGCAAGCAGATCACGGCGGCCATTGGGTCGCTGACAGTGCTGGCGGATCTGCCTGACTTTGCTCGCCACGGGCTCTTTGCGAAACCTGGCAGCTTTGAGACTTGGGTGCGTCTGTCCAACGGTGGGCTCGACCGCGCGCCAGACCGCATGCCCGACATCCGGGGCTTTGCCTTGCATGTGATGGGCGTGAAGGGGGACTCTGCTTTGGGCAATGGTCCTGCAGTGGGTCAGGACTTCACGCTGATCAATCAGGAAGTTTTTGGCTTTTCCAGCAGTGCCGATTTTGTTGGCTTTGTGGTGGCGGCCTCGACGGGTATGGGCAGTCTGCTCAAGTTTCTGGTCAAACGTTATGGCTTCCTGGGTGGGCCCATGCGCTTGGTGTCCATGGTGCGCACCATGGGCAAACCGTTCAGTGGTTTTGCGACCGAAACGATGTACAGCGCAGCGCCTATCGCATGTGGTCCTTACGCGGTGCGGGTGCGACTGGTGCCCTCGGCCGGCAATGGTGTGCCCAAACCCGGAGCCAAACAAGATTGGGGCGCTGACTTCAGCGCCCGACTGCTGGACATAGAACTGCAGTGGGATCTGCAACTGCAACCCTATCTGGACGGCGAGCAGACCCCCATTGAAGACGCCTCGGTCAATTGGCCCAGCCCTTACACCACCGTGGCGCATCTGCGATTGCCGCGTCAAGACAACGCTTCGCCGGATGGCCAGGCATTGGCGGCCAAGGTGGAGCAGGCGGTCTTTGATCCCTGGCAGGCGCTTGCGGAGCATCGACCATTGGGAGATGTGCAGCGTGCGCGCAAGGTCGTCTATTTCGAAAGTCAGAAAGGGCGGGGAGCCGTTTGATGCGTGGCGTACCGAGAGGGCGGTTTCGCAGCGAAAGTACGCCGGAATTGACGTGTGTCATGGCGTGTCGCGCGCTAAAGGCGATACATTCGGGGACAGGCTTTTCATTCTTCTAAAGGCAACACCATGTTCAAACATATTCTTCTGGCAACCGATGGTTCCGCTGCGTCTTTGCATGCTGCTGAGTTGGCTGTGGGCTTGGCCCGCACGCACGGGGCCAAACTGACAGCGGTTTATGTGGTAGACCCTTATCCTTATATTGGCGTTGGTGAAATCAACCCCATGGGATATCAGGCTTACTCCGCCGCCGCGCAGCAGCAGGCCGCACAGGCACATACCCACATCGAGTCACTGTGCACGAACAGCAATCCACCTGTGGCGTTGCAGGCGCGGTTGGTTGAAGATGTGGGTGCAGCCAGCGGTATCGTTCAGACCGCCGACGCTGAAGGAGCGGACCTCATTGTGGTGGGCTCCCACGGCCGCTCCGGCATTGCACGCCTGATGTTGGGCAGCGTCTCAAACAAGGTTGTTGCGGAATCCAAGGTGCCGGTCCTGGTTTCCCGCTAAACCGCCAAGCCGTTACGGCCTTGAAAACCCGGACTTGGGTCCCAGTTATGGCGTCTGATAACCGCTTGGACTGGAGCGCAACCCGTGGTCTTTTATCTGTTTTGTGCTCTGGCTCTGCTCCTGATAGTGGGCCTGATGGGCCAGCCGTATTGGCGCGCGTGGCGGCGCACTCACATGAGAGCCGAGGCCTTTCCGGCCGCCTGGCGCAAGATCTTGCAGCGGCGTGTGCCACTGGTGCGCCGTTTGCCTGCGAGTTTGCAACTGCAACTTAAAAAACACATGCAAGTCTTCATAGCCGAAAAACCCTTCGTCGGCTGTGGTGGCTTGCAGGTAACAGACGAAATGCGTGTCGTCATTGCCGCACAGGCTTGCTTGCTGATCCTCAACCGCGCCACCGACTATTTTGCGCATGTGCGGCAGATTTTGGTGTACCCCAACGCCTTTGTCGTCAACCGCACGACGGTGGACGGCGCCGGTGTCCAGCAGGAACACCGCCAGGCATTGGCGGGTGAATCCTGGTCTCAAGGTCAAGTCATCCTGTCTTGGCAGGACACGCTGGAGGGAGCTTCTGTTTCGGACGATGGCCGCAATGTTGTCATCCACGAATTTGCCCACCAACTGGACCAGGAGAACGGTGCCGCCCGTGGGGCACCTCCCCCCCAATTGGGCAATGCCCTGCATGATCCGCAGCGCTGGTCCGAGGTATTCCATGCTGCCTATGCCCATCTGCAGGCAGAAGTGCGCCATGGGGTGCAGGGCCTGCTGGACCACTATGGGGCTCAGGACCCGGCAGAGTTTTTTGCCGTCGTGTCCGAGGTATTTTTTGAACGGGGCAGCGAACTGTCCATGGCCTACCCCGCGCTGTACCGCGAACTCAAGGGGTACTACAAAGTCGACCCTGCGGGCTGGTGAGCAGCGGCGTGCCACGTGCCAAGGCGCTGCCCTGATCGATCAACTTGATGCGCTAGACGCCTTCCAGAATGACCATGGTTCTGCGCGCAGACCGTTGGCTGATCGGAAGAATCGCCTGGTACTGTGGTGAGTCGTAAAAGCGCCGGGCGGCGTCTGCATCCTCGAAGCGAATCAGCACCATGCGGCTGGGCGACCAGAGATCCGTTTCCTTCAGGTCCATGTTGCCACCGCGCGCCAGGTACTCGCCGCCAAACTGTTCCACCAGCGGTTTGGCCACGCGCTTGTACTCCTCGTACACGTCGGGTTTGTCCAGTAAGGTGTCAACGACCAGAAAAGCGGCCATGGGTTTCTCCGTGATGGTTTGTGGTGCGCCAGTCTATCGCTCAATGACTTCGTGACTCAGTACAAACCGCGCATCCGCGCCTGCAGGCGCGCGAGTCCCAACAACGCGTCCGTGAACGGGGTCGCCACACCGGTCAGTGTGCCCAACTCCTTCACCACCGTCACCAAGGCGTCCAGTTCCACGGCGCGGCCGGCTTCCACGTCTTGCAGCATGGAGGTTTTGAATGCACCCAGCTTGAGGGTAACGGCATGCCGGTCGGCCGGTTGCTGTTCAATCGGAATGCCAATGCGTGCGCCGATCTCCTTGGCTTCCAGCATCACGCTGGAGACAAAATTGCGCACCAGTTCGTCACCCAATATCAGGTCTGTGGTGGCACCCGTCAGGGCACTGATGGGGTTGACGGTCATGTTGCCCCACAGCTTGTACCAAACGTCTTTTTGTATTTGCGTGGACACGGTGGCGGAAAAACCAGCCTGCACCAACAGCGCTGCCAGGGCCAGCACCCGCTGGCTTTGCTGGCCGGAGGGTTCACCGATGATCAGGCCATTGCCGAAGTGATGGCGAATCAGACCCGGCGCAGCCACTGAGCAACTGGCATGCACGACGCAGCCGACCACATGCGCGGCGGGCAGGGCGGCCGTGATTTCGCCTGTGGCATCCACGGCCTGCAATCGGGTGCCTGCCAGGTTGCCACCAAAGCCCTGAAAAAACCACCACGGCACGCCGTTCATGGCCGTCAGCACGACGGTGTCGGGGCCAATCAACGGCCCGGCTTGACGCGCCACATCCGCCAGCGAAGGGGCCTTAACCGCGATTACTACGAGGTCTTGCACCCCCAGCTCACTTGCGTCGCTACTGGCGTGCACGGGGTGTTGTTCAGCGCCCAAGCGCAAGCCATGTTCTTGCAGGGCGACCAGAGTGGCGCCCCGCGCAACAACACTGACCTGGCAACCTGCGCGCGCCAGACCGGCACCGATCCAGCCACCAATGGCGCCCGCACCAACGATGCAAACGCGGTTGAAAACAGTGGTCATGCGAGTCCTTTCAGGTCAATCCATGCAGAGTCGCATTCTGGCAGGGTAGTGCATGCTGGTCATTTACAAGGCACCGTGTTCAAGCCCAGTGTTTATGCCGTCTGTGACGGTTGTGAACATAGTTATCCACATAGTGACCCACAGAAAATGGGGGTATCCGGAACCTCGTTTTTCCTGATCGTGGGCTACGCGCTCTTTCATAATTCTTGCTATCACAGACCCCATTGCCATTGGTAAACAGTACGACTTATCTTTGGGGTTAACCCCTATACATTGTGAAGGAATGGTGCATGTATCCAGGAAAATGCCTTCTCACCAGCTTTGCGGGTCTTCAAGGTTATCCACAGTTCGGGAGGCAGTCAGTGATCTGTAAGAAAGGGCGCGGAACCCGCGCCGCTGCAGACTTTCAGGCTATCGCAAGGCTAGCGAAACCAGGCTTAGTAACCGGGTCGCAGCACAACGTCGGTGCATGGGTAGGCCACGCAAGGCAAAACACAGCCTTCGGCCTGCTCTTCGCTGGTGAGGCCAGGCCATTCGATCTCATAGCGCACCGCGCCGCTCAACAATCGGCCTACGCAGGTACGGCAATTTCCCACCCGGCAGGAACTGGGCCAATCGCTGCCACCCTGCTCCAGTGATTGCAGCAGAGGCTGGTTTGACCAGGCATCAAACGAAAGGTCGTTGGGCTCGGTGCGACCAATAAAGAGGGCGGTCCGTTCTGGGGTGTGCATGGCAAAAAGTGGCGAAGTTTAGCGTTCTTTTTGAACTCGTGCCTGTATCTACATCGGTCTGATGTGCCAGACATTACTTGTTCTGCCTGCGCCGCACTCGGTACAAACCACTAGGCTTGATGTCACTTGGCCAACCTGTCTTGAACTACCATACGCGCCATGCTAAATATCCCCTCTCGCATTGAGTCGGGCTTAGTCGGTGTTTGCCTTTCTCTTACAGTGAGTCTGGCCCTGGGCGCTACCCCTGCCTTTGCAGCACCCGCGGCCCCGGTTTTATCCAAACCATCGCAGACAAAAGCGCCAGTAGCGCCAGCAGCACCAGTTGTGACGGGTACCTGGGTGCACGCTTTGGCAGCCTACCAGCCGCCGAAATACGCGCCCGACTACCAGCACTTCGACTACGCGGATCCGGCAGCGCCGAAAGGCGGCACTCTGAGATTGGCGAACCCGGACCGGCGATCCAGCATTGACAAGCTCAACCCCTGGACCATCAAAGGCGTGGCACCGGCCGCGCTGGACATGCTGATGTTCGAGCGCCTGTGCACGTTTTCCATGGACGAACCCCAGTCCATGTATGGCCTGCTGGCCGAATCCATGCTCGTGGCACCCGATTTGTCCTCCATCACCTTCCGCTTGCACCCCAAAGCGCGCTTTGCCAATGGCGATCCGGTCACCGCTGAGGACGTTGCGGACAGTTTCAACCGCTTTCGTGGCAAGCTGGTGTCTCCAACCTATACGACCCCCCTGGAGGGCGCAACCAATGCTACCGTGGTGGACGCCCGCACGGTGCGCTTTGACCTGAAAGAACGCAACATCAACGTTCTTTTTGCTCTCGGCGACATGCGAGTTTTCTCGCGCAAATGGGGTGGTGGCAAACCGTTGGCCGACATCGTGACAGAGGAGCCAGTCACCAGTGGCCCTTACACCATCGCCAATCTGCGTATGCCCAGCGGCATTGAATTCAAACTCAACCCCGACTACTGGGCGCGTGACCTACCCGTGCGCCGCGGATTTTTCAATTTCGACCGCATTGTTTACCGCATGTACAAGGACTTGGAAATCAGGCGGGAAGCCTTCAAAGCGGGCGAATTTGATATCACCCGTGAAATGAAGGCATCCCAGTATGCGCGGGCCCACAAGGGTGCAAAGTGGGACGATGGGCGTATCGTCAAGAAGGTGTTCGAGGTAGAAACCGGAAGCATGCTCCAGGCCTTTGACTTCAACTTACGCAAACCCAAGTTCCAGGATATCCGCGTGCGCGAGGCAATCATGCGGGCCTGGGACTTTGAGGCCTACAACCGTTATGGCACATTTGTGCGTGCCAACAGCATTTTTAACAATACCGAATTCGCCGCACAGGGCACGCCGTCTGCGGACGAATTGACGCTGTTGGAGCCTTTTCGCGCCGAGCTGCCCAAGGAAGTGTTTGGCCCCGCTTTCAAGGCGCCGCGCAACGACACCCATCCCAACGCCTTACGCGACAATCTGAAGCGCGCAGCCGAATTGCTGGAGCAAGCCGGTTGGAAGATCGCTGCCGATGGTTTTCTTCGCAATGCTGCCGGTGAACAGCTCACTCTGGAGCTTTTGGAGCCGTCGCAGGTGGGGCGTAACCCTGAGTTCCAGCGCAACCTGCTCAAGCTCGGCATTGTTTACTCGGAGCGTCTGGTCGACTATTCCCTCTACCGCCGACGCCTGGAATCGTATGACTACGACATCATCATCATCGTCGAAGGCAAATTTACGCTGCCCAACTCCGGTGACCTGCGTTCCATTTATGGGAGTCAAGGGGCCGATGTGCCCGGTGGTAACAATTTCCGTGGTGTCAAGAGCCCGGCGGTGGATGCACTGATCGATCGCATCGCCAATGCCTCGACCATGGAAGATCTGCGCACCGCCTCGCGTGCACTGGACCGGGTGATTATGTGGAACCACTGGCAGATCCCGCAACTCTTCACCCGCACCGAACCCACGTCGTACTGGAACAAGTTCGGCCTGCCGACCACCAAGCCCAAATTCTTCCAGATTGACAGCATTCCAGACGAACACAGCTTGCCATGGCCCCTGTGGACCTGGTGGGATAAATCGTTGGACAAGCGTCCTGCTGCTGCTGCCAATCTGCCGGGTAAAACCCCATGATCAGCTACATATTCAAACGTCTTCTTTTGATGGTTCCCACGTTGCTGGGCGCTTTGACCATCACCTTTGTGATCGTGCAGTTTGTACCCGGTGGTCCGGTGGAGCAGATGATGGCTGAAGCCCGCGCGGGCAGTGGCGGCGACACCGGTGGCTACCGCGCCAGCCGTGATGTCGACGCCAAGCAGATCGCAGAGCTGAAGGCGCTTTACGGCTTTGACAAGCCTGCCCCGACACGCTATTTCGAGATGTTGAAGAACTTTGCCAGCTTTGATCTGGGGCGCAGCTTTATGCACAACAAGGCGGTCTGGACCCTGATCAAAGAAAAGTTGCCAGTCTCCATCAGTTTGGGGATATGGAGCTTTCTGCTGCATTACCTCATTTCGGTTCCCCTGGGGGTGGCCAAGGCGGCGCGTGAAGGCTCGCGTTTTGACACCGTCACGACCATCGCTGTGCTGGTGGGTTATGCCATCCCCGGTTTTGTTTTGGGCGTGCTGATGATTGTGTTGTTTGCGGGCGGCACTTTTCTGGACTGGTTTCCTCTGCGCGGACTGACTTCGGACAACTGGGCCGAGCTCAGTCCGATAGCACGCATCACGGACTACTTCTGGCACCTCACCATGCCCCTGATTTGCCTCACCATTGGCAGCTTTGCCGTTACCACCAGCCTGACCAAAAACACCTTTGTTGAAGAGATTCGCAAACAGTATGTTCTGGTCGCGCGCGCAAAAGGTTTGTCCGAGAACCGGGTCCTGTTCAAACATATTTTCCGCAATGCGCTGATTCCCTTGGTGACGGGCTTCCCCGCCGCCTTCATCGGAGCTTTCTTCGCAGGCTCCGTTCTCATAGAAACACTATTCTCACTGGATGGTTTGGGCCTGCTGGGCTATGAAGCAGTGATTCGCCGGGACTACCCCGTAGTGCTGGGCTCGCTGTATTTCTTTACGCTGATCGGCCTGGCCACCAAACTCATTTCCGACATCCTGTACCGCGTGGTCGACCCTCGCGTGCAATTCGGGAGTGTTGCTAAATGAGCATGTCACCCAATGAGCGGGCTTGGGCCCGCTTCAAGCGCAACCGTCTGGGTTATGTATCGTTGTGGATATTTGCGGTCATGATGCTGTTGGCAACCCTGGCGGAGTTGGTGAGCAACGACAGGCCTTTTGTTGCGCGCATCAATGGCCAGTTGCTGTTTCCCATTGTCAGCAACCCCGGTGAAAAGGCTTTGGGCGGCGACTTTGCGACCCCTACCGACTGGAAAGACCCGTTTATTTCCGAATTGGTGGCCCAAGCGGGCAACTGGTCGTTGGTAGCGCTGAATCCGCATTCGTCGACGTCCACCGACTATTTCACCAAACTCGCGCCGCCCGCCGCGCCCACTGCCAAGAACTGGCTCGGCACGGACGACAAAGGGCGTGACATGCTCGCCAGGTTGTTGTACGGCTTTCGTGTCAGCATCTGGTTTGCTATCGCACTGACCCTGGTCGGCACCATCGTCGGTGTATTGATGGGGGCGGTGATGGGTTATTTCGGCGGGCGTATCGATCTCACGCTGCAGCGCCTGCTGGAAATCTGGGTGGCGATCCCCGAACTCTATGTGCTGATCATTTTTGCCTCCGTCTTTCAGCCCTCGCTCTTGTTGCTGTTGCTGCTTCTCTCACTGTGGAGCTGGACCGGCCTGTCGGACTATGTGCGTGCCGAATTTTTCCGCAACCGCTCACTTGAATATGTCAAGGCGGCGCGCGCTCTGGGCTTATCCAACCTTCAAATTATTCGCCGCCATGTGTTGCCCAATTCACTCACCCCGGTAATCACGTTTCTGCCGTTTCGCATGAGTGCTGCGATTTTGTCGCTGACTGCGCTCGACTTTCTGGGGCTGGGCGTCCCAGCCTCCGTGCCTTCGCTGGGGGAACTGTTGCAGCAAGGCAAGAACAACCTGGACGCGTGGTGGATCATCATCCCGACTTTCTTGTTGTTGACGCTTACCACGACGCTGCTCACTTTTATTGGCGATGCCCTGCGCGACGCCTTCGACGCCCGTAAATCATGAGCCAGTCCAATCTGCTTGATATCGAACACCTGACGGTCCGCTTTGGATCGTCCACCGTCGTCGATGACGTGTCATTTTCCATTCGCCCCGGTGAAAAGTTCGCACTGGTGGGGGAGTCGGGTTCGGGCAAATCGATCACTGCGATGTCCATTTTGCGGCTCGCCGATGCGGCTACCACGACCGGTGCCATCCGCTTCAACGGTGCTGACTTGTTGACCAAGAGTGAGCGCGAAATGCGCGGCATTCGTGGTGGCGACATCGGCATGATTTTCCAGGAGCCGATGACGGCGCTCAACCCGCTGTTCACTGTGGGCAACCAGATCGGTGAAGTGCTGGAACTGCACGAGGCCATGCGCCCCCACGCCGCCCGTACGCGCGCCATTGAGTTGCTGGCACAAACCGGCATTCCCGAGCCCGACCGCCGCATCGGCTATTACCCGCACCAGCTCTCCGGTGGACAACGTCAGCGCGCCATGATTGCCATGGCCCTGGCCTGCAGGCCCAAGTTGTTGATCTGCGATGAACCCACCACGGCGCTGGACGTGACTATTCAGGCCCAGATACTGGACCTGCTGGACGCCTTGCAGCGCGAAATGGGCATGGCTTTGCTGTTCATCACCCATGACCTGAATCTGGTGCGCCGCTTCACCCACCGTGTGGGTGTGATGGAACGCGGCAAGCTGGTTGAAATGGGCGAGACCGGGGCCGTGTTTACCAACCCGCAACACGCCTACACCCAGAAGCTGTTGGCCAGCCGCCCACAACGTGTGGTGGTCGATTTGCAGCCGGATGCGCCGGTGTTGTTGACGGGCAAGGATATAGCGGTGAGCTTCAGCAGTGCCGAGGGCTGGTTTCGCAAGAGCCAGTTCAAGGCTGTCTGTGGCGCCACCCTGCAATTGCGCCGGGGTGAGACCTTGGGCATCGTGGGCGAGTCTGGTTCTGGCAAGACCACGCTTGGCATGGCGCTGCTGGCTCTGCAAAGCATTTCCAGCGGTGAAATTGTGATGGGTGGCGAGCGTATCGACAACGCAGACCGCAAGACTTTGCGCGCGATGCGCAAACGCATGCAGGTCGTGTTTCAGGACCCGTTTGCTTCACTGAGCCCGCGCATGACCGTGGGGCAGATCGTGGGAGAGGGCTTGGCACTGCACCGTACAGACCTGGACAGGTCCGCACGTGACGAAATGGTGCTGCAAATGCTCGACGAAGTAGGACTGAATGAACGCAGTGGTGTTGCCAATGTGATGCAGCGCTACCCCCACGAGTTTTCGGGTGGCCA
>CAZMXB010000030.1:0-5031 GCA_964569855.1 uncultured Rhodoferax sp.
TACCAGGCCGAGGCAGACGTGTTGATCACAGCCTTCTCCCGCATCCGTGCGGGCAGTCTGCTCAAGGCCCATGGCGGCTTTTTGATGCTGCACTTGCGCGACCTGCTGGCCGACGAGCTGGTGTGGGAAAAACTGCGCCGCTACCTGCGCAGTGGGCGGGTGCAAATCGAAGAACCCGGCACCGGCATGATGCCCATGGCCGCCATGTCGCTGGAGCCCGAAGCGGTGGATGCCGATGTCAAGATCGTCTTGATCGGCTCTGTCGAGCTGTATTACGCGCTGCAGGAAGGTGACCCCGAATTCGCCCGCCGTTTTCGCGTCAAGGTTGATTTTGCCGAGAGTTTTCTGGCCAGCGACGACACCCGCAACGGCACCGCCATCTTTGTGGGAAACACCTGCCGCAAGTTGGGCCTGCCGCATTTCTCCAGCGCCGCCGTCGCGCGCTTGCTGGAAGACACCCACCGCGAAGTGGACGACCAGACCCGCCAAAGTGCCATCTTTGCCCGCACCGAAACTTTGGTGGCAGAGAGCGCCTCGATTCGCCGTGCACGTGCGGGCAATGCGATAGGAATCGCCAACCTGCTGGTGGAAGCCGCCGATGTCGACCAGGCTCTGGCCGCACGCCGACTGCGCCACGACTACCCGGAGCAACGCCTGCGCGATTCCATTGCCGAGGGCGACCACCTGATCTCCGTGCAGGGCACGCGCATCGGCCAGATCAACGGCCTGACCCAGATCGACCTGGGCGACTGGCGCTTTGGGCTGCCGGTGCGCGTGACGGCCCGCACCCACGCCGGCACGAGCGGCCTGCTTAATATTGAGCGCGAAGTGGACATGTCGGGCCCGATCCACGACAAGGGTGTGCTCATACTGCACAGCTACCTCAGCGCCCTGTTCGCACACATTGCGCCATTGGCCCTGAACGCCTCCATCGTGTTTGAACAGGAGTACCAGGGGGTGGAAGGTGATTCGGCTTCGTGCGCCGAGTTGTACGCCCTGTTGTCGTCCTTGTCGGACCTGCCCCTGCAGCAGGGCATTGCAGTAACCGGCGCACTGAATCAACACGGTGACGTGCTGCCTGTTGGCGGCATCAATGAAAAGATTGAAGGCTGGTTCCGCGTCTGTGAGGCACAGGGTCTGACCGGTGAACAGGGTGTCTTGATTCCCGAACGCAACCGGCGCCACCTGATGCTGGACACCCCTGTTCTGGAGGCTGTGGAGCACGGATTGTTCCACGTTTACACCGCCGGGCATGTCAGCGACGGCCTGGCCCTGATGACCGACCAGCCCAGCGGCCTGCCCTGTGACACGCGGGAAAGCTCCTACCCGCAGGACAGCGTGCTGGCAAGGGCGGAGCTGAACCTGCTGGCCTATCGACGCGCCTGCCGTCTTGCAATGCAGGGAATGCCGCCACGGCGCCTGCGGCGTTGACGGACCGACCCGGTCCGGACTGACTTCGCCACGCAAAAAAACTCCGGATACCACCTAGCGCTTGGCCGGTCGGAGCAGTATATTTAAATTCCCCCCCCCCCGGTTTGACGGCATGCCAAAGAGGAAAATTTCATGAAATACTGGTCGCAACAAGCGTTTGTCAGCGGACTTTTCTTGTTCTTGTGCCTTGCCGGCAACCAGGCTGGCGCCGCGGCTCCCGCAATTTCTGCGGGCTCCGGCACCGCTTGCGCGGTAACAGCGGACGGTGTTGTGCGTTGCTGGGGATCCAACTCTGCCGGCCAACTCGGCAACGGTACGACGGTTGACAGCACCAGTCCGGTCACTGTCAACAACCTGCCCGCCGCCACCGCGGTGTCTGCAGGTACCGGCCACGTCTGTGCCGTGCTCACCAGTGGAGCAGTGCAGTGCTGGGGATCCAACAGCTCAGGTCAACTTGGCAATGGCAGCTTGACCAATAGTTCGGTTCCGGTATCGGTAAGCGGCATTACCACCGCGACTGCGGTGTCGGCGGGCGTCAGCCACAGTTGCGCAACGCTGCAAAACGGCAGCGTGCAGTGTTGGGGCCTGGGCACCAGCGGTCAACTTGGCAATGGAGCCACAACCAGCAGCAGCACACCGGTTTCGGTCAACACGCTGAGTAACGCCAAAGCGGTTGCCGCCGGCAACAACCACACCTGCGCTCTGATTGGTAACGGCACGGTCTCGTGTTGGGGCCACAATGGCTCTGGAAAGCTGGGAAATGGCACCACGGTCAAAAGCAATTCCCCGGTCAGCGTCAGCGGGTTGGTCAACGCCACGGTTGTTGTGACCGGCAACGGTCATACCTGTGCGCTGTTGGCAAACGGAACCGTGCAGTGTTGGGGAAACAACGATGGCGGTTTGCTGGGCACCGGCAATACGACGTCGAGTGCCGTGCCGGTTGCAGTCAGCGGCATCAGCGGAGCAACGGCGATTTCGGCTTCGAACCGGATGACTTGCGCCGCTCTCTCCAACGGCAGCGCCCAATGCTGGGGGGCAACGGGTGACCTCACGACCTTCACTTCGAGCCCGAATCCAGTCAACGCATTGGTGTCTGCCACTTCGGTGGCAGTTGGACCTGATTTTGCTTGCGCGAAACTGGTCAACGACACGGTCCAGTGCTGGGGCAGCAATGATTATGGACAGTTGGGCAACGGCACCCGCACCGCCAGCGGCACGCCGACGGCCGTAGTCGGCATCACCAGCACCCTTTCAGTGGCCCTGGCAAACAATCACAGTTGTGCGGTGTTGACCGGCGGTACCGTGCAATGCTGGGGAAGCAATGGAGTGGGGCAATTGGGCAATGGCACGACGGTCAGCAGCACGCTTCCGGTGACTGTTTCGGGGATCAACAACGCCACGTCGGTTGCAACCAAGGATGGCTTCAGCTGTGCTGCATTGGGCAGCGGTGGGGTAATGTGCTGGGGCAAGAACGACTTTGGCCAGTTGGGCAATGGCACAACCATCAACAGCACCATTCCCGTCCCGGTAACAGGCGTGACGGGTGCAACCGGTGTCTCGGCCGGGGACGCGCACGCATGCGCCCTGCTCGGCAATGGCAGTATTCGATGCTGGGGCGATGGAAGCTCTGGGCAACTCGGCAATGGCGCTTCATCGACCCCCGTCTCAGTGCCCGTTGCGGTGGCAGGCGTCAGCACCGCCAAGGCGGTGTCGTCGGGAGGCGCTCATAGCTGTGCAATCCTGGCCTCTGGCGCAGTTCAATGCTGGGGCTACGGTAGCGATGGGCAGTTGGGCACAGGAAACACCACGTCGAGCCTGCTCCCGGTCGCCGTTAATGGTATCAACGGTGCCACCGCAATTGCGACCGGGTTTGAGCACACCTGCGCCTTGCTCGGTGATGGCACGGTACGCTGCTGGGGCGCCAACAAATACGGCCAATTGGGCAATGGAACCTTCACTGCGAGCTCGACGCCCAGCGCGGTGACTGGAGTCAACGCAGCGATTGGCATTGCCGTCAGTGACCTGAACCACTCCTGCGCCTTGCTGAGCAACGGTGGCGTGCAATGTTGGGGCTTCAACGCTGCAGGTCAATTGGGTAACAGCACAGTTGGTGGCTCCTCCAGTACCGCTGTGACCGTGAGCGCAATCAGTACCGCCACCAGCATTGCGGTTGGTCAGGGGTGGGCGTGTGCCGCCCTGGGGAGCACTGGCCTGCAATGTTGGGGTTCGGATTCTTATGGCCAGCGCGGCACCGGGCGACCCAGCAATGGAGTACCCCAAACCGTCACCGGCGTTGGCGCGGTGGGCGCACTGAGTTTGCAGTCGGCGGCTGCATTGTCGTTGGTGGCCGATGCCGATCGCGTGTTTTCCTGGGCGGAGCGCACGTATGCGCAAGCATTCTCACCCGCACCTGCCACCACGATGGAGTCGGTATCGGGCTGGCGGATTCGCGCTTACCCGGGAAGTGGCAGCTATCTGGGCGTCAACACGTCCGGAACGCCCCAGCTTTATTACCTTGGGCCGCTTACAGGTAACGCGCTGGCCAACCTCGGTCCGCTCTCTGGTTGGCTCACCCAGGCCACCGCGCCCTGACCCGGCTCCTGCCTTCAAGAAAATCACCACGCGGGTAAGTGAATGCTTTTATAGGGTGCCAATTTCAATTTCCGACCAAGTCGGCCACCATCAAACGGATACCGTGTTGCGCAGATTCGATACGGGTCGTTGAGGCCACCGGCCAACGCTTAGACCCTCGTACGGTTGCTGTCTGATTTCCCTCGAGAAAGTGTGTTGGCGTACCCGTCACCGATATCGGCGAAGCTTATTGAACTACGATTTTGATAGCGCATTGCGCATATTTTGCGAGGGCTGGCGGCCTGTACACCCTATGGACCGACTGTCCGATGGCCGGACCATCGCTGCGCCTTTGGCAGGGTTCCACCGTGTGCTGGCGCACGCGCATGCAACGAGCGCCATGGTCGAATACGCGTAACGGCGACCTGCACCCGGGAGCTCCCGTCGGAAACATTCTTGTGTCGGATTTTTTGGCTCGCTAACCCGACCTGCAACGTCGCGGTACACACCAATCGGTGCAGAGCCCAGCAAAAAAAACCCCAAGTAAATCAATCACTTGGGGTTTCTTCTTTGTTCGTCCTCAACGGACCTGGAGGCTCACATATGGTCAATCATCACCTGACCGAATCCCGAGCAGCTGACCTGCGTTGCGCCGTCCATCAGACGGGCAAAGTCATAGGTAACTTTCTTGCTCTTGATCGACTTTTCCATGGAACTGATGATCAGGTCCGCGGCCTCCAGCCAGCCCATATGGCGCAGCATCATTTCGGCCGACAGAATTTCGGAACCGGGATTGACATAGTCCTTGCCCGCATACTTGGGAGCCGTGCCATGGGTGGCCTCAAAACAGGCGACGGAGTCCGACAAGTTGGCACCGGGTGCAATGCCGATTCCGCCCACTTGAGCCGCCAGGGCGTCGGACACGTAGTCACCGTTCAGGTTCAACGTGGCAATGACGCTGTACTCGGCGGGACGCAGCAAAATCTGTTGCAGGAAGGCGTCCGCGATGCTGTCCTTGATGACAATGTC
>CAZMXB010000030.1:5131-28142 GCA_964569855.1 uncultured Rhodoferax sp.
GCCTTGTCGCTCTCGGCCTCAAACTCGATACCGGCGTAAATGTCCTCCGAGTTTTCACGGAAGATCACCATATTGGTCTTGTGCGGCTCTTTGACCGGGCTGGGAACACCGTCAAAGTACTGGATGGGACGCAGGCACACATACAGGTCCAGTTCCTGGCGCAAGGCCACGTTCAGCGAACGGATACCGCCGCCCACAGGCGTTGTCAACGGGCCCTTGATGGACACCACATATTCACGCAAGGCCTGCAACGTTTCTTCGGGTAGCCAGACATCGGGGCCATAGACATTGGTCGACTTCTCACCCGCGTACACCTCCATCCAGTGGATTTTGCGCTTGCCGGCGTAGGCCTTGGCCACCGCAGCATCGACCACTTTCAGCATCACGGGCGTGATGTCCAGACCAGTGCCATCGCCTTCGATGAAGGGGATGATTGGCTGGTCAGGCACGTTCAGGGACATGTCCGCGTTGACGGTGATCTTCTGGCCCTCGGCTGGGACTTTAATGTGCTGGTACATGGAAAATGGTCTCCGTGGATGATTGGTATCGCTTTACCCGAGAAGTTGCGCTTCAAAAGGTGCAGAAATTCTATTCCTAAAAAATTACTCGATGCTGTCGCCGCAAGTCCCCTGAAAATCCCCGCATACTGCCTTTGCGGTGTGCGGGATAATCGCTTGCAAATATCCCGTGTTACTTCAGGAACCCATTGAAAATGAACAAGCTACTTTTTGGTCTTTTTGCAGGATTCTTTTCAATCGCTGCGTTGGCCCAGTCGGCCGTACCAGCGACGCCATCGGCTCCCGCAGCCCCAGCAAGGCAAGTCGCACCCGCCACGGCCCCCGTAGCTGCGCCAAAACCCGCAAAAGCAACTCAAAAACACAAGGCGAGTGCTCCCAAAGCCAAGAAGGCCAAGAAGGCCAAGGCTAAACCCAAGGTCAGAAAAGTCGTCAAAAAATAAGCCGCTGGGTGACATGAAAAAACTTGCACCTGTATTGCTCGCTGCGGTTTTCTTTGCAAATGGAGCCGCTCAAGCCCAGGACTTCGCTCAAACCCAGCTGCCGCGCACCACCCTGTCGGTGGGCATCCACCAGATTGACACCCAGCTGGCCACCACGCAAGAGCAACACGCCACGGGGTTGATGCACCGCCAGGACATGCCACAGAACGAAGGCATGCTGTTCATTTTCGAAAACCCGACACGCCAGTGCTTCTGGATGAAAAACACTTTGCTTCCGTTGACGGCGGCTTTTGTGGCCGATGACGGAACCATCGTGAACCTGGAAGACATGAAGCCAAAATCCCTGGACTCCCATTGTTCGATCAAACCGGTACGGTTTGTGCTGGAAATGAACCAGGGCTGGTTTGCCAAAAAAGGCATCAAACCGGGCAGCAAAATTTCCGGGCGCCTGTTTAGCCCATAAAAAAAACCGGCCCTAGGACCGGTTTTTTCGCGAACGATTGCGGGTATTACGCGAAGTTGCCTTCAGCAAAGCTCCAGTTCACCAGTTTGTCGAGGTAGGTCTCGACAAACTTCTGGCGCAAGTTGCGGTAGTCAATGTAGTAGGCATGCTCCCACACGTCCACGGTCAGCAGCGCCTTGTCTGCGGTTGTCAGGGGCGTACCGGCAGCGCCCATGTTGACAATGTCTACCGAACCGTCGGGCTTCTTGACCAGCCACGTCCAGCCGGAACCAAAATTACCGACCGCTGACTTGACAAAGGCTTCCTTGAACGCAGCGTAACTGCCCCACTTGGCGGTAATCGCCGTGCCCAACGCGCCGCTGGGTTCGCCACCGCCATCGGGTGTCATGCAGTTCCAGAAAAAAGTATGATTCCAGATCTGCGCAGAGTTGTTGTAGATGCCACCGCTGGACTTCTTGACGATCTCTTCCAGCGACATGTTCTCAAACTCCGTGCCTTTTTGCAGGTTGTTCAAATTGACGACATAGGCATTGTGGTGCTTGCCATGGTGAAACTCCAATGTCTCTTTGGAGTAGGCAGGTGCCAGGGCATCAATCGCGAATGGCAATGCAGGCAGGGTATGTTCCATGGAATCCTCTCGAGTGGTTAGCAAAACGGCAATTGTAGGAAGTAATTGAAACTTCAGTCGCTGACGGTCAAGTCAACCGTGCCGTCGGCAAGGCTTGCCTTCACTCGCTGACCACCATATGCCTGCGACACACTGCTCAAGGGATGGCCATTCTCCAATGTCAACCACGCATACCCGCGTTTGAGTACCAGCGCCGGGTCCGGCAAGTGCAAGCGCAATTCCGCGCGCTGAGTTCGCTCCTGCGAGCGCTGAAGGGCCCGCTGCACAGCAGGCAAAAGGAGCTGCCCAAAGCGCTCCCGCTCCCACTGCTTTTCGCGCAAGGTGATGCGGGAGGCATGCTGCAAACGCTGCGCAGGGTTGCCCAGGGTCAGCCGATGGCGGTGCGCCAAAGAAGAGGGCCGACCCAATCGGGAGGCGGCCAGGTCCAAGCGCTGGTCCTGCCGGTCTGCAAAAACGGGTCAGGGCCCGCACCATGCTGGACTCCATGCCCTCCACCGCGCTGAGCCAAGTGACCGTGGGTTCGGACGCCATTTCCGCCGCAGCAGTGGGTGTGGGTGCTCGTACGTCGGCGACAAAGTCGGCAATGGTGAAGTCGGCTTCGTGCCCCACACCACTGACGATGGGCACCGGGCTGCGCGCGATCACGGGGCTAATTGTTCGTCGTTGAATGCCCACAAATCCTCGGCAGCCCCTGCGCCGCGAACCAACAAAATGACGTCGATCGCCCGCGGGGCGTTACCCCCGGGCGACTCCGCCATACGGTAGAGGCTTTCCATAGCTTGCACCAATTCGCGGGGTGCACCATCACCCGGTACGACAGCGGGTGCGATTACCACAGGGATATGCGGCACACGCCGCTGAAGTGCGGTGACAACATCATGCAAAGCCGCAGCGCACAAGGACGTCACTACGCCCATGCCACGCGGTAGCACAGGCAAGGGCCGCTTGATTCCGGCATCAAACAAGCCCTCAGCAGCCAGGTTTTCTTTGAGTTTGAAAAACTGCTCCATCAATGCACCTTGGCCAGCCGGGCGCAGCGCCTCAACGATCAATTGCAATTCGCCCCGCGGTTCATACACACCGAGCCGACCGCTCACCTCCACCAGATCCCCGTCGCGCGGGCTGAGGGTCAACAGGCTGGCGGCACGGAGAAACATGGCACAGCGCCATCGGCCGGTCACATCTTTCAGAGAAAAATAGCAGTGACCACTGGCGGCATGGTTAAAACTACTGTTCGCCCCGACTACCGCTACCGAATTCAAGCGCGCCTCCAGCGCGTTTGTTATGGCGCGGCACAGGGCACCGACACGCCAGACCCGACTGATCTCAGATGCGGACCAGCCACAGGCACGACCCGATTTCCCTATCCAAGTGTGTTCGGTTGCGCCAGTGCTCCACAACCGGTCGCCAGGGTTGCAGGTCTGTGCGCGATCACCGTCGGGTCACGACTCCTGGTCGAACGTTGTTGTTTTTATTGGATTTTTCATTGTTGAATTTGTCATCACTCTGTCAAAACTGCGGGCGGACGCGGCCTGGGGCCCATCGGAGGGCCAGTTTTACACAATGTTGTCCACCCGTTCCGTGGGTGGGTGGCCCGCACACGTGCGCCATAATCGCGAAGCCTTTCATTTGCACGGGGTGACTATTTGTTTTCTATCATTCAAGCCGCTGGCTGGCCGATTTGGCCCCTTATTGCGTGTTCCGTCCTGGCCCTGGCCATCGTCATTGACCGCTTTGTCAGCCTGAAAGCGGTCAAAGTGGCGCCACCGCGCTTGCTCGACGAAGTCCTGAGTGTGACCCGCACTGCCATTCCCGGCCCGGACGTGGTGACACAGCTGGAAAAAAATTCGGCCTTGGGCGAAGTTCTTGCCAGTGGCCTGCGCGCCATCAACTCGGATCCGCGTTGCACCGAAGACGATTTACGCGCCATCATGGAAAGCACCGGGCGCATCGTGGCGCACCGCCTGGAATTGCGCCTCAGCGCACTGGCTACCATTGCATCGGCCGCACCGCTAATGGGGCTTTTTGGCACGGTGATCGGCATGATTGAGATTTTTGGTTCGCAAGCGCCTGGCGGTGCCACGGGAGGCAATCCGGCCCAACTGGCGCACGGCATTTCAATTGCCTTGTACAACACTGCATTCGGGCTGATCGTAGCTATTCCGTCACTGATCTTTTGGCGCTACTTCAGGGGACAGGTCGACGCCTATTTGCTGACACTAGAGCTGTCAGCCGAACACCTGGCCAGACACCTCAAGGTGTTCCGCCGGTAGACCCGCCATGAACTTCCGCCCACGTAAACAGGACGAGCCCGAGATCAACCTGATCCCGTTTATCGATGTGCTGCTGGTCGTGCTGATCTTCCTGATGTTGTCCACCACCTACAGCAAATTTACGGAGATGCAGCTCAAACTGCCAGTGGCCGACACGGATGCCCAGCGTGACTACGCCAAGGAAATCATTGTGGCCGTCAGCGCCGATGGCTCCTACAGCGTCAATCGCATAGCAGTCGTAGGACGCAGCCTGGAGAGTGTGGCCAGTGCCATGACCGAGGGCGCCAAGGCCGGCAAAGATACGGTGGTCATCATCAGCGCCGACGCCAGCGCCAAACACCAGTCGGTCGTAACCGTGATGGAAGCTGCCCGGCGCTCGGGTTTGCACCAGATCACGTTCGCCACGCAGTCCTCGGCGCAGGCGGGTGGCCGTTAGCCCCATGCCTGGGACTTTGCGGCAGGCGCTGCAGAGTACGCTGCTGGAGACTTGGCGGGGGCGCGGTTTGCTGGCGTCCTTTTTGTACCCCGTGTCCCTCGTCTATCGCTGCCTGGTTGAGGCCCGTCGCGCGATGTACGCGATCGGACTGGCGCCGGTGCGGCACGCTGATGCGACGGTCATTGTGGTTGGCAATGTGATAGCCGGGGGCGCTGGAAAAACACCCACGGTCATGGCTCTTGTACAGCACTTGGTGGCTCAAAAATACCGTGTAGGAGTTATCTCCCGGGGTTACGGTCGCACGGGAACCACCTGTAGGGAGGTACTTCCTGACGCTGATCCGCGCGACGTGGGCGATGAGCCACTGCTCATTTGTCGCGCAACCGGGGTTGCGGTGTTTGTGGCATCGACCCGCCATGCAGCGGCGATGGCGCTGATGGAGCGTTACCCTCAAACGCAGCTCATCGTATGCGACGACGGCCTGCAGCACTATGCGTTGTATCGGGATCTGGAAATCTGCGTCTTCGACGACCGCGGGTGTGGAAACGGCTGGCACTTGCCAGCCGGGCCGCTTCGCGAGAGTTGGCCACGCCGCGCGGTCCTTGCGACGGGACAGCGGGCGGATCGTCTGCTGGTTTTGCATACGGGTGAACGCCCGGCCTTTGCCGGATTCACGGCACGCAAGAGCCTTTCACCTATGGCCCGCCACCGCGATGGAACACAAATATCCCTGGCCGACCTGTCCAGGCCTGGCGGAAAACCGTTGATGGCGGTTGCCGGCATCGCGCAACCCGAGACGTTTTTCGCCATGCTGCGCGCCTGCAATGTCCCACTGGCCGCCACACTCGCACTGCCAGATCACTATTATTTTGATAGCGCATTCATCAACAAACACGAGGGCTATCGGCTGATTTGCACCGACAAGGATGCCGCCAAACTGTGGCCTCTGGCACCCGACGCGCTAACCATCAGCCTGAAGTTTCGGCCCGAGGCGGCTTTTTTCACCGCGCTGGACGCACACGTGCGTTCACTCGTGACTGCAAAGTTATGATCGGTAGATGGACACAAGACTTCTTGAACTACTCGTTTGCCCGGTGACCAAGGGGCCCCTCGAATACAACCGCGAAAACCAGGAGTTGGTCTCCCGCAGCGCCCGTCTGGCATATCCAGTGCGCGACGGCATTCCCGTGCTGCTGGAAAACGAGGCCCGTACGCTCACCGACGAAGAAATCGAGCACTGAACGTGCCCATGCGGTACACCGTGCTGATACCGGCGCGGCTGGCTTCCAGCCGGCTGCCCAACAAGCCTTTGGCTGACCTGGCGGGCGTACCCATGGTGGTGCGGGTGGCGCAAAGGGTGCGGGCTGGTGTATCACCTGCAGTGCGTATCGTGGTCGCTGGGGACCACCCCTCGATCATTCGGGCTTGTCATGACTACGGCGTTGAGGCGGTGTTGACACGGGAAGACCACGCGTCTGGTACCGACCGACTGGCGGAGGCCAGCGAGGTGCTGGGTCTGGTCGAGGATGAGATGGTCGTCAATGTGCAGGGGGACGAGCCACTGATTGATCCGGCACTGGTCCAGGCCGTGGCGATGAGCCTGCGCGACCACCCGGAGGCCGCCATGGCGACTGCTGCACACGCAATTGCCAGCACAGAAGACTTTGTCAATCCAAATGTTGTCAAAGTGGTTGTCGACGCCACTGACCTGGCCCTGTATTTCAGCCGCGCACCCATTGCGTGGTGGCGCGATGGCTTCAGTGAAGGCATTCACAGCCTTCCCAAACCGGTACCGCTGCGCCACATTGGCATCTATGCCTACCGGGTCGGGTTTCTGCGCGCGTTTCCGCAGTTGGCCCAGGCACCAATAGAGGTCTGCGAGTCACTGGAGCAACTGCGCGCCATGTGGCACGGTTACCGCATCGCGGTGCATGTCACCGAACACGCACCCGGACCCGGAGTCGATACAGCGCAAGACCTGGCGCGGGTACGGGCCGTGTTTCTTGCTGCCAAGGGCAATTCTGTAAGTTAGGTCGCAGGCGGCCCATGCTATTCTCTGCCTCATCCGCGCGCCTCCACGGGGGCAACACAAGCCTGTTGCGCGAAGTTGGTTCTAGTTCTATCGGGGATATCCATGAGACTTATTTTGTTGGGCGCACCAGGCGCCGGTAAAGGCACCCAGGCGACGTTCATTTGTCAGAAATACGGCATCCCCCAGATTTCCACGGGCGACATGCTTCGCGCAGCGGTCAAGGCCGGTAGCCCACTGGGACTGGAAGCCAAGGCAGTTATGGCTGCTGGCGGCCTGGTCAGCGACGACCTGATCATCAACCTGGTGAAAGAGCGTCTCACCCAGCCTGACTGCGCCAATGGTTTCCTGTTTGACGGTTTTCCACGCACCATCCCACAAGCCGATGCCATGAAGGCGGCCGGCGTGACGCTGGACTATGTGGTCGAGATCAGCGTGCCTTTCGAGGCCATTGTTGAACGCATGAGCGGGCGGCGCTCCCACCCGGCATCGGGACGCACCTACCCCGTCAAGTTCAATCCCCCCAAGGTGCAAGGTATCGACGATGTCACCGGAGAGCCACTGATTCAGCGTGATGACGACAAGGAAGAAACCGTCAAAAAGCGTCTGGACGTCTACAGTGCCCAAACCCGCCCCCTGGTGGACTACTACTCCGGATGGGCAGCTAAAGATGCATCCACTGCACCAAAATACCGCGCGGTCAGCGGCATCGGTGACGTCGAAGTCATCATGGCCCGGGTTTTCGATGCCTTGGGTGGTTAGAGCTCACTGCATCAGATCCAGCATCAAGGCCACCCGGGCCTTGACGGGAGACAGCCCTTCTGAATGGCGGAACTCTGCAGGTGCCGAGCCAGCAACCACGATCCCTTGCGGGCAGCGGGTTGAGCGCACAACCTGAACACCGATGTGATCGGCCTCCCTGAGGGCCGCCTCCAGATCTTCGTGGACAGAGCCATTGCCAGTTCCAGCCACCACAATTCCGCGCACGACCTGATCGCCAGCAGTGGGCTGGGCCAACAGCGCCCGCACCACAGCACCCGATGCACCGGCAAAGTTCATCACAATCTCGACGCGCGGCCAAAGCTCTCTGTTCAACCGCGCCATCACAAATGCCTGCCTGGGAGAATGCAAATCGGCCGCTGTATACCGCCAGCGCACAACACCTTCTTCGACAAAGCCCAGCGGACCTTCATCACCGGAGTCAAAAGCGTTAAGCCGATAGGGATGCACCTTTTGAACGGTGCGCGCCGCGTGAACGGCACCAGCGCACACCACCAGCACACCGGCCGCCTGTTCAGACCGCGCCACTGCAACCGCATCCAGCACATTCTGCGGCCCGTCAGGAGACATCGAACTGGCCGGCCGCATGGCACAGGTCAGCACCACGGGCTTGCGGGCAATTAGCGCGGGCGGTAGTACCCGAGACAGGAAAAAGGCTGTTTCCTCTAACGTATCCGTGCCGTGGGTAATCACCAAGGACGCCACGTCCGGCGACTCAAGGTGCTGGAAAGCGCGGGTCGCCAGCGCTCGCCAATGACTCCAGGCAATATCCTTGCTGTCAACCTGGGCTACTTGCTCCGTTAGCAGATCCAAATTTCCAAGCGTCAGGCGCAGGGTCGGGATGGCTTCCAGCAGTTGCTCAACGCTCTTTTGCGCTGCCGTGTAGCCCACGTTGTCGGCCGCGCTCTGGGCCATTCCCGCAATCGTGCCACCCATGCCCAAAAACACAATCTTTTTTATCATTTTTGAAAGTTCCGCTTGCAAACAAAAACAAACTGGTTAAAAATACAGTTACTGGATGCCAAAACAGCGTGTACATACTCACAGCTGACCCGGCCCAGATACAAGGAGTCAGCATGCTTGAAAGTCCCAAACTTACCGCACGGCAACAACAGATTCTGGAGCTGATTCAAAGCGCCATTTCACGCTCCGGAGCACCCCCCACCCGTGCAGAAATTGCATCGGAACTCGGCTTCAAGTCAGCCAACGCGGCCGAAGAACATTTACAGGCCTTGGCACGCAAAGGCGTCATTGAGCTTGTCAGTGGCACGTCGCGCGGCATAAGGTTGCGAAGCGATGCACTTCGTTCCATCAATGAGTCCCGTGGCAAGCAGTTCTCGTTGCCAATACCTGGCTTGGCGCAACTGGCTTTGCCGCTCATTGGCAGGGTCGCCGCTGGTTCCCCTATTCTCGCGCAGGAACATGTGGACCGGACCTATTACGTCGAAAACAGTTTGTTCCAGCGCCAACCAGACTACCTCCTAAAGGTCCGTGGCATGTCGATGCGTGATGCCGGAATTATGGATGGAGACCTGCTGGCAGTACAGGCGACCAAAGACGCCAAGAACGGCCAAATCATCGTGGCGCGGTTAGGTGACGAAGTCACAGTGAAACGTTTTCGCCGCAACAAAGACCTGATCGAATTGCATCCGGAGAACCCGGACTACCAAACCATTGTTGTAGCACCCGGTGAATCCTTCGAAATTGAAGGTCTCGCGGTGGGCCTGATCCGCAACACCATGCTTATGTAATTCGGAGAAATCGTTATCATGAACATCGCTCTTTTCGCCCAGTCCGTTATTTTTCGAACAGTCCAGGCTTGGGTCCATTCATGGACGGCAGGCCGCACGCGCGCGTTGGGCTCGCCAACCCCTGTGGCGCAGGTTCGACACCCAAGCGCTCCTGTATCGATAGCAGCCAATTCTCAGTACGCGGGGGCTACTGGTCGTATACCTGCAATGGTCAGGCCACTGCGTGTGGTCCGGGTGATGGAAGCCGGACAAGATCGCTGCGGTGTCGGGCGGATGGTGATATCCGGGCGCATGGCGGATGTGTGTGCTGAACTGGAGCGCCTCGCCGCCCGGGAAGCCGCTTGCTCCTGACTCCTCGTATCTGGCGTTTTTGGGGCGATGGGCTGATCGACAAAGTGAGGAAGTTGTAACGGGAAATTGACAGGCACAATTGCGTCCATGAATATAGTGATTCTGGATGACTATCAAGATGCCGTTCGCAAGCTGGAATGTGCGGCCAAGCTTGAGCAATACCAAGCCAAGGTCTACACCAATACGGTCAAAGGCATTGGTCAATTGTCGGTGCGGCTCAAGGACG
Source organism: uncultured Rhodoferax sp. (assembly GCA_964569855.1). GTDB lineage: Bacteria > Pseudomonadota > Gammaproteobacteria > Burkholderiales > Burkholderiaceae_C > Allorhodoferax. Next base: position 15,027 of record CAZMXB010000030.1, read on the forward strand.
CCGATGTGATCATTTTGATTCGGGAAAGAACCCACTTGAATCGGCAGTTGCTTGAGAAGCTTCCCAAGTTGAAGATGATCTCGCAAACAGGTCGAGTCGGTGCCCACGTGGATGTGCAGGCTTGTACAGAGCGAGGTATCGCAGTTGCCGAGGGCGCAGGCTCTGGTGTAGCACCCGCCGAACTGACATGGGCACTCATTTTGGCTGCTATGCGTCGACTGCCCCAATACATCGGGAATTTGAAACATGGCGCGTGGCAGCAATCCGGGTTGAAAGCCGGATCGATGCCAGGCAATTTTGGCATTGGTTGCGAACTAAACGGTAAGGTCCTTGGCATCTGGGGCTATGGCAAGATCGGACAGCTCGTTGCAGGTTATGGCCGAGCGTTCGGGATGCAGGTTTTGATCTGGGGCAGTGACAATTCCATGGAGAAGGCCGTGGAGGACGGGCACACCATAGCATTGAGTCGCGAAGCTTTTTTTGAAGCCAGCGATGTCTTATCCATCCACTTGCGCCTGAGTGACACTACGCGCCATGTCATCGATCAGGCTGATTTAGCACGCATGAAGCCAACATCACTTCTGGTCAATACATCGCGAGCTGAACTGATAGAGACCAACACACTGATCGGCGCATTAAACCGGGGGCGTCCCGGAATGGCCGCGGTTGACGTCTTTGAAAATGAACCAATTCTTCAAGGGCACGCATTGTTACGTCTGGAGAATTGCATTTGCACGCCACATATTGGCTACGTTGAACAGAACAACTATGAAAAGCTGTTCAACGCCGCCTTTGACAACGTCATCAACTTCATCAAAGGCACGCCTACCAATATCGTCAACCCTGGCGCCTTGCAAGTTCGGCGTTAACCAAACCTCAGGACTTTGGCAGCGGGGTTCTACTCGGGAACGCCAATTCGGAGGTGTCAAAGTCGATGAGATTACCCGGGGAGTTTGGCAAATCAAGGTCCGTTGTAATTTCACTGGTTCCCGAATCGATCGCCGAAACTGGATTTAGCCCGTCTGGGGCGCCGTTAGATTGAGACGCGGGGTCAGAAACGCTTTTGTCTGGAACCAAAACTGCAGGTGCCGACCGTGTGGCACTAAATGGCATGAGACCCGAATCAGAACTTGATTCCATTCGCTGTGCCATCCCGTGCAACATCAACAAATCCCGAAAGGCCTCCAGATCAAACCCGTGCGATTCAGCTTCCCTTTCTGGATGAACCAGACATTGCTCAATGAAGTGCACAGCATCCCGTGTCGGCCAAATTGAGGAAATGGTTTCGCAAACATCAGGGTAGGCTTCCAGGCCCCTTCCGCCTTGATTGAAATCAGAAAACTCAGGCACACGTCCAGAAAACAAGGCGTTAAAGTCGGCGCGATAGTAGTCAAACTCCGTTTTTCGACCGAGTGTGTGCAGGTGACGCAGCAGGTCCAGATAGATAAGGGGATTGGACTCTTCGCTGTCTTCTATGCTGTCTTTCAACATGCCGATGGCTTCATCGTATTGGCCCAGCGTCATGAAAAACTCTGCTTGCTGGCGAACGTCCAACATTTCTTGCGTGTTCAAAGCCCGCAAGGAAGCGGACATGCTGTGCGCAAAGTCAGCATGCCCCTCGGCACGGGCAGCTACAACATTCACGAAAGCCCGATCTGCCGCTTTCTTCACCCAACCACCATTGGACGTGCGCTGGCCCTCGGCAACGCCAAGAGCATCAAGATCGAAGTCAATATCGATATCTACCGGGCTTTGGGCCGCTTGCGCCGCTTGGCCCGCGCGCGCACCCGGAGCGGCTTCAGAAGGAACCGATGCTGACCTCTCATTGAGCCGAAAGCCTTCGTAAACCATAGGTCCCGGAGCGTCGCGGTCAGCGCGAACAGGTGAAAATTCATCCCTCGACCATGCCATGTCTTCCGGCACTCGGTCGCGCAGGCGGCGCAAGGCAATCGCCGCAACAACGCCAGTCAAAAACAAAATAGCAAGCAGCGAGTAGACCAAAGGATTGAAATAGCGCTCGGATTCAGCTGATTCCAGACGCCCAGCGAGGTCCTGCAAGTTCTGTCGATTCTTGCTGGTCGCCACTTGGAGCCCCTTCAGGTCGGCCTCCATGGCCTTGCGTTGGCTCTGCACACTAAGAATGTCTTCCGGAGTGGCATTCAGGGAACGCCACAATGCAGCTGCTTCCGCACGCTTTTGCAGATTTTCGGAAACACCCAATATGAGCTGGTCAGTGAATTTCAACGATGGATCGTGTTCGATTGACAGATCCAGTGGCAACAGTTGGAGACGGGGACCTTGTTTTACTGGCGGCTTCACGACCGAAAAAACCTCGCCATCAACAGACAACTCGGCTCTTGATGCGCGCGCGCGCTCCTTGCCTGCCGGCCTGACACGGGGCGGTACGCCATTGCGATCGGCTCCGGCCGCCGCTGCTGGTGCCGCTGGTGCCGCTGGTGCCGAAACTACACCAAAGGCTGTCACTGCCGCCGGCACAGTTTGAACCATCGGGACTGATGAACCCTGTTCGGCCCCAGGTTCGACCAACAGCACATAACGCCGCGTAATTTTCTGTTCACAACCGGCGCGCAGGTACACAGTCACAATGGGTTCATCAACACGCACCGGTGATTCGACCCGCACGACGGCGGTCGATGCACTCGCCATTTGCTCGCTTTTGACCCTCACCTGAGAGGCTTCCAGCCGTGTGTCCCCATAAAAAACATCCGCGTCAAAGCACAAAGCAGACGCTCCGTCCTGTGGCTCCAATTGGATGGACGCAGTGAGATTGAGTGGCTGCCCCAAGAGGACGACACCCCGCGCCTGTCCCAATGTCATGGCCAAGCTATTCAGCCCGGCACACGCCATCGCAACTCCCAAAATCGCGAGTCTGTTTTTCTTGTGAGAATTCATTTGTGAATTGGATTTTGGCATAACAGCCATGATTCCAGACACGAACGCGACAAAGTTATCCCCGAAATTGCAACCATCCATGGACAATAGGTCTGTTAAGCGCAACACCCGCAGTCACCCACAAGACACGCCATGGACGAACCCATCCTTACCATCGACGAACGGTCGGCGATCAACGCCGGTCGCTGGTTTTCTTCCCTGTCCCCGTCACTGAAACACGACATTCTTCGATGTGCATATGTCAAACGCCACAAAGACGGCGACCTGATTGCTGCCAGAGGCGAGCCTCCGGAGGACTGGATCGCGTGCGCAAAAGGCGCTGTCCGGGTGAGTTCTACGTCAATTTCCGGCAAGCAGATAACACTGACGTATGTAGAGCCCGGCATCTGGTTTGGCGACGTATCCATTTTCGACGGCGACCGCCGCACGCACGATGCCTACGCCCATGGCGAGACAACGATTTTGTGTGTCGCCAAGGCAGACTTCAAAAAGATTCTGGCGCTGCATGTGGAACTCTACGAAGCCCTGTTGCGGCTCCATGCGCGAAGAATCCGGCAGCTCTATGGTCTGGTGGAAGACCTGAACACTTTACCCTTGAGGGCCCGGCTGGCAAAACAACTGCTGCACTTGGTGCGCAGTTACGGAGTGCCGTCGCTCAGCGATGCCTCGGAAGCACGTATTGGCCTTCAGTTGGCGCAAGAAGAACTGGCGCAACTGTTGGGCGCATCGCGCCAGCGGGTCAACCAGGAACTGAAGTCCATGGAACGGGATGGCGCCATCCGGATCGAGCAGGCCGGTCTGGTGATACGCGACCGCCATGCGCTGATGCAAATCATCGACGCCGACAATTGAAAACCGCCTCATCTTCCCAAAAAATGCCCCATGAGTGAATTCGACCATTTTCTGGGCACCCGCCCGGTGTCCGGCCAGCATGCCTTTGACCTCGACGTATTGAGCGCGTGGCTGACCGTGAACCTCCCGGGATTCTCTGGACCTCTGAGCGCCGAGATGTTCAAAGGCGGTCAATCCAACCCGACCTACAAGCTGATCACGCCAGACAAGAGTTATGTGATGCGCGCCAAACCCGGACCGGTGGCCAAGCTGTTGCCCTCGGCGCACGCGGTGGAGCGCGAGTTTGCGGTGATGCGGGGTTTGCAGGATACGGAAGTGCCGGTTCCGACCATGTACTGCCTGTGTGAGGACGAAACCATCATTGGCCGTGCCTTTTATGTGATGGAATTCATGCAGGGTCGTGTGTTATGGGACCAATCCCTTCCCGGTATGGAACCCGCAAAGAGGCGGGCCATTTACGACGAAATGAACCGCGTCATTTCGGCCCTTCACAAGGTGGATTTTGCCGCCCGGGGGCTGGAAAACTATGGCAAGCCCGGCAATTATTTCGAGCGCCAGATCGGCCGCTGGAGCAAGCAGTACCTTGCATCCATCACACAGCCCATTCCTGAAATGGACCAATTGATGGAATGGCTTCCGAAGAACATTCCGGCAACCGGCCGCGACGAAAAAATGGTCAGCATCGTGCACGGCGACTACCGCCTGGACAACCTGATGTTTGACGCCGATCAACCCCGCGTCATCGCTGTGCTGGACTGGGAGCTTTCCACGCTGGGTCATCCGCTGGCGGACTTCAGTTACCACTGCATGGCTTGGCACATTCCCCCGGGTTCGTTCCGCGGCATTGCCGGGCTGGATCTCGCGAGTCTGGGCATCCCGGACGAGGCCGAATACATCCGCATGTATTGCGAGCGCACCGGTTTGACCACACCGGAAGCATTGAGAACAGACTGGAATTTTTACATGGCCTACAACATGTTCCGCATCGCCGCGATTTTGCAGGGCATCGCCAAACGCGTCGAAGCGGGCACGGCCTCCAGTGCGCAGGCTGTCAGTTCTGCTGCAGGGGCCCGGCCGCTGGCCCAAATGGCCTGGAAGTTCGCCTGCGCCGCCTGAAAACACTTACCCATACATTGACACGACTGGAGACCCCATGGACTTTGACTATTCCCCCAAAACAAAAGACCTGCAAGAACGATTGCAGAGTTTCATGCATGAACACGTCTACCCTGCCGAAGGCGCCTACCACGCGGAAATCGCGGCCAATACCGCCGCCGGCAAACGCTGGACACCCCTCCAGACCATTGAAAACCTCAAACCCAAGGCCCAGGCCGCCGGGCTTTGGAACCTTTTTTTACCCGTCGACAGTGCCCAGGCGTCGGGGTATGACGGTGCGGGCCTGACCAACCAGGAATACGCCCCCCTGGCCGAGATCATGGGCCGGGTCATGTGGTCCAGCGAGGTGTTCAACTGCTCGGCGCCCGATACCGGCAACATGGAAACCATCGCGCGGTATGGGTCAGAGGAAAACAAGGCCCGCTGGCTCAAGCCCTTGCTGGAAGGCAAGATCCGCTCGGCATTCGCCATGACCGAGCCGAATGTCGCATCCAGCGATGCCACCAATATCGAAACCCGTATTGAGCGCCAAGGCGACGACTACGTCATCAATGGCCGCAAATGGTGGACCTCGGGTGCCGGCGACCCCCGTTGTTCGGTCTACATCACCATGGGCAAGACCGACCCCGAAGCCCCGCGCCATTCCCAGCAAAGCATGGTACTGGTACCTGCCAACACCAAGGGCATTACCGTGGTGCGCCCGCTCAACGTCTTTGGCTACGACGATGCGCCCCATGGTCACATGGAAGTGTTGTTCGAAGACGTTCGTGTGCCGGTCAGCAATATTCTGCTCGGAGAAGGCCGTGGCTTCGAAATCGCCCAGGGTCGCCTTGGCCCCGGACGCATTCACCATTGCATGCGCCTGATTGGTCTGGCCGAACGTGCTCTGGAGTTGATGTGCAAACGAGCATCGTCACGCGTCGCCTTTGGCAAGCCCATCGCCGCGCAAACCGTGACACAGGAACGCATTGCCGAATCCCGTTGCAAGATCGACATGGCACGCTTGCTGACACTCAAGGCCGCCTGGATGATGGATATTGCGGGCAACAAGTTTGCGAAAAACGAGATCGCGATGATCAAGGTTGTAGCTCCCACCATGGCATGCGAAGTCATCGACTGGGCCATGCAGGTCCACGGCGGTGCCGGTATGTGCGACGATTTCCCGCTGGCTTACAGCTACACCAATGCCCGCACCCTGCGGTTTGCCGACGGCCCCGATGAAGTGCACCGCAACGCCATCGCCAAGGCCGAGCTTGGCAAATACAACCCGAAAACCAAAACAGCCTGACCGGCGAATCGAAGAAGCCGCCTTTGTGCGGCCCCTCAGTGCAGGTGCCGTGGTTTTCGGCCACCGCCGTGCCCGCCGCCATGGCCGCCGCCTGAACCATTGGGTGGCTTGCCCATGGCCAGGGAGTTGACCAGTGCATCAAAGCGCTGGGCAAACAATTTATCCACTTCACCAACCACGCCACTGAGTTCTGCGCCATCAAAATGGCGCTCCATCAAGCTGATGACGTCCTGTACCAACAAATCCCGTTGAACCTGCATGATGGCTGCGGGGTTGGGGCCAACAAAAAGCATGACAAAGTCGTCGCGCGACTCGCTGCCGGGGGGGCTGTCTTCTTCATCAAAATCCGCGTCGTAGAACGTGACCTCGATGGCAGCACCTGCATCCGCGACTTCATTCAGGTTCATGCACAACTCGTCCAGCGTCTGGCGAAAGTCGTGGTCCCCGGCCACCGTCCAGCACATCTGTAGCAAGTGTTCCTGAAAATCGAGCTTGATACCGGGTTCGTCTTCATAAGCACTACCCGCACCATCGGACAGCGATCGTGCGCCGGCATACTTCCACAGCGGTTTCAGGGCATCTTGGACCTGCTCAAAGTTCGCGTCCTTGCGCAAGGTCACCTGTCCATGGACATGAATTTCAAAGGGAGCGTTATAGCGGGGCATAAGTGAATCCGGAACCATGGTACCGACCCAAAACCGTTTGGGCCCCAGGTTCCTCAGAGTTGATTTGAGAAATCGGCCAAAAACTGGGCCGTGATTTTTCAAAGCAACCCTTTCCTGTGAGGGTTGATCCATAGGAAGAACGAATGCATTGTAAGCACCGCGAGGGTGCAACCCAACCCAGTGTCAAAAGCTTGCAGCGCATTTCCTGGCCAGCGCTCAGACCGCCTGCGAAACGATTGTGCGTTCGATCAAGCGATCATCGCCCAGCACAATCATCGCAAACAGCAGTTCCTCCAGAGTGGCAGCCCGGGATGTCTTGCGCTCCAACAAGGGCGTGGCCCTCGGGTTCAAAACCACAAAATCGGCCTCACACCCAGGTAGCAGATTGCCGACGGCCACCGACCCGTGGGAGCCGTCCAGGCCCAACGCCCGTGCTGCGCCCGCCGTATGTTGCCACCACAAGTGCTGTGGACTCAACGACAAGCCCTGCTTGGTCTGCCCTTCCCGCCCCACATAGTAGGCGCCCAGCATGGTATGAAAGGGGCTGAAAGACGTGCCTCCGCCCACGTCGCTGGCCAAACCATACTGAAACCCCACCCGGTCAGCCCCTGCATAGTCAAAGAAACCACTGCCCAGAAACAGATTGCTGGTCGGGCTGACGGCTGCTGCCGCACCTGTTTCACGCATCAAGGCGCGGTCGTCGTCGTCAAAGTGAATGCAATGGGCATAGATCGCGCGATGGCGCATCAACCCAAAATCGTTGTAGGTGGACAGGTAGCTTCGTGACTGGGGGAACAGTTCCTTGGCCCAGGCGATTTCGTCTTTGTTCTCGGCGACGTGGGACTGGATCCATACGTCGGGGTACTGTTTGGCCAATTCCCCGGCGCCGCGCAACTGGGCATCCGTGCAGGTAGGGGCAAAACGGGGCGTGATGGCGTACCCCAGGCGGTCCTTGCCGTGCCAGCGATGGATCAGAGCCTCGGTATCCCGCAGGCTTTGTTCCGTGGCGTTGACCTTGCCATCATCTGATGCGCGGTTCAGCAAATCCGCAGGTGCATTGCGGTCCATCAAACACAGACCGGTAATCAGGCGCAGGTGCCGGGCTTGCGCTTCGGCAAACAGCGCGTTGACAGACTCGGTGTGCGAAGTCGCAAAAGTCAACGCGGTGGTAACCCCGTTGCGCAACAGCTCTGCTATAAAAAACGTAGCTTCTTGCGCACTGTATTCGAGGGCTGCAAAGCGTTTTTCCTCCGGAAACGTATAGTTCTCCAGCCATGGCAACAAACCATCGGCCGGTGAGCCAATGACGTTGGTCTGTGGGTAGTGAATGTGCAGATCGACAAAACCAGGCGCAATGATGCGTCCGGGAAAATGCTCCACCGCCACCCCGGGGTGCTGGTTCACCAGTGCGCTGTAGGCACCAATCGCCTGCACCACCTGAATGCCCACGGCATTGGGGCCCACGACCAACAGGCCATCCGCCTCGAACAAAGCACGAACAGGCCCGTCGCTGTGCGGGGCAAACCAAAGAAGGGAGGCGCGGTAGGCTTTCATCGGGCGCAAGCATAAACCGAGACCGGAGGCAACTGAATACGCGGCCCCGCATAACCCGCATATGGCATCGCTCGGTTTGTCACCGCATTGGGGTCCATGCGTTTACCTTGCTCTCCATTCACTCTGCAGCAAACCGAACATCGCCGTGTCCGACACCACGCCATCGATGATCCAGCGCTCCCTCAAAAAACCCTCGCGCGTGAACCCCAGTCGTTCCAGGCTTTTTGCCGATGCGTGGTTGCGCGGGTCGACGTCGGCCTCAACGCGATTGAGGTTCATCTTGTCAAACCCATAGCCCAACAGGGCCGTCAGGGCTTCGTGCATGTAGCCCTTGCCCCAGGCTGCGGACGCCAGACCGTAACCAACTTCGGCACGGCGGCAGGTTCTGCTGATGTTGAACAAAGTGCAGGTTCCGATCAACGCGTGGTCATCCACGCTCTCCAGGCCAAAACGCAGGTACTCGCCGGTGGCCAAGGCCTTGAGGTCGCGTTCGACCATGGCGTGCGCCTCGTCGATCGTGGGCCACGGCGGAGTGCTCCAGTAGCGCATGACCTCGGCATCCGAGAAAATGTCAAACAGCCCCTGCGCATCCGCCGCAGCCAACGGTCGCAGCAACAGCCGTGGAGTCTGAAGAGAAAGTTGGTCAAATGCCTGCATAGGATCCTCTCAAATCCAATTCGGCTGAGCACATGACCTAGTCCCTGCACTCAGTTGAAATTGCTATCAATTAGATAGCTCCTAACGCTTATTTTACGAGGGCCAGACGCCATTTTCACTCAAACGTCTCAAACACCCCATCCAGCCGCTGTACATACCGGCTGCGAAGGGATTCATCAATAAAGCTGGCATCAAAACTGTTGCGCGCCAACTGGTAGGCATGGGTTGATGTCATGCCCAATGCCGCAAAAGTCTGGGTAAAGTTCTGGTTGATGTAACCGCCAAAGTACGCCGGGTCGTCTGAATTGACGGTGGCCATGATGCCGGCGTCGAGCATGCGTTTGAGCGTATGGTCGGCCAGCGTTGGGAACACACGCAGCTTCAGGTTGCTCAGGGGGCACACGGTCAGCGGCACGCGGTCCTTGGCCAGGCGCTGCATCAGTGCGCTGTCATGAATGGCCTGAACGCCATGGTCAATACGCTCGACCTTCAGCACATCCAGCGCGCTCCAGATATAGGCCGGAGGTGCCTCTTCACCCGCGTGGGCCACCAGGCGAAAGCCCAATTGTTTGGCACGGGCAAAAACCTTCGCAAACTTCTCGGGCGGGTGCCCTACTTCGCTGGATGCCAAACCGACACCAACGATCTTGTCGCGCAACGGCAGCGCCTGCTCCAGGCATTCAAAGGCCTCCTCTTCACTCAGGTGGCGCAGAAAGCACAGAATCAGTGACGCCGTCATGCCATGGCGCGCGGGGGCGTCCTGACAGGCGCGGTACAGGCCGTTGATAACCGTTTCCACGCTGGTGCCATGGCCGGTGTGGGTTTGGGTGTCGAAGAAAATTTCGGTGTGTACAACGTTGTCTGCCTGGGCGCGGGCCAGGTAAGCGTCGGTCATGTCATAGAAGTCCTGTTCGGTCTTCAACACCGTGGTGCCTGCGTGGTAGATGTCCAAAAAGCTCTGCAGGTTGTCAAACACATAGGCCTGGCGCAGCGCCTCAATGCTGGGGTAGGCCAGGGGCACTTTGTTGCGCTGGCCCATGGCGAAGATCATGTCCGCCTCCAGCGAACCTTCGATGTGCATGTGCAGTTCGGCTTTGGGCATGGCGCGCAGCAGTGCGGGCAGGCGCTCGGGGGGTACTGGTTTCTGGGGATTGTGGGGATTGTGGGTCATGGTGGTGTTCTCATTCTCATAGTGCGCAGTCTATTTCAAATGTTCAGCCAAAAAGGCCTTGACACGCTGTTTGGCATCTTCCCGGGCCTGCACGTTCGGTGCCGTCGTCACACCCACACCCGGGTTCACGCCATTGGGCACGTCCTTGCGCACGCGCTGGCGTGTGAGGGCCGGGTTGTCAAAGTCGTGAAAGGTGTCCGGGTAAGTGACGATGTGCATGGGCTCTCCACGTGCGGCCACTATGGAGACCAGCGATTTGCAGGGCGCTGCGGGCGTCCAGTCGTCGGCCTCGCCGATCAACAACAACAGGGGCGCATAGGGATGAAAGTGATCCGACTGTTCGTTGCGGGACGTGCAGCCCGGGTAGAACGCGATGGCGGCCCTGAATTTCATGTCAGGTGCCGCCAAGGCTGACGCATGTTGCCGGTGGCCGATCGCGTCCAGCGTCACGCCTGCGCCGTGCGACCACCCCAACAAGGCAATACGGTCAGTGTCCACACCAGGCAACTGGCGCAGGTAGACCAGTGCGGCATAGGCATCACCGACACGGTCGCGTTCTTTCAACGTGCGCTCGCGGTAACTGGTGGTGCAAAGCTCCTTGATCCCCCGGGAGCTGAAGCTGTCCAGCATCAGCGCCATAAAACCCTGGCTCGCAAGGTAGTCGCCCCACATTGCATGGCGGGCATTGAGCTGGCCGTCTTTGCCATAAGCCCCGCCACAGCCATGCACCATGACCACGGCCGGGTGCCTGCCTGCCCCATCCGGTCTGAACAGAAAGGCACGCAGCGGTGCGGGTGATGACGAAAGGGCTGCCGTTGGCACGTCCACCACCGTGGGTGTTGCTGCATGCACCAGTGCCGTCAACCAGAGCAGCCAAACAATCCACAACCGTTTCAAATACATGACTCATGGCCCACATTGAACGTGGCAAAGGCATTTGGGAGATCGTCGCGAAACAGATACCGAACAAAAAAAGGCCGCTCACAAGCGGCCTGTGCGAGGCTTACAGTGCCTATTTCGCGCCGGGAATCTTGCCTTCCACGCCCTTGACGTAGAAATTCAGGCCACCGAGGAACTTGTCATCGGCCACCACGTCTTTGGCAATCTGTTGCTTGCCGGTGTTGTCCATAATCGGGCCTTTCCAGATGTCAAAGGTGCCCGCCTTCAAACCGGCCTTCACTTCCTCAACTTTGGCTTTGGTTTCGGCCGGCACGTCTTCGGCCAGGGAAACGATGTCAATGGCGCCCTCTTTCACGCCCCACCAGGCAGATGTTCCGCCAGTCCACTTGCCTTCCAGCGCGTCCTTGGTGGCCTTGATGTAGTAAGGACCCCAGTTGATGACGGCAGAAGCCAGGTGGGCCTTGGGACCGTAGGCGGTCATGTCGGAATCCCAGCCGAAGGCGCGCTTGCCCTTGTCCTGCGCGGTCTTCAGCACGGCGGGGGAATCGGTGTTCTGGAACAACACATCTGCACCGCCATTGATCAGGCTGGTGGCAGCTTCGGTTTCTTTCGGTGGGTTGAACCACTCGTTGACCCACACCACCTTGGTCTTGACCTTCGGGTTGCTGCTTTGGGCACCCAACGTGAAGCTGTTGATGTTGCGGATGACTTCAGGAATTGGCACCGACGCCACCACGCCCAGCGTGCCAGTCTTGGTCATCTTGCCGGCAATCACGCCGGCCATGTAGGCGCCTTCGTAGGTGCGGCTGTCGTAGGTGCGCAGGTTTTCGGCCGTTTTGTAGCCGGTGGCGTGTTCGAACTTGACGTCCTTGGTGTCCGCAGCCACTTTCAGCATGGGCTCCATGTAGCCAAAGGTGGTGCCGAAAATCAGCTTGTTGCCCTGCCCGGCCATGTCTCGAATGACGCGCTCGGCATCTGCAGACTCGGGCACGTTTTCCACAAACGAGGTGACGATCTTGTCGCCAAATTCTTTTTCCAGCGCCTTGCGTCCGTTGTCGTGGGCAAAGGTCCAGCCGCCATCACCCACCGGGCCCACGTAGGCAAATGCGATTTTGAGGGGTTCGGGTTTGGGTGCGGGAGCCGAGGCCACCGGTGCGGGGGCAGGCACAGGTGCGGGCTCCTCTTTTTTTCCGCAGCCAACCAGGGCGGCGCCAGCCACGGCGGTCAACGCGGCAACTTTGAGCAAGGTGCGCTTTTGCAAATCTGTCATGTCAGTTCTTTCTATAAAAACTCGGGTTGCGGTTCAAAAATGGCCCCCCGGCGCCAGGCACTAGGAGCCGGGGTAAAAAGGTTTTCCAATGGCAGCTGGCATGTTAATGCGAATCCAGCGGGGATTGCGCGAAATCAGTGCCAACACGACGATGGTCGCCAGGTACGGCAACATGCTCAGCAACTGGCTGGGAATGTCCACACCAATGCCCTGCAAATGGAACTGCAACATGGTCACACCACCGAACAGGTAGGCACCAAGCAATACCCGTGCCGGGCGCCAGGTGGCAAAGGTGGTCAACGCCAGCGCAATCCAGCCTTTGCCCGAGACCATACCCTCCACCCACAACGGTGTGTAGACGATGGAGATGTAGGCACCCGCCAGGCCACACAGTGCACCGCCAACCACCACGGCTCCCAGGCGAATCCAGCGCACCGGATAGCCCAGCGCATGGGCTGATTCGGGGCTCTCCCCCACACTGCGCAGAATCAGGCCCGAACGGGTGCGGTACAAAAACCAGACCAGCGCCAACGCAAACGCCACTGTCAGGTAGACCAGGGGATGCTGGCGGAACAGCGCCGGGCCAACCAGCGGAATGTCCGACAGCAATGGAACCGCAAAACTGGGCCGTTCGGGAATCTTGGCCTGCACGTAGCTGATACCGGCAAAGGCCGAGAAGCCTGCACCAAAAAGGCTTAGTGCCAGACCGGTGGCGTATTGGTTGGTGTTG
>CAZMXB010000031.1:0-27420 GCA_964569855.1 uncultured Rhodoferax sp.
CCTGCACAAGGCCTTTCTGCGTTACCACGATCCCAACAACTGGCCGCTGCTGCGTGAGGCGCTCAAGGCGATGGGCCGGGCGGATCTGGTCGGCAACGGCAAGCACCACCTGATTCCCACCTACCAGCCGTTGGGCGATGCCGGTTACCAGAGCGCGCGCAAGAAAAATTCAACGCCGATGAGCCCGGACCCGCGCATGACGGCCGTTGGCAACAAGCCGGTCAAGGGGCGCATCCTGACCCAGCACAGCGGCCTGCCGCCGCGCGACACAGGTTCACAACAACCAGTAGCTAGGGGAACGCGCAAACTGCGCTAGTTTTAAGAGTGCGGCTGGCAGGCAAGGTGCGATGCAAACCCCCCTGCCAGACAGTGCATTCGGTTGACGGCTGATCGAAGCTGCCATACCGGTCTTTAGGAAATTGAAATGCCTATTTAACCCAGAAATGAGAAATCCGGGAATACAAGAATTTGATTAGCGTGCATGTCCTTTAATTGGTCGCCAATTACTCCGATTAATCGTGCAACCAATATTTGATCTCCGACATCGCGATCTCCATCGGCATCGAAATATAGATTGCCATTCGAATAGTCCAAAATGAAAGCCGGTTCATTATCAAAAAATGTTTCAGAGATATAGTTGCCAATGCCATTTACTTTGAAAAAATTCTCAGAGATGGCTTCTACATCAACGGCATAGGCAATTTTTTGTGTCCCGAAAACAGTGACATTTGTTCGACTCCACCCCATCGAAGTCATCCAAGACGATGATAAATAGCCTGTGCCGGAGTCCAATTGCGAGGCTGAAAAACACAAATAGTCTTCAACAGCCGGATTTATGCCGGAAACATAGAATGACTTCACGGTATCAACATTGGATGCATTACTATTCAGAGTAACATCAATGAAAAAGTAGTCATTGTCACCTGCCCCGATCATTTGATCATTTCCAGACCCGCCGTATAAGAATGTGACATCGTCATACCAATCACCCGCAGCGGTATTTTGAATTGCGCTCACGCCAGCGGCTGTGATGCTGAATGCATTGGCCAAAGTCATTGTTGGAAATGGATTATTCTTGTAATTTCCACCATAAAGCATGTCATTTCCACCTCCACCGATCAGTAAGTCACCCTTCCCAAGGGTACTATTTCCGCCTCCGATAATTAAATCGCTGCCAGAACCGCCGCGTAAGCTGTTATCACCATCATTGCCAATCAACGCAATTCCTGCCCGTGTGGCACTGGCGTTGATATTCAAGTCCTCCGATGGACTAAAGTTATCATTCGCAATATTGACAGCGCCTACACCATTTGCGGGTACGTTGTAGGTTCCCGCATTTGTTGGATGAATGACCAGTGTGCCTTGGTCAAGCGTGGTATTGCTATGCGGCCAAACAAGTTGGAAATTAGTCCCCATCGCGGCAAGTTCATTGTTATCTTCTTGGGCCATTTTTAGGACAGCTCCACCAATGGAGGTAGATGTACCACTTGTTATCAAGTTTTTTACAAAAATTGGAAATAAGGGCCCATTAATCGCGCTACCAGTTACATTTATGATCCCGTCGGCCAATAGCAGTGTTTCATAGTAGCCTGTTGTATTAATTAAATTATTAAACGCCCCACTAACAGAGCCACCATTCCCGCTGAGAAGCGGTGACATACCATCCGTAAATATTACTCCATCTGTATTGGGCCCGTCTATATACAGCAGCCGATCTGTTATTCCATCTGAATTTGCTGGTAATGCTGTTGCAACTGCATCAAACGTCTTTGCCACACTTCCCAAGGTGTGTGATGTAAACAGTTTGTTTGCATCATCATTCATATATATTGTTTTGCCGTAATTCCCGGTGGTGCCAGAAGCACCTGTTGCGATACCTAAATCAGGAACAACGTCACCACTCATCTCGAAATTCACGAATCGACTGTCTCCCAATTGATTCATCAGATTGGTGGAGTAGTTTTCCTTTACTTTGTTAGCTGCTTCCAGTGTCACTGCTCGGTAAGTTATTCCGTTGGCATCGGGATGGCGATTCATATACATGGCAGCCATTTCTCCACCCAAACTATGGCCGGATACATTAATTTTAGTTAGGCCATTGGCTTTGGCATACTTATCAATTGCTGTGAAAAGCGATGAAAATCGATCGTAGTGCCCTTGCATATTCAGAGCATCATCATAGACATCACCAGAACCATCTGTTCCTCTGAAGGTTAAAAACAGCTGATCTTGCGACCTGAACACCGTTGCTACCGATGAGCCCAGCGTTGAAGATGTTGCCACAAAAAAACCATCGGCAAAATGGATACTTGCCGTGTCTGAAAACCCGTTTGTCTGCAATTCTGCATTGGTTAATGGACGCAGACCGGCGGTAGTTAGGTAGCCCAGCATTTTATTATCCATGCTTGATGCGCTAGTTACGGTACCCAATTGCGGCAACGCAGATTTATGGACATACGCAGCAGAACTCAGAGCGAAAAACAATTTCCAGAAACCACCGCCTGTGTCAGTTGACAGTGTGCTCGCGGCGGTCCCTTGACTGCTTGCAGTGTTTGCTATTGAGAGTCGATCAAAGTTGCTAATTACCATGGCGGTGGCAAGCGTTTGCACGGAAGCACTTACCCGGATCGCCACTGAGTAAGAAGCGTTGTTCAGCTCGTTGGCTTCGCTTACTGCATTGTTGTAGTCTGCAATTGCACCCAGATAATAAGTGCCAGAAGCAAGGCTGGATGGCAGGGTGACAGTAACATCCCCGTACTGATACCATTTTGAGCCACCATAGGCAGTCAAACCTGTCAAACTGCTCGTCGTCAACAGCGTGTCAGCGGTAGTGATTGTTGTATCGCTGGACAAATACACGCCAGTGGTTGAAGACGGTGATGCATTCGCCCCCCAATTGACCACGTAATAGGACAATGCTGTTGTGCCACCCGCAGTTACCGTAGTATTGCTGGCACTGACATAGCCAGCTTCACTATAAATGGACAAATCTGATTTTGCAGGTGCATTCACCCTAATTGCCACCGAGTAAGAAGCGTTGTTCAGCTCGTTGGCTTCGCTTACTGCATTGTTATAATCGGCAATTGCACCCAGGTAATAGGTGCCAGCAGCAAGGTTGGATGGCAGGGCGACAGTAACATCACCGTACTGATACCATTTTGAGCCACCATAGGCAGTCAAACCTGTCAAACTGCTCGTCGTCAACAGCGTGTCAGCGGTAGTGATTGTTGTGTCGCTGGACAAATACACGCCAGTGGTTGAAGGCGGTGATGCATTCGCCCCCCAATTGACCACGTAATAGGACAATGCTGTAGTGCCACCCGCAGTTACCGTAGTATTGCTGGCATTGACATAACCAGAAGTACCGTAAATGGACAAATCCGGCTTGGAAGCCGCTACCACCTGTGCCGAAAGTCCCAGTGTGTAATTGGTGTTGCTGCCGGTTGTGCCCTGGTACACCCGTGCATAGTAGGTGCCTGATGCAAGGTTGTCCAAATTGATGGTTTCGTTGGCACTGCCACTGCCGGTGCTACTACCCCCTGCAATAAGACCTCCACCTGCGTTAAAAACTTTCAGGTCGGCATCTGCACTCAAACCACTTAGATTGATTCGCAGATTACTCGTGCCGTCCAGTATGAACTTGTAATAGTCGTCTGTATCGGTAGTGCCGACATAGTCGCTGAAGCTCTGAGTGCTTGTCGTCAAGTTACCAATATTGCGCGCCAATGCCAATGTATTGCCAGCCGCATCAGAAGGTATGGCGGCAGGTAAAGTCAACGACAAACTGTAATTTGATTCCGCCGCACGGTATGGCTGGACATAAATATAATATGCTTGCCCTGCTGTCAACCAATAACTAATATACTCACTGCTGCTGCTGTCGGAGTTTGAATAATCCAGACTCGCACCTGAACTATTCAACAAATAGAGGTCCAGATCGGCACTTAACCCAGTTAACGAAAATGTGGCCGTACCCGAATTTTGAGGAATGAATCGGTAGTAATCATAAGTATCTGTGCCGCCCACTCCGCCAGAAATGGTGGTGGCGCCAGCCTTGTTGCCCAGGTTATATGCAGTTGCGGTTGATGAACCCGCATCAACGATGTTTGATCCATTTACACTGTCTGAATATGGCATAGAAACAACTCTCAAAAGTTACGCAAAGAATGTAAGCATCTGTTAACCTGGAGAAAGTGTAACTGCGGAAAAGCTGACTCCTTGCGCACCCTCGGGCGATTGCCGATAGAGCTTGTCCCAGATCAAATCTAATCCAATCCAATCAAATCAAATTCGACTGTGGTGCTTGTTATGGGCGACGCCTATGTCGACCATCCGAGTTTCGGCATGGCGGTGATTTGCCGCATGCTGGAAGCCCAGGGCTTTCGCGTTGGAATCGTTGCCCAACCGGACAGGCATTGTGCCGAACCGTTCAAGGTATTGGGCAAGCCCAATCTGTTCTGGGCGGAGACGGCGGGCAACATGGATTCCATGATCAACCGCTACACGGCAGACCGAAAAATCCGCAGTGATGACGCCTACACCTCGGGCGACGTGGGTGGCAAGCGTCCGGACCGTGCTGCGCTGGTCTACATCCAACGCTGCCGTGAAACCTTCAAGGATGTGCCCATCATTTTCGGCGGCATTGAAGGCAGCCTGCGCCGCATTCCGCACTACGACTATTGAGCGACAAGGTGCGACGTTCGGTAATCGTTGATGCCAAATGCGACGGGTTTTTGTATGGCAATGCCGAGCGCGCGATTGTCGAAATTGCCCACCGCCCGGCGACCAAAGAGCCGGTGGAGCAGATTCCCGACGTGCGGGGCACCAAGAAAAGCAGCCAAGGCACTGCGCAAACCCGGTTGGTCGTGCCACGGCGCATATGGTGTCAAAAATGCCGGATCAAAAAGCAGGGTTCACCCTGGGACGGGAACCAATCGCCTTGCGAGTGATTTATTGTTGGGGCTGCTGTTGAGTGGCGATATGCTTTCTTCAACGATGCCAAATGCGGCAGCGGAGGCGGTGGCGGCAGTCAGCCACTCCGCCGGGATCATGGCGGCGGCGTCGCTGACCCTGATGTTGTCCTGGTGCTGGCAAGCTGGTGCTCCACCATGCAGAACATGTTCAACTCTGATCGACTACGCGGCCGACGCTGGACTGGATCATTAAGCGGCGATGAGCAGCACCAGACTGTGGGCTGCCAGGGGATAGTCGGCGGTGCCTTCCCAATCCGCGTCATGGTCTACGCGAGACGTATCCAGTACTGCGCGCCAGGAACCCGCTGGCAGCACAAAGCGTCGGTCCATGTTTTGGGGGTTGACCAACAGCAGCAGCCATTGCCGTGTACCACCCGCTTTGCCGATCAGGCATCCCAAGGTACCGCCGCCGGGTGCGTTCCAGGCGGCGCCGTGCATGGCCTCGCCCTGGCTTTGAAACCAACTCAGGTCAGCGCGACCGGTCGGGTCAGACTTTCCGCTGTACCACTGGCTGCCCAGTGGTTTGAGTTGACGCCGCAGACGCAGCAACTTGGTGGTGAAGGCCAGCAGATTCGCGTCGGTGTGGGTCCAGTCAATCCAGGTGGTGGTGTTGTCCTGGCAATAGGGGTTGTTGTTGCCGTGCTGGGTGTGTCCCATTTCATCTCCGGCGCAGAGCATGGGTGTGCCTTGCGCCAGGACCGTGGAGGCCATCAAGGCACGCTGCAATTTTGCACGAAGGCTGGCTATCGCAACATCGTGTGTGGGCCCCTCGGCACCGCAGTTGTTGCTCATGTTATTACTGGTGCCGTCGTGGTTGTTTTCTCCGTTGGCATGGTTATGCCGGTGGTTGTAGCTCACCAGGTCATGCAGCGTGAAGCCGTCGTGAGAGATCACGTAATTGACAGACTCCACAGGCAAGCGATGGCGCTGCTGGAAGAGGTCGGCTGAACCACACAGGCGTAACGCAAACTCACCGCGGCTATGGGTGTGCCGCCCCTGCGGCAACCAAAAACCCCGCATGGTGTCGCGAAAGCGGTCGTTCCACTCCAGCCAGCCTCCCGGAAACTGACCCAACTGGTAACCCTTGGCGCCAATGTCCCAGGGTTCGGCAATGAGCTTGACCCGCGACAGAACCGGATCCTGCGCAATAGCCGCAAAAAATGGGGCATTGCGGTCAAAACCATGGTCACCGCGCCCCAATACCGGCGCCAGATCAAAGCGAAAACCGTCCACATGCATGTCCGTAACCCAAAAACGCAGGCTGTCCAACACCAGTTGCAGCACACGCGGATGGCGGATGTCCAGCGTATTGCCGCATCCGGTGTGGTTTTCATACAGCGACAAATCGTCAGAGCGCAAGCGGTAATAGCTGGCGTTGTCCAGACCCCGAAGGCTGAGGGACGGGCCCGTATGGTCAGACTCGGCCGTGTGGTTGAACACCACGTCCAACAACACCTCAAGACCATGGGCGTGCAAGGTTTTGACCATGGCACGAAATTCGTCGCTTGGACTTAACCCCCCAAACCCGCTGGCCAAACGGCTTGCCGGGGTAAAAAAAGCCACTGAGTTGTAACCCCAGTAGTTGGTCAAGTGCATGTTCGCCAGACGTTCCTCGTCCAATGCATGGTGCACCGGCAGCAGGCTCAGGCTGGTAACTCCCAGTTGTTTGAGGTGCGTAACGGATGCCTCGTGGGCCAAACCGGCATAACTGCCACGCAGTGCTTCTGGTACAGCAGGATTGAGTTGCGAGAACCCCTTCACGTGCAATTCGTACAGCACCGTGTCGGCAAGAGCGACTGCTGGTGGTTTGTCGTCACCCCAGTCAAAGGCATCACCAACCACCCGCGCCTTCAATGCAAAAGTACTGTTGTCACGGGTATCCATAGCCTGCGGGTGGGACCTGTGGGCCCCAAATTGCTCGTCCCGCCAGACGAAGTTGCCCACAAGCTCACGGGCATAGGGGTCGAGCAGCAATTTGTGGGGGTTGAAACGCTGGCCTTCAGCCGGATTCCATGGGCCATAGGCCCGCAGGCCATAAACCAAGCCCGGACCCGCCTGCGGCAGATAACCATGCCACACATTCCCGGTGCGTTGCGGTAGAAAGATGCGCCCGGTTTCCAGTGCTCCCTCGGTGTCAAACAGACACAATTCCATGGCCTCAGCGTGGTCCGAAAACACCGCGAAATTGACCCCGTGGCCATCCCAGTGGCCACCCAGTGGCCACGGGTTTCCCGCGCGCAGGGATGTCGTCAGTATTTCCATTCAAAAACCACCGTGGCTAAAGGTGGCAAAGTCAGTTCGATGGAACAGGATTGACCGTGCCAGGGGATGGGTTTAGCCGTCGCTGCGCCCAACGGCGTGCCGGCGTTGCTGCCCCCGTAGTGCCCCGAGTCGGTATTGATCCGCTCCACATATTGCCCGGTGTGTGGCACTCCAACGCGGTATCCCTGCTGCACGGTGGGCGTGAAATTGCACACCACCACCACAAGGCTGCCGGGGTCCATGCCGCGCCGCATGAAACTGATCACCGAGTGGTCCGCGTCACCATGGTCAATCCACTCGAACCCTTCGGGCTGACAGTCCAGTTCGTGCAAGGCCGGCGTGCTCTTGTACAGTTGGTTGAGATCACGCACCAGACGTTGAACACCGGCATGTTGCGGGTTGTCCAGCAAATGCCAGTCCAGGCTGGTGTCGTGGTTCCATTCACGTTCCTGCGCAAATTCGCATCCCATGAACAGCAGTTTCTTGCCCGGGTGACCGAACATAAAGCCCAGATAGGCCCGCAAATTGGCAAACTTCTGCCAACGGTCTCCGGGCATTTTGTTCAGAAGCGAGCCTTTTTCATGTACCACTTCGTCGTGGGAAATGGGAAGCACAAAGTTTTCAGTGAATGCGTAGACCAACCCAAATGTCATTTCTCCCTGGTGGTGTTTGCGGTGAATCGGGTCGCGCGCCATGTACTGCAGTGTGTCGTGCATCCAGCCCATGTTCCACTTGTAATGAAAGCCCAGGCCACCGGCATAAGTCGGGCGCGACACCAACGGAAACGCTGTTGATTCCTCGGCCATTGTGATAGCGTCCGGCCGTTCTCTTCCGATGACCTCGTTCATGCGTTTGAAAAACGCAATGCTCTCCAGGTTCTCGCGCCCGCCTTGGGCATTGGGTATCCACTCTCCCGCTTTGCGGCTGTAGTCGCGGTACAGCATGGACGCAACGGCGTCAACCCGCAAACCGTCTACTCCAAATCGCTCCAGCCAATAGAGGCAATTGCCAATCAGGAAGTTCGCCACCTCGGTACGACCCAGGTTGTAGATCAGCGTTTGCCAGTCGTTGTGAAAGCCTTCACGCGGGTCGGCGTATTCGTACAAGGGCGTGCCGTCGAATTGCGCCAGTCCATGCGGGTCGGTGGGAAAGTGCGCCGGCACCCAATCCAGCAGCACGCCGATACCCGCTGCGTGGCAGCGCTGCACCAGACGGACAAAGCCGTCGGCACTGCCAAAGCGTGCGGTGGGCGCGTACAGGCCGACGGGCTGATAGCCCCAGGATCCATCAAATGGGTGTTCGCTGATAGGCAACAATTCCAGATGTGTAAACCCCATGTCCTGCGCATAGGGGACCAGGCTGTCAGCCAACTCGTCCCATGTCGGCCAACGCTGTGCACCAGTCGCCGGATCAATGACCCTGCGCCAGGAGCCCAAGTGCACCTCATAAATGCTCAAGGGTGCATTCAGGGCGTTGGCTTGGCGGCGTTGCTGGGACGGCGCTTGGGTAGCTGGCAAGGGTGCGACGATGCTGGCGGTGGCCGGCCGTAATTCGGACTGGCGTGCGTAAGGGTCTGCCCGTGGCGTCAGGGTGCGCCCATCGCGGCTGCGTACCTCGAATTTGTATTGGGCGCCGACAACAATACCAGGTAGAAATATTTCCCAGACCCCACATTCGCGCCGCAAGCGCATCGGGTGGCGCCGTCCATCCCAGAAGTTGAAATCACCCACCACACTGACGCGCGATGCGTTGGGAGCCCAAACTGCAAAGCTGGTTCCGGCAACGCCGTCCATCACCCTGGCATTGGCGCCCAGAATCTCGTACGGGCGCAGGTGGCTGCCCTCGCTCAACAACCAGACGTCCATTTCCCCCAACACCGCACCAAAGCGGTAGGGGTCTTCGTGGGTGGACTGCTGGCCGTCCTCCCAGCGGACCTTGAATTGGTAGGGTGTGCCGGTTGGCATCGCCAGACTCTGCTCAAAAAAACCGGCATCATTGCGCCGCTTTAACTTTCCCAGTTCAAGCTTGGTTCGCCCATCCACGACCTGCACATCGGCCGCATGGGGCAAATACGCCCGCACCGAGATTTTGCCCTTGCTACCGCTATGAGGTCCCAAAACGGCAAACGCGTCACCGTGGCTGCCATCGCAGATCGATTGAATGTCATTGGTGCGGAGCATGAATGGTTTCTGGGTGAATTCGCCAAGTTGTTACTCGGCCAGAGGGGCGACGTTCCAGATCTTCGCAGCGTACTCTCGGATGGTGCGATCTGAAGAAAAACCGCCCATACCAGCCACGTTGGCTATGGCTTTTTCGCTCCACGCCACGGGCTGCCGGTAAAGTGCGTCAACGCGCAACTGGGTCGCAACATACGAGGAATAGTCTGCCAACAACAAATAATGGTCCCCACCCCTGGGCAGTGAGTCCACCAGGGAGCGGTAGCGGCCGGGTTCCTCGGGCGAGAACCGGCCCTCTGACAGGGCATTGAGCACCGCTTTGAGTTCGGGGTTGCTCTCGTAGTAATGCATGGGCTGGTATCCGCTCAGGCGCAAGGCGCGTACCTCAGGCGTCTTCAAGCCAAAGATAAAGATATTGTCGTCTCCCACGGCCTCGCGGATTTCGATGTTGGCGCCATCGTCGGTGCCAATAGTCAGCGCGCCGTTGAGCGCCAGTTTCATATTGCCGGTGCCAGAGGCCTCGGTGCCGGCCGTCGAAATCTGTTCGGACAGGTCGGCCCCGGGCATGATGATTTCAGCCACCGAAACACCGTAGTTGGGGATAAACACCACCTTTAACTTGTCGCCAATGCGTTCGTCATGGTTGATGACCAGGCCGATGTCATGGATCAGCCGGATGATGGACTTGGCACTGTGGTAACTTGAAGCCGCTTTGCCGGAAAAAATGACCGTGCGCGGCACCCAATCACTGTCCGGGTGCTCCAGAATCGCAAAATAGCGCGTGACCACATGCAACACGTTGAGCAATTGGCGTTTGTATTCGTGGATGCGTTTGACCTGAACATCAAACAAACTGTGGGGATTGACCGTGATGCCGGTGGTGTTTGCTATGTAGGCAGCCAGACGGATTTTGTTCTGAAGCTTGACCTTCCGGAATTTTTCCTGGAATATGGCGTCGCCCTGGTGCGCGCGCAGGCCCTTTAGCTGGTCCAGATCCAGCCGCCAGTGTTTGCCCAGCGTTTGGTCCAGTAAGTCCGAGAGAAGCGGGTTGGCCTGGGCCAGCCAGCGCCGCGGCGTAACCCCGTTGGTCATGTTGGTGAAACGCTCGGGCCAGAGGTCGGCAAAGTCGGCAAAAATGGTATGCACCAGCAAATTTGAATGCAGGGCCGAAACACCATTGACCATGTGGCTACCGACCACCGAAAGGTGTGCCATCCGCACCCGCCGTTCGCCGTGTTCGTCGATCAGCGACAGCCGCTCCAGGTAACCGTTGTCGCCGGGGCGATGGTTGGCGGCGGTTTGCAGAAACTCCTCGTTGATCCGGAAAATGATTTCCAGGTGCCGTGGCAACACATGCTGGATCAGGCTGACCGGCCAGGTCTCCAGCGCTTCCGGCATCAGGGTGTGGTTGGTGTAGGAAAACACTTTGCCACTGATGGCCCACGCTGCATCCCAGTCCATGCGGTGCTCGTCGCACAACAAACGCATCAATTCGGCAACCCCGATCGCGGGATGGGTGTCATTGAGATGAATGGCAACTTTGTCGGCCAGGTTTTCGAGCGACATGTACTCGGTCAGATGGCGTTTCACGACGTCCTGCAATGACGCGGCGACAAAAAAGTACTCCTGCTTCAGGCGCAACTCGCGCCCGGCCGGTGTGCTGTCGTTGGGATACAACACCCATGAAATGTTTTCAAACTCGTTTTTGAGGTTGGCGGCCCGTGCATAGTCGCCGGCGTTGAAAACACCCAGGTCCAAGTGTGCCGGTGCCACCGCCTTCCACAGGCGCAAGGTGCTGACATGGTCTGTGCCATGGCCTGGTACCACCATGTCATAAGCCTTGGCGACCACTTCGCCGCCGTGGCGCCATTGGGAGGTGCCGTCGATATGCTCGACCCAGCCGCCAAACCGCACCGGGTACGCAATGTCGGCCCTGGGAAACTCCCACGGCGTGCCGTCCTGAAGCCAGGGGTCGGGGTACTCGACCTGCGTTCCATGGTGAATGCCTTGGGCAAACATGCCGTATTCGTAACGGATGCCGTATCCGAAGGAGGGCAGTTTGAGGGTTGCCAGGGAATCCAGAAAACACGCTGCCAGGCGACCCAGGCCACCATTTCCCAGGGCAGCGTCCGGCTCGCGGCTTTGAATGTCCTCCAGTGTGTGCGCATGTTGCGCCAAGCCCTGAGCCGCACCGCCGGTGAGGTGCAGGGCGGCCAGGGCGTTGGACAGGGTGCGCCCCATCAGGAATTCCATAGACAGGTACACCACACGGCGCGCCTGGTTGGCGCGCTCCGAAGCCTGTGTCTCGACCCAGCGTTGGGACAACTGCTCGCGCGCCACCTGGGCCACGGCCAGCATCAGGTCAGTGGTCGTCGCGTCCTCGGAGGCGACGCCAACGGTACAGAGCAAATGTTGCTCAATTTGAGCCGCCTGGGCATGTTTTGCTATCAAGGGTGTAGAGGCCACGGCGAAAATCCTTTTCGGTTGCGTTTCATTCTCTCACGCAAAAAAAGTGCCTGCGCGGGCTTGTTACCATTGGGTCATGAAAGTTTTGTTGGCAGCTGCTGAAGTTTTTCCTCTGGTCAAGACCGGCGGGCTGGCGGATGTGCTCGGGGCCCTGCCGCAGGCATTGATCGCAGAAGGCGCTGATGTTCGCCTGGTGTTGCCGGGCTTGCCGGCAATTTTGCAGGGTGTGGAGCAGCTGTCTACGGTGTGCGAGTTGGGGGCCATCTTTGGTGCAGGGCGTGTGACCTTGCGCTTGGGACGTATGGCGCACAACGGCGTCAGCGTCTATGTCATCGACGCACCCTACCTGTACCAACGCGCCGGCAACCCGTACCACAACGCGGAGGGACAGGAGTGGCCTGACAACATCCAGCGTTTCGCCCTGCTGGGCTGGGTTGCCGCGCATCTGGCCGCTGGCGAGCTCGACCGCGAATGGATGCCTCGTGTTCTACATGCGCATGACTGGCACGCAGCGTTGGCCTGTGCCTACGTCGCCAGCCATCCGGGTCCCGTGGCCGCCACTGTTTTTACGGTTCACAACCTGGCCTACCAGGGTTTGTTTCGGACCGAGGATTTTCATTTGCTGGGGCTCCCCTCCCGCTTGATGGTGTCGCAGGGGCTGGAGTTCCATGGCCACATCTCGTTTATGAAAGCGGGATTGAAGTTTGCGCACCGCGTGACCACCGTGAGCCCGAGTTATTCCCGGGAGATTGCGACCGAAGAGTTTGGCTGTGGGCTGGACGGCGTCATTCGGGCACGAGGCGGGGCCGTTTGCGGGATTCTCAACGGGGTGGACAGTGAGGTTTGGAACCCTGCGCGTGACCCCCACATTCCCAATCCGTATTCGGCAAAATCTATGGGAGGCAAAGCGCTGTGCAAGGCCGCCCTGCAGCGGGAATTGGGTCTTCACGTGGATGCCAGTGCCCCGTTGCTGGGTGTTGTGAGCCGCTTGACGTCCCAGAAGGGTCTTGATCTGGTGCTGGCTGCGATGTCCGACTTGATGCAGGGGCCAGGCAACCAGACTGTGCAGCTGGCCGTTCAGGGCAACGGTGACCCGTCACTGGAAGCCGCTTTTCTGGCGGCTGTGTCAAGTTACGCGGGCCGGGTTGCCGTGTGTCTGCGGTACGACGAGGCCCTGGCCCACCGCATCATTGCGGCGGCCGATGTGATGCTGGTGCCATCACGTTTTGAGCCGTGTGGGCTGACCCAGCTTTATGCATTGCGCTATGGCACGGTGCCGCTGGTTCGCCGCGTCGGCGGGCTTGCCGATACGGTGGTCGATGCCACAGCGCAGACCATTCAAGCCGGTACAGCAACCGGGTTCATGATGGGTCCGGCAACCCCCTCAAGCCTGGTACAGGCGCTGGAGCGCGCTTTGCAGGCCTACCGCAACCCCGCCGTATGGCAGAAGTTGATCGGACAGGGCATGGCACAAAACTTTTCGTGGGATGTGGCCGCGACCCACTACCTGGCCCTCTATGAGGAAGCGCTGAAGGCTGGACCTGGCAAAACCCCCTTGGCCGGTTGACAGTTCTCAGTCGCTGGGCAAGCTCAACAGTGGGATGTCCTTGTCGACCGCCAGCTGGTCTAGTTGGCGGCGGGTTTGGGTCAGCAGGAAGGCGGCAATCGCCGCATGGCTCTCGGGTGCAAACATGGCCATGATGTTGGATGACTTCAGCCCCACAGCATGCCCCAGCGCAGCCGCAAAGTGCGGCTCCAACGCGGCCACGGCCACACGCCCGTCTTTGCAGGGGTAGACGCGGTAACCTGCATGTCCACCACCGACCGCTGCTCCGGGTTTGGTCAATCCCCAGGTGCGCGGCAGCGCCAGATAGGCCGCGGCGTCGGACAGTGCAATATCCAGTCGAACGCCCTTGCCCTTTTGCAGTTGCAACAGGCGGGCTTTCAGCACCGCTTCGGACGCCATCAGCGACCCGCCCATGTCGG
Source organism: uncultured Rhodoferax sp. (assembly GCA_964569855.1). Lineage (GTDB taxonomy): Bacteria > Pseudomonadota > Gammaproteobacteria > Burkholderiales > Burkholderiaceae_C > Allorhodoferax. The sequence continues at coordinate 13,865 of CAZMXB010000031.1, forward strand.
CGTACAGCGTGGGCGGCAGGTCCAGCCCATTCACCAGGCTGTTTTCTGCCAGATAGGTGAGGTCATGGCCCGGCTCTTCGGCACGTTCACCCGGCGCGCCAAAGATGGCCACCAGCGACAGCGTGGGGTAAAGCTTGTGCAGCGTCTTCCATTCCAGCCCCAGCTTTTGAAGCGCCGATGGCCGAAACGAGGTGAGCAACACATCGGCCAGGGCCAGTTCGCGATGCAGGGACTTTTGGCCTCTGTCGGACTTTAAATCCACCTGCGCAAGCCGCATGCCATGGTGCAAGGTGTCATAGGCGGCGCGGTTGTACAGCCCCATGGGGTCGCCCGTTGTGCCCTTGGGTGCACTCGGGTGGGCGGGTGGCTCCAGCTTGATACAGGTCGCACCCATTTGGTGGCAGCGCATCAGGGCGGCCGGGCCGGGCAGGTTCAGCGCCAGGCTGACAATTCGCACACCTTTGAGCGGGCGAAGTGGTTTAGCGGCGGTTGGGGTCGTAGCAGAGGTCTTGGTGGCCATGGACTCGTTTACTATGAAATAGTGAGCGCCTCGCGCCCGTTTCATGAGGGCTAGAGGCCGTTTTTAATGAATTGCATTGTTGAGGAACAGATAGTCTAGCCTCAGGGCCATGATAATGGCGCCTCAACCACCATTGACCCCGGCCATTTCCAACTTCGTGATTGACAGCACAGGTTAGCCCTTTGACACAAAACCAGATTGATTTTGCCTTCGTGGCAGAGCTTCCCATTCTTGCACCGGCTGCGAAAAAGCGCCCTGAGCGGTCCAAGGCCGGGTCTATCCCTCTAACGGCGGCTGCTACTTCAGCGCCGTTGGTTTCAACGGCACCATTGCCACTTGTGGTGGGGCCAGTGGCTGTGGAGCACCTGGACCCCAGCCCTCTGCAGCGGGGTTTTGCCGACGATCTGGAGCCGCAGGCGCTGACCCTGCAGGCGCACCCGGACTACCGGGTGCTGCGCCGCCTCAAACCCCGCTTGTCATGGCCAACCGATGCTGGCGAAGGTGTCTGCCGTGTGGTGGTGCTGGACACCGAAACCACTGGTCTCGACCACAGCCGCGACAAGATCATCGAACTGGCCCTTTTGCGGGTGGATATCGACTTGCTGACCGGATTGCCCGTGGGTGAGGTTCAGGTTTATGACGAACTGGAAGACCCGGGCATACCCATTCCCAAGGAAGTGCAGGACATCACTGGTATCAGCAACGCCATGGTTCAGGGCCATCGCCTGAACGAGGCGCGGATTGCCTCCTTGCTGGGCGGCGTTGATCTGGTGATCGCCCACAACGCGGGTTTTGACCGACCCTTTTGTGAAGTCCGGCTGGCGACATTCAGCCGCGTAGCCTGGGCCTGTTCCTTTGCCGACATTCCGTGGCGGGAGCAGGGTAAGCGCTCGGCCAAGCTGGAAAGCCTGGCGCAGGACATGGGTTGGTTTTACGACGCACACCGTGCCGAGATGGACTGCCACGCCTTGCTGGCGGTGCTGGCCGCCAAGCTGCCACAACTGCCCCACACCGGCCTGGCCCACCTGATGAACCAGGCTCGCAAACCCAGTTATCGGCTGATGGCAACCAACGCGCCGTTTGACGCCAAGGACAAACTCAAGGCCCGCGGCTACCGCTGGAGTGCCGATCAAAAGGTCTGGAGCACCCGTGTCGGCGACAGCAAAATACTGGACGCTGAATTTGATTGGCTCAAGGAGAACGCCTACCACCAGCGCTCGGTGGTGGTGCAGTTCGAAAAGCTGGACGCTCATGTGCGCTACTCCAGCCGCCCTGGCGAAATCTTGTACCACCAGTTGTAAGGAGCCGCCCAGTGCCCCCCGTTGTTTATTCCGTAGCCGGCGTCCAGGTAGCCCAGGCCCGAAAAGTTGTCATTTCAGGGCGCTCCATCCTGACAGCCATCCACAAGACCGCAGTGACGGGGCCGGTGGATGTCAAACCGTTGGGCTTGCACGGTGACGAGCAGGCCGATTTGTCGGTCCACGGAGGGCTGGAAAAAGCGGTTTATGCCTACCCGGCAGAGCACTATGGCTTCTGGATGGACGCGCGCCGTATTGCCGGTGTGGCTGGCATCGATACCGCGTTGCCCCACGGCTCCCTGGGTGAAAACCTGACCCTGAACGGATTGCTGGAATCAGATGTATGGGTGGGCGACGTGCTGCGTTTTCCGCATTGCGTGCTGCGCGTGGAGCAGCCACGTGAGCCCTGTTTCAAGTTCAATGCCGCGATGGGATTCAACACCGCCTCCAGGACCATGGCGCAAAGTGGTTTTTGCGGGTTCTATTTGTCGGTGGACTCACCCGGAACCGTTCAGGCCGGTGAGATTTTTGAATGGGTGCCCGGTCCTCGTCACATCAGCGTTGCGCAGCGTTTTGCGGCCAAGGTTTTCAAGCACTCACGCCAATAAACGCCTTCATCAAGAATTTTGATTGGCGCGGATCGGTAGTGTGAAATACATCCGCGTGCCTTGACCAGGGCTGCTTTCCGCCCGTATCGTGCCGCCATGGGCCTCCACGATGCACCGCGAGATGTACAGGCCCAAACCCAGCCCACGCCGGTCGTCCTTGCCGACCTGCCAGAAACGCTCGAATACTGCTTCCAGCATTGCTATGGGGATTCCTTCACCGGTGTCGTTCACGCAGAATTCAAACGATTCGCCCAGGCGTTTGCAGTGCACACGGATTCTGCCGCCCTCGGGGGTGAACTTGACCGAATTGGCGATCAGGTTGGCGAGCACCTGCAACATGCGGTCATGGTCGAAATCAGCCGCGCAAGGTTCTTGCGGACTATGTTCTTCGAGCGCAATGCCCTTTGCTGCAGCGGATGCCTGCAGGGCATCGACTGCCTCGGCAACCAGCGCAGAGGCGTCGCCCGGAAGCGCGTGCATGGCCAGTTTGCCGGAATCAATACTCGCAACATCAACCAGGTCGCCAATCAATCGGTTCATACGCGCACCATACCGCTCGATGCGTGCCGTCTCGATGAGCATCTGCTCGCTGTCACCCTGCTTCTCGAGCTTTTGGGAGAGGAACTGCGAACTCACGACGATCCCGTTCAGCAAATCACGCAAATCATGGGAGACCATGCCGAGGAAATCGTCACGGGTTGCCAGTGCGTCGTCGGAACGGGCGCGCTCGGTTAGCAGGTATTGATCGGTCGCATCGCGCTCGAGAGGCAAAAGCCGGGTCAGCATGCGAGTCCTCGCCTCGCGTTCGCGGCGAACGCTGCGGTCCGCCTCAGCACGCTCGTCGTACAAAGCCTGGTCCTCAACCTCTCGATCCCATGCGATGGTGGATCGGGTTTCCAGGTGCGTCGGGCTGTTCGCCTTCTCGCTGGTTTTTTCGTCCGCTTTTTCGCGAGCCGCTACCATGATCGCGTCCGCATTTTCGCGGGCTTGCTCGACGACGGCGTCGGCGTCTCTTTCCAGGGCCATTCGCGTTGCCGTCATTTCCCGGTCGGCTTTTTCGCGTTCCTCTCGCAGGCTGGCGTCGGTCAGGTCGCGCTCGGGCGATTCCTGTGCATTGGGAGTTGGCATCCTAGAACCTTAGTCTCGTGGGCATTGGTGAGTGAATCGGACGCCGGTTCCTTGTCGGCGAAGAGACCAGTATATGACGGGCTAGGTCATAAACGTGGAGAGAACAGACTAGCCCGCGCCAGCGGATCAAACCACTCAGGAGGACAAAGCTTCCAACAACTCGGTTTCGATTTCAATCTGCTTTTTGTTGTGCTGCAACTCCGGACCATCAATGAGAAAGGTGTCCTCCACCCGTTCACCGAGAGTGGCCACTTTTGCCAATTGCAGGTTGAGGTGGTGACGCGCCAGCACCCTGGACACGCTGTAAAGCAGACCGACCCGGTCACTGGCCGAGATGTTGAGTAGCCAGCGTTGTCCTTTTTCATCCGGGGTCAGTGTGACCCTGGGCGCGATCGGAAAACTCTTGACCCGGCGCGACACGCGACCACGGCCGGGTTTGGGCAAGGGGCCTGCATCGGCGATGACCTTGGCTAAATCATTTTCGAGCATGCTGGTAATTTCCCGGTATTCCTCGGGCGGAGCCGATGTGACCAACTGGAACGTATCCAGCGCATAGCCGTTTTTTGCCGTGTGGATTCTCGCGTCCAACACACTGAATCCCCGCCGGTCAAAGTATCCACAAATGCGGGCAAACAGGTCACTTTGGTCAGGTGTGTACACCAGTACTTGCAGGCCCTCCCCAGCCGGTGAACGGCGAGCCCTGACCACCGTTTTATGGGCACCAACCATGCGCGACAACTGCCGCGTGTGCCAGGCAATGTCGGCCGCGTCGTGGCGCATGAAATAACCCACATCGAGCGTATCCCAGAGCGGTTTGTGCGCTTCAAAGGGCAGCGAATGCATGGCAACCATCACCAGAGCCTCACGCTTGCGGGATTCCACCTCAGCGTCCGGGTCTGGCGCATGCCCACCCAAGGCGCGGCTGGTGTAACGGTAGAGGTCCTCCAGCAGCTTTCCTTTCCATGCGTTCCAGACCTTCGGTGATGTGCCCCGGATATCGGCGACTGTCAGTAAATACAAGGCTGTCAGCTGACGCTCATTGCCAACACGCCGGGCAAAATCGGCGATGACTTTGGGGTCACTCAGGTCTGACTTTTGAGCAATCTGGCTCATGGACAGATGTTCACGCACCACAAATTCAATGAGCTGGGTATCTTCACTGTCGACGCCATGTTGTTTGCAAAAGCGGCGTACCTCAATGGCCCCAAGTTCTGAATGGTCGCCGCCGCGCCCCTTGGCAATGTCATGGAAAAGGGCCGCAATGTAAAGCAGCCAGGGTTTGTCCCAGCCGCTGGCCAATTGGGAGCAAAACGGGTACTCGTGCGCGTGTTCCACAATGAAGAAGCGGCGCATATTGCGCAGCACCATCAAAATGTGCTGGTCCACCGTGTAGACGTGAAACAGGTCATGCTGCATTTGACCGACGATGCGGCGAAACACCCACAGATAGCGGCCCAGTACCGAGGTCTGGTTCATCAGCCGCATCGCATGGGTAATGCCCTCGGGCTCCATGACGATTCTGCGGAAGGTTTCGCGGTTGACCGGGTCGCGCCGAAAATCCGAATCCATCAAGTTGCGTGCGTTGTACAACGCGCGCAAAGTGCGGGCCGACAGCCCCTTGACACCTATCGTGGTCTGGTAAGCCAGAAACGTCGCCAGAATGGCATGGGGCTGACGTTGGTACAGGTCATCACTGACCACGTCAATCATGCCGGCTTTATCGTTGAAGTAGGCATTGATACACCGGGGTGCGTGGGTCGATGGATTGAGCCGCTCCTCGATGTTGAGCATCAAAATCTGGTTCAACTGAGCGACTGCCTTGGCCGCCCAGTAGTAGCGCCGCATCAATGTTTCGCTGGCGCGGACGAAAGTGTGCCGGACTGTAGCGCCGCTGCGGTCGAACGGTTCTGGCGAAGCGGTCACATAACCAAAGGATTCTGCGACCGCATTTTGCATGTCAAACACCAGCCGGTCTTCTCGCCGGTTGGAGATCAGGTGCAGGCGGGCGCGAATGCGGGTCAGCAATGATTCGTTCCGCAGGATTTGCTGAACTTCAAACGGAGTGGCCAGACCATTGGCTGCCAGATCTTTCCAGCTATTGCCAAAGCCGGCCGCCTTGGCAACCCACAGGATGACCTGCAGATCACGCAGTCCGCCAGGTGATTCCTTGCAATTGGGCTCCAGCGAATAGGGCGTGTTTTCGTACTTGGTATGGCGCTGGCGTAGTTCCAGCGTCTTGGCGATAAAAAAAGCCTTGGGGTCCATGGCCGCTGCAAAAGCCCTTTGAAACTGCAGCATCAGATCGGAATTGCCGGTGACCAGACGACTTTCCAGCAGCGCTGTCTGAATGGTGACGTCTTTTTCGGCTTCGGCCAGGCAACTGCTGAGGGTGCGCACGCTAGACCCTATTTCGAGTCCGCTGTCCCAGCATGCACCAATAAATGCCTCGATGCGAGTCTTTAAGGGGTGGTCGCTTTCAGGATCAAACCTGTCGGGCATCAGCACCAACACGTCCACATCCGAGTGGGGAAAAAGTTCGCCGCGACCGAATCCACCGACCGCCAACAACGCAAAAGGGGATTGCATGCCGGCGTGATCCCACAATTGGCGCAATACACCATCAGCCAACTGCGACATTCGTCTCAGGGACTCGTGCGCATCGCGTCCATTGGATCTCCGTTTGCCAACTGCCGCAAGCAGCAGCGCTTTCTGGGTGCGGTATTCGGCTCGAATTGCCTGGAGATCAGCCATGGGAGGATAACCGGTGCCCGAACAATCTCAGGCTGTTGCCAGACGGGGCACAAAGTCCGGAATGGCAGGGGCGCCTGCCGATAGTGTCAGCACCTCGTAGCCGGTGGGGGTCACAAGAATGGTGTGCTCCCATTGGGCCGATAACGAATGGTCCTTGGTCACAATGGTCCAGCCGTCTTTCTCTGGCCCGTCCTTGATATCTCTTTTGCCGGCGTTGATCATGGGCTCGATGGTGAAGGTCATGCCCGTCACCAGCTTTTCCAGTGTGCCGGGCTTGCCGTAATGCAGGACCTGCGGCTCTTCATGGAATACCCGTCCTATGCCGTGTCCACAAAACTCTCGTACCACGCTGAAACCATGACCTTCTGCAAACTGTTGAATCGCATGGCCAATATCACCGAGGTGAACATCCGGCTTGACCATCATGATGCCTTTCCACATGGCTTCATAGGTAACACGGGCCAACCGTTTGGCAGCAATCGATACCTCGCCAACCATGAACATGCGGCTGGAATCACCGTGCCAGCCGTCTTTGATCACAGTGACGTCGACGTTGAGCACATCGCCCTTCTTAAGTGGTTTGTCATTTGGAATGCCGTGGCAAACCTGATGGTTAACCGATGTGCACACCGATTTTGGGTAAGGCCGGTTACCGCCGCCCTTGTAATTCAGCGGTGCCGGTATTCCCCCTTGCACCTGGGTGATGTAGTCGTGCGCCAGTTTGTCGATTTCGTTGGTGGTGACACCAGGCTTGATAAACGGCGTCAGGTAGTCCAGCACTTCAGAGGTGAGGCGCCCCGCGATGCGCATTCCTTGAATGCCTTCTGCGTCTTTGTAGGTAATTGTCATACGTCAATTATCCCAGAGGGCGATTCACTGCGGGCGCGGCTTGTCTTTCCAGACGGAGGCACCCAGCAGTACGAGCTGCAACTGTTTGACGAAAGTCTCCATCATTTCGCCTTCGAGTAGTGGTTGTTCGGGGGGTAAATCCAGAATCTCGGGGGCTGCCGCCAGCATCGTGGTGACGATCAGGCCACAAACCATTTGCACGCTGGCGGTGGACATGTCCTTGTAGGCGCCCAGCCGGCGAAAGTCCTGTGCCATCTCATTGGTGAAGTGGCTGACCTCGTTGCGAATTGCCATGCGCAGAATGCGGCTCCCCCCTGAGCGTTCGCTGGAGACGAACAGAAACAACAGGCGGTTTTCGATCACGTACTGGTGGTAAACCTTCACCGACCGGCGAACGATATCAACCTGTGTAACCCCGGTCTGGCGGGCCTCGCGCAACAACCGGCGCAAGGTGACACCCATCTCTTCCACCAGTTCCAGACCGAGTTCGTCGGTATTGCGAAAGTGTCGGTAGAAGGCGTTGGGCACCATGCCGGCCTCGCGCGCGATTTCGCGGATTCCCAGGCTGGTAAAGCTGCGTCCTTCACCGATCAGGGACAAGGCCGCCTGCAAAAGGCTGTTGCGTGTCAGGTCTTTGCGCTCCGTGCGGGTCAGCTTGTCCTTGCGTTCGGTCAGGGCGGTAGGTTTGGTCATGGTCGTGGTAATTGTGTACGTTTGTATTTTAGCCATGCGGTACACCGCGCGCCATTTGCCTATTCCTTTGGCGATCAATGGACGTTCCTCTCTAAACAAAACTTCCAATATTGACTTTGAGTGTACGTATGTACACAATAAAGCCGTGTTCGTACTCGAAGCCGCATTGCGCGGCGGCAAACCGGAGATTCACATGTCGCACAACAGTCCCCCCGTTATTCAACTGCCAACATCCGCGGCGCTGCACCACAATCGGGCCGCGCGCCTGGCCCATGGGGTCAACGCCCCGCTGGTGGCCGCATTACGCAACCCCTGGGTCGAATCCATCGTCCGTTTGAGCGCGGTGGAAGAGGCTTTGACCGCTGTGCATCCTCTGTTGTCTTTGACCCAGGTGCGGGCCCGCGTGGTGCGCATCCTCGACGAGACCGCATCCACCAAAACCTTTGTGTTGCAACCCAATTTGCTGTGGCTCGGCGCACAGGCAGGCCAGTTTGTGCGGGTTCAAATGGAGATAGCCGGGCGCCGGGTCGAGCGGGCCTACAGCCTTTCGTCACGACCGGGGTCCCGTCACATCGCGATTACCGTCAAGCGCCAGGACCAGGGGCTGGTGTCTCGCCATCTGCACGGCGCGGTGAAGCTGGGCGATGTTTTGACACTCAGCCAGGCGCTGGGGGAATTTGTATTGCCCGACGAACTGCCGTCCAAGATGCTGCTGCTCAGTGCGGGGAGCGGCATTACGCCGGTGATGGCCATGCTGCGGGACCTGCGGGCCAGGCGCTACCGGGGCGATGTGGTGTTCCTGCATGTGTGCCACGCGCCGGACGATCTGACCTTTGCCAAACAACTAGCCACCATTGCCGGAGAATTCGCCGAACTGAGCCTGGTCGTGCACTACAGCGCGACAGAGGGTCGCTTGACGCCGCAGATGTTGGCGTTGGAAGTGCCTGATCTGGCACAGCGCAGCACCTGGATGTGTGGCCCCAATGGATTCATGGATGCAATGTCCCAGTATTGGGAGCAGCAAGGGTTTGCCGTACCTCTTAACAGCGAACGCTTTGTCGGCGCACCTCTATTGCCCAGTACCGCGCCCGGCACACCGGTGCAGGTGTCCATGCTGGTAAGTGGTGCAACCTTCAGTACGCAGGGGACGGACCCCTTGCTGGTGCAAGCTGAACGCGCGGGCTTGTCGCCCAAGCACGGCTGTCGCATCGGCATTTGCCGCTCATGCCAGTGCGTCAAGACCAGCGGCACGGTCGAGAACCTGCAGACAGGCGAAGTTTCGTCGGCACCCAATGAACTGATCCGACTGTGTATCTCCACCGCTCGCTCTGATGTGGCGCTGGCTCTGTAGACATCCGCAACACACCCCCCAAAAAACCTAAACCCGACCGGAATACTCCATGAGCTTTGCCACACCCACCACCCTGAGCCGCGAGCAGGTCGCTGCGTTCGAGCGCGAGGTCAACGCCATCCGCGACGGTGTCATGAACAAACTGGGCCAGTCCGATGTGGACCACATGCGCAACATGATTCGCATCAGCCGTGCCAGCGAAATTGGTGGCAGAGCGCTGCTTCACTTCGGCATCGGGCCGCTGAGCTGGGCGGCCGGTGTGCTGGCCCTGGCCAACGCCAAGATTCTGGACAACATGGAGATTGGTCACAACGTGATGCATGGCCAGTACGACTGGACCGGCGACCCGTCGCTGAACTCGCAAACCTTTGAGTGGGATATCGCCTGCGACGGCGAGCAGTGGCGCCATTCACACAACGTGACCCACCACACCTACACCAACATCCTGGGCAAGGACCGTGACCTGGGCTACTCGCTGTTGCGCATGACGGACGCGCAGAAATGGAAGCCCCGCCACTGGTTCCAGCCCTTGGCCAATCTGATGCTGGCCATGGGCTTTCAGTACGGCGTGGGTTCGCACGATCTGGAGATTGGCCGTTACAAACACGGCGCCATGCCCAAGGCCGAATTCAAGGCACGGCTGGACCGGTTCTTGACCAAGGTGGGCAAGGTCTGGTTCAAGGACTACCTGCTGTTCCCGGCGCTCGCTCTGTGGAGCGCGCCGCGGGTGTTGGCCGGCAACTTTTGCGCGAATCTGATCCGCAACCTGTGGACCTACCTGATCATTTTCTGTGGTCACTTCACCGAGGGTGTGGCGATCTACCGGGAGGAAGATACGCAAAACGAAACCCGGGGCGACTGGTACATCCGCCAGCTCTCGGGCTCCAGCAATCTCACCGGTGGGCGTTTTTTCCACATCTTGAGTGGCCATCTGAGTCACCAGATCGAGCACCACCTGTTCCCGGACATGCCCGCCCACCGCTACCCGGAAGTGGCGCCGCAGATCCAGGCGCTTTGCCGTAAATACGGCCTTTTCTACAACACTGGCAGTCTCTTCAAGCAGTACGGGACCGTGATGAAACGCATATTGACCTACACCTTGCCGCCCAAGCGGGTCCCCGTATGACGCACTGCAATATCCGGTTAGGCAGAACGCCCTACGCCAAATGACCAATTGGTCGGTACCATCGCGCCCAACAGGAGCTCCCTCTCATGAACGACTCGTATCTTGGCTTTGCCAACTCAACCTTGGGCTCACGCATCGCGGCGATGCTGGGTCTGCCCCAACCCCTGCCTTTGGAGCGCTTCAAGACTGGTCAACCCGTCATCAAGGGCGGTGTATTGATCGGTGCTGGCGCCAATCCCCAACTTCTAAGCGCTTTGGTTGCCACTTTCAAATCCATGGATGCCCAAACCGTGGCGCACAACAGCCTGCCGCAGTGGACGGGCTTGGCCAACGAAGCCGGCATGATGACCGGACGCTGGGGCGTCGCCGACCAACCCGGTGAAAAAGTCAAGGCGCTGGTATTTGACGCCACAGGGCTGCTTGAGAGCACGCAGTCCGACGCGATCTACAACTTCTTCCACGATGCCGCGCGCTCCGTGTTGCCCTGCGGCCGTGTAGTTGTGCTGGGTCGCCCGCCCGAGGACTGTGCCAGCCCGCGCCAAGCCACCATCCAGCGCGCGCTGGAAGGCCTGACGCGCTCGCTGGCCAAGGAACTCAAGCGCGCCATCACCGTGCAACTGGTTTACGTGGCCGAGGGTGCCGAAGACCAGTTGGAGAACACACTGCGCTTTTTGCTATCACCGCGTTCGGCCTATGTGTCGGCGCAAGTGGTGCGCCTGACCGTACCCAGCACCGTTGCAGGCGCCGCCATCGATTGGGCCCAGCCTTTGGCAGGTAAAAGGATTCTGGTGACCGGTGCCTCCCGCGGCATTGGCGCATCGATTGCGGAAGTCATGGCACGCGATGGTGCACAGGTCATTTGCCTGGATGTGCCACAGGCCCAGGCGGGTCTCGACGAAGTGGCCACGCGCCTGGGTGCGAAGGCCTTGGCCCTGGACATCGGGTCCGCAGAAGCGCCCCAAGCCCTGGTGGACGCGGCCTTGGCCGACGGCGGCTGGGATGTGGTTGTGCACAACGCCGGTATCACGCGCGACAAGACCATTGCCAACATGAAAGACCATTTGTGGCAAGCCGTAGTTAACGTCAATTTGTCCACCCAGGAGCGTATCAATGACGCGCTGGTGGCGGCCGGTGCATTGAAGGCCGGTGCCCGTATCGTGTGTGTGTCGTCCATCTCCGGCATTGCCGGTAACCTGGGTCAGACCAACTACGCGCTGTCCAAGGCTGGCGTCATCGGCATGGTGCAAAGCATGGCACCGGTTCTGGCGGAAAAGGGCATAACCATCAATGCGGTCGCACCTGGCTTTATCGAAACCCAGATGACGGCCGCCGTGCCATTCGCCATCCGCGAAGCGGGCCGCCGCATGAACTCCATGGGGCAGGGCGGTCAGCCCGTGGATGTGGCCGAGGCCATTGCCTGGTTTGCGTCCCCTGCGTCCGGCGGCCTGACCGGCAATGTCGTGCGCGTCTGCGGCCAAAGCCTGATTGGAGCCTGACCATGCAACCCATTGAAGTTACCGAAACACCCAGCCTGGCAGCAACCTTCTTTCGCGCGCTGGGCACCGGGGCGAAGCGCCCCGGCCTGGTCAAGACGTTGCCGACGGCAGAACTGGTGCGGTCTCAGGTGAAGATGAACGCACAGCACATTGGCCGCTACTCGGCCCTGTGCGGCTTCCACGTCGGGCAAGGGGTTCCGCTGACCTACCCGCAATTGCTGACATTTCCGCTGGTCACGGCCTATATGTGTTCCGACGCCTGCCCCTGGCCCGCCATGGGCACAGTGCACCTGGCCAACACCATTGAGCAGCACAAGCAGTTGTTTGCGGATGATGTGGTGCGCGTCGAGATGGGGGCAGGCAAGCTGTTCACCCATGAAAAAGGCCAGGGCTTTACGTTGGACCTGCGCATTCTGCGTCGCGGCGAACTGGTGTGGAGCGCCACACAAAGCCTGTTGCGTATAGGAGTCAAGGAGACGGCGGGCCAGCCCTTCACGAGCCAGTTGACGTCGGATACATCCTTGTCCTGCCAGACCGAATTCACGGCCCCCGCTGACATCGGCCGCCGTTACGGCGCCGTGTCAGGCGACCGCAATCCCATCCATTTGACGGCTGTAACCGCCAGGTTGTTTGGCTTCAAGCGCGCCATTGCACATGGCATGTGGACCAAAGCCCGCGCCCTGTCGTACCTGCTGCCAGCGCACCCGCTGGAGCGCGCATCTGTGGCGGTGGAGTTTAAAACCCCCTTGCTCCTGCCCGGGCGTGCCGGGCTGTGGACCGAGCGTTCCCCCCACGGCGCACAGTTTGAAGTGCGCGACATTAAGGGCGTTCGCCCTCATCTTCGCGGCCAACTCAGCTACTAAAAAAATAGCATACGTCCCGCAAACCCGCCGCTTATTTTGTTTGCAACAAACAAGGAGAATTCCATGACAACCCCCATTCGCCGCGTCGCCATTCTGGGCGGTAACCGCATTCCCTTCGCACGCTCCAACACGGTTTATTCCCAAGCCTCCAACCAGGAGATGCTGACCGCCACGCTGCAAGGTCTGGTGGACCGCTTCAACCTGCACGGAGAGCGCATGGGTGATGTGGTCGCCGGTGCAGTGATGAAACATTCGCGTGATTTCAACCTGGTGCGCGAGTCCGTCTTGTCCACCACGCTGGCGCGCGAAACCCCGGCCTTTGACATCCAGCAAGCTTGCGGTACCGGGCTGGAAGCCGCCATGATTGTGGCCAACAAGATCGCCTTGGGTCATATCGAATCCGGCATTGCGGGCGGCGTGGACACCACATCCGATGCACCGATTGCATTGAACGAAAAGCTGCGCAAGATTTTGCTGGACCTGTCCCGCGCCAAGACCGGCGCCCAGCGCCTGGCCGTCGCAGCACGCATTCGTCCGGCGATGCTGATTCAGCCCTCGCTGCCGCGCAATGGCGAACCGCGCACCGGTTTTTCCATGGGTGAGCATGCCGAGCAAATGGCGCGCGAATGGGCCATACCCCGCGAAGCGCAGGACGAACTGGCGCTGAAAAGCCACCAGAACCTGGCCAAGGCCTATGACCAGGGCTTCTTCACCGACCTGATGACACCGTTCAAGGGCGTCACCAAAGACAACAACCTGCGCGCCGATCTGACGATCGAAAAGCTGCGTTCGTTGAAACCCGTGTTCGACAAGAAGGTCGCACCCGGCCAGGGCACCTTGACCCCCGGCAACTCTACCCCTTTGACCGACGGC